>NZ_JAEPMO010000101.1 GCF_017643905.1 Marivita sp.
ACTACGCTTAAAGCCTATCTTCACTTTGAAAACGTCCTATTGTCACCTCTGACGAGCAATGAAAAATCTTGCTATTTTGCAAGACCATAGATTTGATCGATCCTGCAAGCGATTGAACCTCTGCCGTTCGCTTTTTGAAGCGACCGGATTTTTGTAAAGATTAAATGGGGAATATTTGAGTGTCTGTGAGGAGTGATTGGCCCAACCCGTGGCCCAAGATAACCGCAAATGAACTGTACGGGCCAGACTTTGTTGAATACACGCGTGGGTCGCTGAAACTAAAAATCATGCTTCAGGGTGCCTCGCTACTGGTTGAGGCAGGACACAGCCTGAGCCTTTATTCAAAGATACTTTATGATGACTTCAACCAACTCAACGTCTTCGGGCGGGCAAATCTTCTGGCCAAAGGATTGCCCAGCAAATTAACCGAAATCGAACCGATCACAGACAAGAATCGAATAATCCGGGGTGAGACACTGTATTTCGCACCCGATCTATATGACCCGACCACGCGTTCGGGCGGAACTGCCTCGGGGTCAGAAATAGCCACACTTCCGAACTTGCCTCCACCTCAGGCGGAAGCCCCGTCTGGTTTGGAGATCGTAGCTGCCGACCTTTACGATCGTACTGGCGTTTGGGAAGTGCTTAAGACTGCAGTTGGGGGTGGCTATGTTGTCTACTCATCGATCGATCAATTCGTCGATCGGGTCATTGCTGTTCTTTTCGGACGGAAGATAGGAATCCTGCACATACAATCGCACGGAACTAGTGACTCTATCCGTTTTGGCGATGCATTCCGAAATGGAGATGCTTTGACCATTTCCAGTTTCCCACGTTTTCGGAACAAATTGGGGGAACTGACACGTCATTTCGCGCGGGGCGCCTGGGTTGCTGTGCGTGCCTGCGATGCTGGTCAAGATCTCCCATTGATGCGCTGCTTACGGGACTTGTGGGGCGTCAACCTGGTCGCAGGTTTTGGCGCCTGGAACAATATACTTGATAAGAATTATGAAGATTTTCTGATCTTGGAAACCAACGGAAACGAATACAGAACGCAGAGCATGCCAGCTCAAATTCAGCATTCTTTGATACGGAAGTACTGGCGAAATCTTGAATTTCCGAGTTTTTGATACAGTGGTCCGCGCGTTTCCAGTATCGCGCGGACCACGCTGGATATTCGGAATAGAACGCCTTTCGTCAGGGATTACGTTCCGATCTCGATAACCTCCCGCTCGGTCACGATCAGGTCGAGCGGCTGGTCCGTCGGCTCAAGAGGCAGGTCGTTGGCCTCTTGCGCGGCATAGGCGAAACCGATGGCCAAGGTGGGGCGCTGGACGCGGAGGCCTTCGAGCGTGCGGTCGTAGAACCCGCCGCCATAGCCCAAACGCCCGCCCGCGCGGGAAAAGGCGACCAGCGGGACGATCAGCACTTCGGGGGTGATTAGCCGTTCTACCGCAGGCACAGAGGCACCGAACGGGCCGTCGACCAAGGCGCAGTCGGGTTCCCATTGCGAAAAGACCAAAGGCTGTCCTGCGCCCCGGATCACCGGCACGCCCACAAGCCCGTGTGCAGCAGCCTCAGCCATGGCGGGCAGGGGGTCGATCTCGGTTCGAATAGGCAGGTAACCGGACACGGGCACACCGCGATAGCCTGCCAGCACTTCGCTCAGATGGCCCGCCGCCCCTCGATGTCCCGCCTCATGCGCCAGTTTACGGCGGGCGAAGGCGGCTTTTCGGGCAGCGGCCTTGCGCTCTTCCAGCGTCACAGCAGCACCACCACGGCCAGACCGAGGAAGGCAAAGAAGCCCACAACGTCCGTGACCGTGGTCACAAAGGCCCCCGAGGCCAGCGCAGGGTCGATGCCCATTTTTTCAAGCACAATCGGGATGCCTGTGCCCGCAAGGCCCGCGACGATCAGGTTGATCACCATTGCGGCGGCGATGACGCCTCCCAGCGCCATAGAGCCGAACCAGACATACCCGACGAGCCCCATGATCAGGGCAAAGGCCAATCCGTTGATCAGGCCCACCAGCACTTCGCGTCGGATCACCCGCCAGACGTTCGATCCGGTCAAATCCTTGGTGGCGAGCGCCCGCACCGCAACGGTGAGCGACTGGGTGCCCGCGTTGCCGCCCATCGACGCCACGATGGGCATCAGCACCGCCAGCGCGACGATGGTGGCGATTGCGTCTTCGAATTGCGCGATCACAAGGCTGGCGAGGATGGACGTGATCAGGTTGACCAAAAGCCACGGAAAGCGCCGCTTGGTGGTTTCGGCCACCCGGTCCGAGAGTGAGCTTTCACTGTCCACACCCGCCAGACGCAGCACGTCTTCCTCGTGTTCTTCGTCCAGCACCGCCATTGCATCGTCGATGGTGATGACGCCGACCAACCGTTCGTTTTCATCGACGACGGGGGCAGAGATCAGGTGGTACTGGTTGAACGCATAGGCGACATCGCCTTCATATTGTGTCACTGGGATCACATGGAACGTGTCTTCGACCAGCGATTGCAGCATCACCTCGCGGCGCGATCCCATGAGCTTGCCCAGCGTGACATTGCCCACCGGGCGCAGGCGCGGATCGACCAGAACGATGTGGTAGAACTGATCCGGCAGATCGTCGGAATTGCGCAGGAAATCAATGGCCTCACCGACATTCCAGTGCTCGGGGGCCATCACCACCTCGCGCTGCATCAGGCGGCCAGCAGAGTATTCCGGATAGGTCAGCGATTGCTGCACCGCGACCCGGTCGCTGTCTTCAAGCGCGTCGAGAATCGCGTCCTGCTGCGGCTGGTCCAGATCCTCGAGAAGATCGACCACGTCATCGCTGTTCAGGTCCCTTACCGCATCGGCCAGCACCTGTGGCGAGAGGATGCTTATGACCTCGTCGCGGATCGACTCATCGAGTTCCGACAGGATGTCCCCGTCGAATTCCTTGTCGTAGAGCTTGATCAGCCGCATCCGGTCAAAGGCGTTGATCTGTTCCAGAAGGTCAGCGATGTCAGCCGGGTGAAGGGGGTCCATGAGCGCGACCAGCTGTTCCCGATCGCCGCGGTCTACGGCGAAGAGGATTTGCGCCACCGCCTTGCGGTCGAGGCTGTAGGCGTCTTCCGTGTCTTCGACCTCGGGTGCCTCGATGGTTTGATCTTCGGTCATCTTGCCCCCTTGCTGCGCGCTGTGTCCCACCTTTACGCAATCGGCTCGGGAGAAAACAGAGCGTCCGCGTGATTTACCAACTCTGCATCTGGAGATAGGTTTACAGAGCCAGTGTCAAAAAGGGCATTTCATGTCAGAGATCACACTTCATCTTGGCCAGTCGCTCTGGTTCAGCGGCAATCCCATGATCGACGGTCCGGACGTCGCCCATCACGACTCGCGTGGGGGGATCGCGGTGCAGGGGGGGTATGTAAAGGCGCGCGGCACGGCGGATGATTTGCGCCGCCAGTACCCGCAGGCGGCGGTCGAGGATCACGGGCAGGCGCTGATCCTGCCGGGCTTCATCGATGCGCATGTGCATTACCCGCAAACCGCCATGATCGCGAGCTGGGGCAAGCGACTGATCGACTGGCTCAACACCTATACCTTCCCCGAGGAGATGAAGTTCGGCGATGCCGGTTACGCCGCCGAGATCGCGGGGCGGTACCTGGATCTGGCTCTCTCGCATGGCACCACGACCATGTGCAGCTATTGCACGATCCACCCGGAAAGCGTGGACGCCTATTTTACGGCAGCCGCCGCGCGCGGCATGCGGGTGCTGGGCGGCAAGACCTGCATGGACCGCAACGCGCCTGACGGTCTACACGATACCGCGCAATCAGCCTATGACGACAGCAAGGCGCTTTCGGAGCGATGGCAGGGGCAGGGCAGGGCGTCTTACGTGATCACGCCGCGCTTCTCGCCCACCTCGACGCCAGAACAACTGTCCGCGCTGGGCACATTGTGGGCCGAACACCCGGATTGCCTGATGCAGACCCATCTGAGCGAACAGACTGACGAGATCGCCTGGGTGCGCGGGCTCTACCCCGAGGCGCGGGATTATCTGGATACCTACGAGGCGCATGGGTTGCTGGGGGCCAATGGTCTCTACGGCCACGCGATCCATCTGGAACCGCGCGAACGCGACCGTCTACGCGAGGTTGGGGCGGCTCTGGTGCATTGCCCGACATCGAACACCTTTATCGGGTCGGGGCTATTCGACATGTCGGGTCTGGTGGCCGAAGGGCAGCGCGTGGGGCTTGCCACCGATACCGGCGGCGGGTCGTCCTTTTCGATGCTGCGCACGATGGCGGCGGCCTACGAGGTGGCGCAACTGCGCGGCGTGGCGCTGCACCCATCGGCCTTGCTGTGGCTGGCGACCGAAGGCTCTGCCCGGTCCTTGCGGATCGCGGACCGGGTGGGGACGCTGGCCCCGGGGTCTGAGGCGGATTTCATCACGCTCGATCTGGGATCAACCCCTGCCATCGCCCAACGCAGCGCACAGGCATCGGACATCTGGGAGGCGGTTTTCCCGACGATCATGATGGGCGATGACCGGGCGGTGACTGGGGTTTGGCTGATGGGGGAGAGGTTGGGCTGAGCTTCTGTTATGTGGACATAGCCAGCTTTCGCAGCGTCTGCGCGAAAGATCGCATTTGGGGATCGCCTAAATCGGTCGTTTCTTCCAAGGACAGACACGTATGAGTTTGGCCACGCGTGCAGTATTGGCCTGAGATCGGAGAGTGATAGCAAAGACATCCCCGAACGTGGCTCGAACGGTGTCGACAACGGCTCGTCTGGGGCCATCACACCAGGTCCACCGAGCGAACAGGTTCTTTCGAGACAGCGAGGCGGAACTCGTCTAGGCTCGAAAAATCGCCAAAATATCAATGTTCGGCAACAGGTTAGGGATTTTCGTGCGTATTCTTGTCACAACCAACAAGCTTTTGAGCCACTTCACCCCCATGTTGCCTTTCGCGAAGGGATTGCAGGCAAGAGGCCACGAAGTAAGAGTCGCGGCTCTCCCCGATCTTGGCGAGGAAATCGCCAAGCATGGCTTCGGTCACCTAGTCCTGAAAGGGCCGAGCGATGCGGAACGGGAGGCGTTGAACGAACGCGCCAACAGCGTGCCGCGCGAAAAAGTCGGAAAGTTTTTCATGTCAGAGTTCTTCATGGGGATCCTGGCGCGAAACTTCCTGCCCGGATTGTTGGATGAATTGACCATCTGGCGCCCAGACCTGATTCTGCGCGAATCCACCGAGTTCTCAGGGCTGATCGTGGCAGAGAAACTTGGCATCCGGCATGTGCGGTTCGAGATCGTGAACGGCGAGTCCGAGGAATCCATCGCCACGAACTACACCGAGGAGATGGACGCGCTACGGTCCCTCGTTTCCTTGTCGCCCACCGGTGGCGGTTATCTGCGGGATGAACCAGCCTTCAGTGCTCATCCAAGGGTTCTGGATGACACTCCCCGGATCAATAGCCAAGAGCCTTTCCGTTTCAGAACCTTTGTTCCGCCTGCGACCTTGACCACAGGGCGTCCCGAATGGCTGCCGTCCGGCGGCAAGCCTTTGGTCTATATGACCTTCGGCACCGTGACCGCCGGTGAAGATCGCACAAGACATGTCTATGCAGCCAGCGTCGATGCCGTTGCCGACTTGCCGGTATCGGTCCTTCTAACTACGGGAAAAAACGCGCCGCATGATCTGCTCCCAAGCGTCCCCGACAATGTCGTCGTCCGAGATTTCGTCCCGCAGGCAGAAATATTCGAACACGCAGAGCTCATGGTCTGCCATGGCGGTTCGGGCACTGTCCTTGGAGGATTGGCTGCCGGTATGCCGATGGTCGTTGTTCCGCTCTTCGCCGATCAACCCGACAATGCCCGGTGTCTTGCGTCGGCCGGATTGTGCATCTCGGTTTCGGGCGACAACTTGCCTTCGCTTCGGGCTGCGATCATGGATGGATTGGAAAACCGTGAAATGCGCAGACGCGCGATCGTGGCAGCCAAGGATTTTGCTGCTTTACCGACGGTCGACGACGCACTCGACGAGATGGTTGGCGGATAGTCCTTGGATCGTCAACATCGCTGGATTTGATCTGGCATGGTCGGTTATGTGACAAAGCCCCGTGACAAAAGCGTCCTGCCAAAAACGTTAGAAAGATCATGGACGCAAACCCTTGGCAAAACCTTTGCCGGTTGTGTCACGTTTTTTGGCAGACAGCACCTAAGCGGACTTTCCCCGCGCTATGGAACATAGCCACTTTAGGCTCGGAGCGGTCGTTTCCTGCCGCAGCGCTACCTTGCAATACGAGAACACAAAAAAACCGCGCCCAGGGTCACCCCGGCGCGGCTTTCCTTCGCTGTCCGTGTGAACGGAAGGCTTACTTGATCTTGCCTTCTTTGTACTCGACGTGCTTGCGCGCGACGGGGTCGTACTTCCGAACAGACATCTTTTCCGTCATCGTCCGCGCGTTTTTCTTGGTCACATAGAAATGACCCGTTCCCGCAGACGAGTTCAGGCGGATTTTGATTGTGGTCGGCTTCGCCATGGGTCGTCTCCTGCACCGGGCAAGGACTGCCCGTGAATGTCTTCTTGAAGGCTGCCTTCTACCCGTGTCCGCGACTGAGTCAACCCTTCTTGCAAGGGTCTTTGCACAAAGGGCGAAGAAAAACGCGCGGAGGGCCTGTAAGCCGGATTCTGTCCCCCTTGAGTTGCCCCAAGGTTGGATGACCATTCCTCTGGGACCGATGTCGCCACCGGCCTCGTGCTGCCAACCCGGGGATCTGGGCTGAAGCGACCCTGCCGACGCGCGGCGCGATCCCCCTATTCGGCATTGCTCCCGGTGGGGCTTGCCATGCGGGCGCTGTTGCCAGCCCCCCGGTGGGCTCTTACCCCACCGTTTCACCCTTACCCCGGCGGACCGGGGCGGTCTGTTCTCTGTGGCGCTTTCCGTCAGGTTGCCCTGCCCGGGCGTTACCCGGCACCATTGCTTCAGGGAGTCCGGACTTTCCTCCCCCGTAAAGGGGCGGCCATCCGGCCCTCCGCGCGATATGTGGCGTAGTCCAAGCGCCTTGTGCGGTCAATCACCATGCAACGGACGTACCGGCTGTTCTTCTTCTTTTTACAAATATGCCGGGGGGTTTGGGGGGCTGGCCCCCCAATAGTTCGGATCGGCAACGCCGATCCGAAACACTACCGCAGCACATACGGCTGGTGCAGCCACTCCCACAGTGCGTCATTGGTCTCGTCCGGGGTTTCCAGCGTCGGCAAGTGTCCGGCGTCGTCCAGCACAACCATACGCGCATGCGGGATCAGTTCCGCCATGAACGTATGCCGCTTGACCGGGCAGAGCGCGTCATGCGCACCGCACAGCACCAATGCGGGCTGGCGGATCTTGCGCAGGGTCGACTGCTGGTCGCGGCGGCGTTGCAGGGCGCGGGACTGGTGGATGAACACCTCCGGGCCCAGCGTGTGCGCCATGTCCATCACCGTTTGCAACACGGCGGGACGGCGCGGGCCGGGGGCGAGGTAGGTGGGCTTCAACTCGTCCCGCATCACCTCGATCAGCTTGCCGGACTTCACCTTGACGATCTGCGGCTCTCGGTTTGCGGCCACTTGCGGTGTCTCTGCCAAACAATTGGTGTCCATCAGGGCAACACGGGTCACCCGCTCGGGCGCACGTCGCAGGATCTCCATCGCGACGATACCGCCCATGCTCAACCCCGCCAGAGCGAATTTCGCGGGCAAAAGCGGCAGGATGGCCGAGGCGATCTCTTCGATCCGCTGACCATGGGTAATTGGGGCGACCATCACCGGGTGGGTGGCAGAAAACGCCCGGATTTGCGGCTCATAGAGCCGCGCGTCGCACATCATGCCGGGCAGAAAGACGACGGGTTCGATCATGGATCAGAGGCGCTCCGACGCCAGTGCGGCCCCTTTGGCCAGGGTTTCGAGCTTGGCATAGGCGATCTCGGGATCGACCGCGCCAAACCCCGCGAAGGTTCCGAAGCCGCAATCGCTTCCCGCGATCACGCGGTCCGCACCGACGATATCGGCAAAGCGTTCAATGCGTTGGGCGACCACCTCGGGGTGTTCGACGAAATTCGTGGTCGAATCGATGACGCCGGGCACCAGCACCATGTCCTCGGGGATTTCGGCTTTGCGGTCGCGGAACACCGTCCATTCATGGGCGTGGCGCGGGTTCGAAGTCTCGAACAGTACTTGTCCGGCGCGCACTTTCATCAGGGTCGGGAACACGGTGTCCATGTCGATGTCGCAGACATGCGGGCCTTCGTAATTGCCCCAGCAAATATGCACCCGCACGCGGGCCGGATCGATTCCGTCGAGTGCGTGGTTCATCGCTTCGACATGGGCCTCGGCGATCTTGACGAATTCGGCATCGGTGAGATCGGTGAAGATCATGTGCCGCGATAGCGCGAGGTCGGGGCAGTCGAGTTGCAGCATCAGGCCGCTGTCCACGATGGTGCGGTATTCATCGCGCATCGCGTCGGCCAGAGCCGCCAGATACGCGTCGCGGGTCGGGTAGTAATCGTTCTGCAGGAAAAGCGAAATCACACCGGGGGAGGCGGCGTTCATGAAGGCCTCGGTCGCGGCATGCGCCGCCATTCCTGCCTTGAGGTTGGCGATATCGGTCTCCAACTCGCCCTGGCCTTTGGATTTCACCTCGCCCACGCACATGGGACGCGCGTATTTCGGCGTGCCGCCATCGTTCTTGAGCCGTTCGAGGAAAGAGGGGTAAAGCTTGAGGTCCGCAGGCGCGTTTCGCGGGCTGTCGCCGTCAAACCCGGTGTAGCGGTCTTTCACGTAGGTGGCGTAGCTGATCTTCGAGGTCTCGCCGTCCGACACGATGTCGATGCCCGCGTCGACCTGACGACGTACGGTTTCGGCTGCGGCCTCGGTCATGGCTGCATCGAAAGCGGTGCTTTCATAGTCCCGGCGGTTCTCGCGGGCGAAGATGAAATCGACCACCTTCTGCGTACGCGGCAGCGATCCGACATGGGTGGTCTTGATGCGTGTCATCGGCTCGGCCCCTCGGTCTGCATAGGTTTGCAGCGACACTAACAAATCATGCGCCGGGTGCCAGATGCTTCTAAGCATCTGGCAAAGCTTTTCGAAAAGCTTTGGTGGCTCACTCCATCAACGTGCGGGCCAAGGCGTTCTGACGTTCGACCACGCGCGGTAGGTCTATGCTGGTCATATGCCCGTCGCGTACAATTTGGCGTCCCTCGACAAGCAGGTGTTTGACCCGTGTCGGCCCCGCCAGCAGCAGCGCCGCGGGATCCCAGCTTCCAGCGCTCTCGACACCCGACACATCCCAGATCGCGATATCGGCGCGTTTGCCGACAGCGATCTGGCCGCAATCCGGACGGCCCAACACTTCGGCCCCGCCGCGCGTCGCGATGTAAAGCGCCTCGCGCGCACTCATGGCGTTGGCGCCATTGGCGACCCGTTGCAGCAGCATCGCCTGACGCGCCTCGGCCACCAGATTGCCGGAATCATTGCTGGCCGATCCGTCGACACCCAGACCCACCGGCACCCCTGCATCCCGCATGGTGCGCACAGGCGCGATGCCCGACCCCAGCCGACAGTTGGAACAGGGGCAATGCGCCACCCCGGTGCGGGATCTGGCGAAAAGGTCAATCTCTTGCCCGTCAAGTTTCACACAATGCGCGTGCCAGACATCGGGTCCGGTCCAGCCCAGATCTTCGGCATATTGGCCGGGGCGGCAGCCGAATTTTTCCAAGCTGTAGGCGATATCCTCGTCGTTCTCCGCCAGATGGGTGTGCAGCATGACGCCCTTGTCGCGCGCCAGCAGCGCGGCATCGCGCATCAATTCACGGCTCACCGAAAAAGGCGAGCAGGGGGCAACACCCACCCGCACCATCGCGCCCTCGCGCGGGTCGTGATGGGCGTCGATCACGCGAACGCAGTCTTCAAGGATGAATTCTTCGCGCTCAACCAGAGCATCCGGCGGCAGGCCGCCATCGCTCTCGCCGATGCTCATCGCGCCGCGTGTGGGGTGAAAGCGCATCCCGATCTCGTGTGCGGCGGCGATGGTGTCGTCGAGCCGGGCGCCATTGGGATAGAGGTAGAGGTGGTCTGAGGTGAGCGTACAGCCCGACAGCGCCAGTTCCGCAAGCCCGATCTGGGCCGAGATGAACGTCTCTTCCGGACCAAAGCGCGACCAGATCGGATAGAGCGTTTGCAGCCAACCAAAGAGCAGCGCGTCCTGCCCGCCCGGTACCGCGCGGGTCAGGGTCTGGTACAGATGGTGATGGGTGTTCACCAGACCGGGCGTCACCATACAGCCGCTGGCGTCAATGGTGTCGCCCGTGCTGTCCAGCCCTGTGCCGATTTCGGAGATGACGCCGTTCTCGACGCGAATGTCCGCCTGCGCCAGTTCCGACAGCGTGGCGTCCATCGTTACGATGGTTGTTGCGTTCTTGATCAGGATGGCCATGCCGTTCCCTCCACACAAAATGTGCCCTTTTCGGTGAGGATAACCCGCCGGGACGACAGAAAAGGAGCGGAAGGACTCGCCCGGGCGGGATCAGGTGTAACGCGAAAGGTTGCGTTTGTCAGCCATTGAGCAGCGCCAGAGCGGCCGCATGCAGTTCTGTTGTTGCCGCCGCTAGCGTGGTTCCCCCGTCATGCGCCGGGCTGCCGTCCCATTGAGTGACAATACCGCCTGCTGCTTCGATCACGGCAATCGGAGCCTGCACGTCATAGGCGTTCAGACCAGCTTCAATCACGAGGTCGATCTGCCCGGCGGCCAGAAGCGCGTAGGCGTAGCAGTCGCAGCCATAGCGGGTCAGCTTGACTTCACGGGCGACCCTTTGGAAGGAGTGGCGCTGATCCTCGGTTCCGATTTCGGGAAAGGTCGTGAAAAGGGTGGCATCTGACAGTGAGGTCGTGGATCTGGTGCCAAGCGCATCGGCGCGTCCCGGTCCTGTCCAGTTGCAGCGACCAAGCCCACCCATGAAGCGTTCGCCGACATAAGGCTGGTCGATCATACCCATGACCGGCCCTTTGTCGTCGGATAGCGCAATCAGCACGCCCCAGGTTGGCGTCCCGCTGATGAAAGAGCGCGTGCCGTCGATTGGGTCGAGCACCCATGTGAGGCCACTGGTGCCTGCCACGCTGCCATGTTCCTCGCCCAGGATACCGTCATCGGGGCGCAGATCGGCCAGCACATCGCGCATCGCGGTTTCGGCAGCGCGGTCCGCGACGGTGACAGGATCGAAGCCGCCCGCAAGCTTGTTGTCGGCAGCCAGCCCGACCGAGCGGAAATGCGGCAGGATTGCCGCGCGGGCCGCATCAGCCATGCGTTCTGCGACTGACCAAAGGTCAGCGGCTTCGTCCGAAGTGAATTTTGTCATGAAACGCCTCCTGCAAGCAGCCCACAAGGGCTACCTCAGGTGGCTTTGCTGCTCAAGCGACGTCTGACAGAACGCGCGCCAGTTCGAAAAGGCGACGACGTTGGTTTTCGGGGATCGCATAGTACGAACGGATCAGGTCGAGTGCCTCCTTGTCGCCCAGAAGATCCGCCGGGATCGCTTCGGTCGCGACATTGGGTTCCGGTTTCTTCTCCGCGTCTTCGATTCCTTCAAAGAAGAACGCCACCGGTACGTCGAGCGCATCGGCAATATCCCAGAGACGGGACGCGCTGACACGGTTCGCTCCGGTTTCGTATTTTTGAATTTGCTGGAATTTGATTCCGACTTTTTCAGCCAGTTGTTGTTGGGTCATACCCACCAGCCAGCGCCGATGTCGAACCCGCTTTCCCACATGGACGTCAACAGGATGTGCCATCTTGCTCCCTTTCGCCAAACGCAACTCTCGTCTTTTTCTAATGGATAGGAAGGTAGGGTCCGTTGCTTCAGCAAGTGTTACGCAGAACAACCTATCCGGTTATTGATGGCCGGACGCTATAGCATGACAGGTATCAGGGCAAGATAATTGGGCAAAACGGTCCGAAAATGGTTATCAAACTGCAAGGATTTGACATGTTTTGAAAGATCGTTAGCGCAAACAGGCGTGGCCGCCCGTGACAGTCGCTTCGGCCTAAGCCAAAGTCACATCTGAAAAATTTAATATGGGAGCCCGCTTTGAAAGCATTTTTGGTCCAAAGTCACGAAGTCGCACCGAAGATCGAGGAGGTGGCTGTTCCAGAACCCGCAAAGGGAGAGATTCGTGTCCGAATCCATGCCTGTGGGTTGAATTTTGCCGATCTTCTGATGGTCAAAGGCACCTATCAGGACACGCCAGAGTTGCCTTTTACTCTTGGAATGGAGGTTGCGGGGACTGTCGATTCACTTGGCGACGGGGTTGAGGGATTCGCTCCGGGGGACCGGGTGGCGGTGTTCGGAGGGCAGGGCGGTCTTGCGGAATTCGGCTGTTTCGATGCGCGCCGCGCGGTCCATCTGCCAGACGCGATGTCGATGGTTGACGCTGCCGCGTTTCAGATCGCCTACGGAACAAGCCATGTCGCACTCGACCATCGGGCGCGGTTGCAGCCGGGTGAAACCCTTCTGGTTCTGGGTGCAGCGGGCGGGGTTGGCCTGACCGCAGTGGAAATCGGGAAACTTATGGGAGCGACCGTGGTCGCCTGTGCACGAGGCGCTGCCAAGTTGGAAGCTGCCAAGGCTGCCGGTGCCGACCATCTGATCGACGCCGAAACGCAGGACATTCGGGCGGAGATGAATGCCTTGGGTGGTGCGGATGTGGTCTACGACCCGGTCGGCGGGGAACAGTTCATGGCGGCGTTCCGGTCCTGCAAACCTGAGGCGCGGCTCTTGCCGATCGGGTTTGCCAGCGGGGAGGTGCCGCAGATCAAATCGAACCATCTGCTGGTCAAGAATCTTTCGGTTCTGGGCGTTTATTGGGGCGGCTACCTGCAGTTCCGCCCCGATGTCGTGACAGACAGTCTGGCGACCCTGATGGGCTGGTACAGCGACGGCCGTCTGTCGCCGCATGTCAGCCATGTTTTGGAACTGGAGGCCGCAGACGAAGGGCTGGAGCTTTTGCGAAGCCGCGCCTCCACCGGAAAGGTCGTGATCAAGATCGTTGACTAGAGCCGGTCAAGCCCTTTCCAATGGCTTTATTCCGCTGCGCGCAGATCGACGCCTGAAATCGCGGCGAATTCCCGCCGCAACAGATCGCAAAGCGGTTCGATGATCTGCGGCCGTGCCGTGCCCCGGTACAGAGCCACCGACTGATGACCCAGATCGGGCAGGTTGGCACTTGACGGAATCGCCTCGAATTGAGGCGGCTCGTGCCCTTCCAGCACCGAAGTCACCGCCAGATCGGCGCTGACCGCCACTTCGATGGCACGGTCGCTGTCCGAGGACAGCACCAGATCCCATTTCGCGCCGGTTTTCTCGAGAGTGCCGAGCGCCACGGGCCGGAACGAGCAATGGTTGCAGAACGCGACGGGCAGGGGGGACATTTTCCAGGCTTGGCCACCCGGTGCCCCGTACCAGCGCAGCGGCACTTTCATCAGGATTTCGGCGGCACCATCGGGTTTGGTTTCCGTGGTCAGGATCACATCCACCTCGCCCCTCGCGAACCGTTCCTTGAGATCACTGGAATAGGAACTGTGCAACTGCACTTTCACGCGGGGAAAGTCACGCTGCATCGCTTTCATCACATTGGGAATGGCGGGGTAGATGATGTCATGCGGCACGCCGAGGATGATTTCTCCTTCCCAGACCGTGTTGGTCAGCTTGCCATACACCTCGTCATTCAGATCAACGATCCGCCGCGCATAGGTCAAAAGCTGCTCGCCCGCCGAAGTCAGCGCGACCCCGCGCCCTTGCCGGTCGAGCAGGGTCAGGTCGAGGCTTTCTTCCAACCGTTTGATCTGCATCGACACCGCCGATTGCGTCAGATTGAGAAAGGATGCCGCCCGCGTGACACCGCCCGCGTCGGCCACCGCGATGAACGAGCGGAGCGTGGTGATGTCGAGGTTTCTCATATATCACGATCCATGATGATTTAGTTCAATAACATTCGTTTCACAAATGATAATAGCAGTACCATATACATCAGGCAATACGATGGCTGATGCGAAAAGCATCACAGAATGGAAAGGAATACCCATGTCGAGCCTGATCAACACCGTTATCGGCCGCGCCTCTGTGGCCGCTCCGCGTCGCTCTTTCTTGGCGCGCCTCAACGCCGCAATGGCGCTGCATCGCAGCCGCGCCCGTCTGGCATCGCTGGATACGCACCTGCTTGAGGACATCGGACTGGATCGCGCCGCCGCCGAAGCTGAGGCAAATCGCCCCGTCTGGGATGCTCCGTCGTCCTGGATCAAGTGAGTTTGGCGCGTGTCTTGGTCAAAGAGTGATTAAAAATGCATATGCCATGCATTTTTGGCGGTTCGAATGCGTCCGAAAGCTTGAAATGGTGATGTGAACACCCGATATTCCCCTCATCTGTCCCCGCAGGTGCGGGGGGCATCCAGATTTATTTCGGAGGGATAAATGGCTGAGTATAACACAATCCGGACGACCGGCGTAGCTGGCGCCCGAGCCGCCCAGATTGATGAGGGTCTGCGCGCGCACATGAATAAGGTGTACGGCACCATGTCGATCGGCATGCTGCTCACCTTTGCTGTCGCCTGGGCCGTGGGCACAAGCCCCGACCTGCTGTCGGTATTCCGCGATCCTGCAACGCTCCAGCCCAACATCCTTGGCTGGATCATTATGTTCGCGCCGCTGATCATGGTCTTTGCCTTTGGCGCGGCCATCAACCGGCTGTCCGCTGCCGGTGCGCAGCTTTTCTTCTACGTGTTCGCGTCGGTCATGGGCCTGAGCCTTGCATGGATCTTCGTGGCCTTCACCGGCATGTCGATCGCGCAGATTTTCCTCGTGACCTCGATCGCCTTCGCGGGCCTGTCGCTCTATGGCTACACCACGAAAAAGGACATCTCGGGCTGGGGCGCGTTCCTGATCATGGGTGTGATCGGTCTGATCGTGGCGTCCATCGTGAACATTTTCCTCGCCTCGCCGGCGATCATGTTCGCGATCTCGATCCTTGGCGTGCTGATCTTCGCGGGTCTGACCGCCTATGACACGCAGAACATCAAGAACACCTACCTGCAGCACGCCGCACATGGCGACAGCGAGTGGATGGCGAAGTCGGGCATCATGGGCGCGCTGAGCCTGTACCTGAACTTCATCAACATGTTCATGTTCCTGCTGCAGCTTTTCGGCAATCGCGAATAAGCGACGCCACTCTCCAGAATGACAAGGCCGGTCATTTGACCGGCCTTTTTCTTTGCAGGTCATCCCGCGTAAGGTCATCCGCAAACTGTTGGGCGGGATCTCCAGAATTTTATGGGGCGGCCCCAGAAACTTCGTAGGAAGTTTCTGTAAAACCCTTAAAGAAATATTGAGAACAGCAGACAGATTGGGGACCGACGCTGCCCGAGGCGCATTGGTTCTGCATGCGCTCCGTCAAACCGACGGATGGATCAGACGCCGATCTCCGGGCCAAGGCACATCATCGGCTCATCATTCTGCTGCGCCTCATACAGCGTCGTCGCGTTCGGATCGTTCTCGAAAATCGCCCGCAACCCGTTGGCTTCCTTGAAAAACGACCAGCACTGCGGCGTCGGATTGTCTTCGTAAACAAAGCAGATCATGCCCTGATCTTCGTACCAGATCCCATCCTTGCACTGACCGTCAAGAAACGACCACTGCACGCGGCGATCCTCCAGATACTCTTCGACCCCGTAGGCCTGACCGTTCTGCCCGAAATAGAGCGTTTTGCCGGTGACATAGGCTTCGAACTGCGCACCGTTCAACGGTTCTGCGGCAAAGCAAGGTGCAGCCAGCAGGGCGGCAAACGCGGCGGTTTGGAACATGTGTTTCATATGCCAAGCCTACCCAACACCGACCGGTCGTACAAATGACATCAGCGTAAGATTTCCGAAATTCGGCATGGGTTGCCCATGCGCGCCCACGGCAGGGCGGTTGGATCGCGTTTAGCGTCGTTTTCAGGCTCGTGGCAATGTCGCGCCTGTGCGAGTTTGCCGCCAGACGCGAACAAAGGACGATCCCGATGGCATTGGACGAACGCAAAGGTGTGTGGAAATCCGGAAGCGGCAAAGGCCGCAAGACGCCCAAGGGCCGTCAATATACCGATGAGGCGCTGGCTGAGGTAAAGACGCTTTTGGGCGACCTTCCGCGCCGCCGCGACCTGCTGATCGAATTCCTGCACTTGATTCAGGACGAATACGGCCACCTGAGCGCCGCACATCTGCGCGCTTTGGCTGAAGAGATGCGCCTGAGCATGGCCGAAATCTACGAGGTCGCCACCTTCTATGCCCATTTCGATGTGGTCAAAGAGAATGAAGCCCCGCCGCCCGCACTGACCATCCGTGTCTGCGATTCGCTGTCCTGCGAACTGGCGGGTGCACAAGCGTTGCAACAGGCCTTGGAAGACGGTCTTGACCCGGCAGAGGTCCGCGTTGTTCGCGCCCCCTGCATGGGCCGTTGCGACGCTGCTCCGGTGCTGGAGCTGGGCCACAACCATATCGACCACGCGACCCCGCAAAAGGTGCACGCTGCCATCGCCGCAGGCGACACCCATGCCCATATCCCCGACTATCAGGATCTCAACGCCTACCTCAATACCGGCGGCTATTCCGCGCTTATGGACCTGCGGGCCAACGGCAATTGGGAAGACGTGCAGGAACAGGTGCTTGCCTCGGGACTGCGCGGTCTCGGCGGCGCAGGTTTCCCGTCGGGCAAGAAATGGGGCTTCGTGCGGGCCAATCCCGGCCCGCGCTATCTGGCCGTGAACGGGGACGAGGGCGAACCGGGCACATTCAAGGACCGGTTCTACCTCGAACGCGTGCCGCATCTCTTCCTCGAAGGCATGCTGATCGCCGCCTGGGCGGTCGAGGCCAAGACCTGCTTCATCTACATGCGCGACGAATATCCGGCCGTTCTTGAAATCCTGCGTCGTGAGATTGCAGCGCTTGAGGCCACCGGTATGGTCGCCCCCGGCTATATCGATCTGCGCCGCGGGGCAGGGGCCTATATCTGCGGTGAAGAATCCGCGATGATCGAATCCATCGAAGGCAAACGCGGCATGCCGCGCCACCGCCCGCCTTTCGTGGCGCAGGTCGGTATCTTCAACCGCCCCACCTTGGTGCATAACGTGGAAACCCTCTACTGGGTCGCGCGGGTGTGCCGCGAAGGGCCGGAGTGTCTGAACACGATCGAAAAGAACGGACGCAAAGGCTTGCGGTCCTACTCGGTGTCGGGTCGCGTCGCCAATCCCGGTGTCTACCTGCTCCCCGCCGGCAGCACGATCACCGACATCATCGACGCGGCTGGCGGCATGGCCGAGGGCCACAGCTTCAAGGCCTATCAGCCCGGTGGCCCGTCTTCCGGCATCCTGCCTGCGTCGATGCATGACATCCCGCTCGACTTCGACACGCTGCAACCGCATGGCTCCTTCCTCGGCTCCGCTGCTGTTGTGGTCCTGTCCGCCAAAGACAGCGCACGCGATGCT
>NZ_JAEPMO010000199.1 GCF_017643905.1 Marivita sp.
AAAGCAGCGGCGATCTTTTTGATAAAGGAATCGGTCAGTGCCTGAACTTCGGCTTCCCAGAATTGCTGGTCATCCTCGGACAGTCCATCCGCCGTTGCTTTCTTGATCTGATCCATGCCGTCGCGCCGGACGTTGCGTACCGAAACGCGCGCGTGCTCGGCATATTGGCCTGCCACCTTGCCCAGTTCGCGGCGGCGTTCTTCGTTCAATTCGGGAATCGGCAGCATGATGATCGTGCCATTGAGCTGCGGGTTGATGCCAAGACCGCTTTCGCGGATCGCTTTTTCGACCTTCCCGACCAGTCCCTTGTCCCACACATTTATCGTAACCATTCGGGGTTCCGGCACGTTGACCGTCCCCACCTGGTTGATCGGGGTCATGCTGCCATACGCATCCACCATGACCGGCTCCAGCATGGATGCGCTGGCCCGTCCGGTGCGCAGCGAGGCGAATTCCGTACGCAGGTTCGCCATCGCACCATCCATGCGGCGCGTCAGATCGTCGGTGTCGAGAATGAAGTCATCTGCCATGAGGCCCTCAAGAGCGGTTTTTCTGCTTTGTTTTGCGTTTTATGCGACGCGTGCCCGAAAGTATAGCACCTTACGTCACTCTGGTTTATTCACCGGAAGGTCTGTGACCGATTGGTCAAGCCGCCTCGCCTGCGCCGAATTTGCTGCTTCCACCATGCACCATGGTGTAGGTGCCATCCCCGGCGAGAATACCGCGGAATCCACCCGGTTCATCCAGTGAAAACACGATGATCGGCAGGTTGTTGTCCCGCGCCAGCGCAATGGCCGACGCATCCATCACCTTTAGGTTTTTCTGGAGCACTTCGTCATAGCTGACCGTATCGTACCGCTTGGCGTCCGCATGCGCGCGCGGGTCTTTGTCATAAATCCCATCCACCCCGTTCTTGCCCATCAGTATCGCTTCGCAGTTCATCTCGTTGGCGCGCAATGCAGCTGCGGTGTCGGTGGTGAAATAGGGGTTTCCGGTGCCGCCGGCAAAGACGCACACGCGCTTCTTCTCAAGATGGCGGACGGCGCGGCGACGGATGTAAGGCTCGGCCACTTCGTCCATGCGGATCGCGGAAATCACGCGGGTGAACACGCCCTGCTCTTCCAGCGCGGATTGCATTGCCAGCGCGTTCATCACAGTGGCAAGCATGCCCATGTAATCCGCCGTGGTGCGTTCCATACCCTGCGCGCTGCCTTGAAGCCCCCGGAACACGTTGCCGCCGCCGATCACCATGCAAATCTCGACATCAAGGTCGTGCACGGATTTGACCTCTTGCGCGATGCGCTGGACCGTTGGGGGGTGCAATCCGAACCCCTGATCCCCCATCAGCGCCTCGCCCGAGATCTTGAGCATCACACGTTTGTATTTCGGATGAGGGGTTTGGGGGTCCGCCATGTTGCGCTCCGTTTCAACGAGAGTCTAAGGTTGCCTGCAAACTGTCGGAAAACCGGCCTAGGGGCAAGGCGAAGTCGTCCTGTCCTGCAAACTGGCCGCAGGCGCGGCATACTCTGAGAGGCAACAGGCGTGGCGCAACGCGTTTCAGATCGGATCGCAGCGATGGATCCGCAAAAGCCGGTACTGATTGCGGGCCCCACAGCAAGCGGCAAGTCAGAGTTGGCTTTGCGCATCGCCGAGGCGCAGGGAGGTGTTATCCTCAATGCCGATGCGATCCAGGTCTACGCCGATTGGCGGGTTCTGACGGCACGTCCATCGCAAGCAGACGAAGCACGCGCGCAACACGTGCTGTACGGGCATGTTGCTGGGGATGTGCCCTATTCCGTGGGTGACTGGCTGCGCGACCTAGAACCTATCCTGACCGCCGGGGCGCGTCCGATCATAGTTGGTGGGACGGGCTTGTATTTTACCGCTCTGACCGAGGGTCTGGCGCAAATCCCCGCCACACCGGACGAGATTCGGCAAACCGCGATGCAGCGGATCGATACCGATGGCCATGCTGGGCTGGTCGACGAACTCGACCTGAAGACCCGCAGTCGCATCGACACTGCCAACCCGATGCGGGTTCAGCGGGCTTGGGAGGTGTTGACCCATACCGGCAAAGGTCTCGCCGATTGGCAGGAGACGACCGCTCCGCCGCGACTGCCGCTCAGAGCTGTCACACCATTGGTGGTGAACGCACCGAAAGACTGGCTCACACCAAGAATCGAGGCTCGGTTCGACCGGATGCTCGAAACCGGGGCGATGGAAGAAGCACATGCCAATCGCGCAAAATGGTCGCCCAGCCTGCCTTCGGCCAAAGCCATCGGTGCTGCCGAATTGATGGCGGTGATCGACGGAACCATGACGCTGCAAGAGGCACGAGACAGGTCCACAATCCTCACGCGGCAATTCGCAAAACGACAACGCACGTGGTTCCGCGCCCGCATGCAGTTCTGGCAGCAGGTTGACGCAACGGAACTCCAGTCCTGAATTTTCGTCGCTTGGGTCGCCTGCAGATCAATGTCGCAAGAAGGCAAGCCTAGTGTCGCAATCAGACACTAAAAGGTCTAGTCTGACGATTGACGGAACCTTTGGGATCAGGCGCAATGCATCAAAAAGCGCCCTATTCAAAGCACGGGATACACCCGTCGAATTCCAAAGCGCCCAATAAGAAGTATGTCACAGGGAGAAACAGATGACGCACACCACTCAGACGAAAACATTACATCCGGCGGCCAAGCTTTATGCCGAGGAATACAAGGCGGGCTTGATGGACCGTCGCGAATTCCTGACGCGCGCGACCAGCATGGGCGTCACGGCTGCGGCCGCCTATGGCATGATCGGTCTTGCTCAGCCCGTTCAGGCACAGACAGCTAATATCCAGCAGGGCGGCACCCTGCGCATCCAGACGCTGGTCAAAGCGATGAAAGACCCCCGCGCCTATGACTGGTCCGAGATCGGCAACCAGTCGCGCGGTTTCCTTGAATACCTCATCGAATACCAGAACGACGGGTCCTTCCGCGGCATGCTGCTTGAAAGCTGGGAGGTCAGCGAGGACGCCAAGACCTACACGCTGAATGTGCGCCCGGGCGTGACTTGGAACAACGGCGATCCATTCACAGCGGCAGATGTGGCGCGGAACATCACCGGTTGGTGCGATTCGGCCATGGAAGGCAACTCCATGTCGGCGCGCATGGGCGGGCTCATAGACTCCAACACCGGTCAGGCCCGCGACGGTGCCATCGAAGTGGTTGATGACCTGACAGTTCGTTTGAATCTCACGGCTCCGGATATCGCGATCATCGCCAACATGTCCGACTACCCCTCTGCCATCGTGCACGAGAGCTATGATGGCGGCGACGTTTATGCCAACGGCATCGGCACCGGTCCGTTCCGCCCGGTCTCCATCGAAGTGGGTGTGAAAGCGGTCATCGAACGCGCCACCGATCACACATGGTGGGGCACCGAGGTTCTGGGGGGACCTTACCTCGACCGGATCGAATTCATCGACTACGGCACTGATCCGGCTTCTTGGCTGGCGGCGGCGGAATCGGGTGAAGTCGACCTGCTTTATGAATCGGTTGGTGACTTCATCGACATCCTCGACGCCATCGGTTGGGTGAAGACCGAAACCGTGACAGCGGCCACGCTGGTTCACCGCTTCAACCAGCAGACCGAAGTTGACGGCCGCGTCCCTTATGCCGACCGCAACGTGCGCGTTGCCCTTGCGATGATGGTCGACAACGCGGTCTGTCTTGAGCTGGGCTATAATGGTCGCGGCCAGGTTGCCGAGAACCACCACGTTTGCCCGATCCACCCGGCTTATGCCGATATCGGCCCGGCACCGTTCGATCCGGCGGCAGGCAAGGCGATGCTCGATGGTACCGATTTCGCGGATTACGAGCACGAGCTGATCACGCTGGACGACGACTGGGAGCGCAACACCGGTGCATCCGTGCGGGCGCAGATCGCGGATGCGGGTGTGAACATCAAGCATACGGTTCTGCCCGGTTCGACCTTCTGGAACGACTGGACCAAGTTCCCGTTCAGCGCGACCACCTGGAACCACCGCCCGCTCGATGTGCAGGTGCTGTCGCTGGCCTACCGCTCGGGCGAGGCCTGGAACGAGAGCGGCTACGCCAACCCGGAGTTCGACGCGCTGATGGCCGACGCTCTGTCCATCGCTGACGCCGACAAGCGGCGCGAGGTGATGGCCAAGGTGCAGCAGACCCTGCGTGACGATGGCGTGATGATCCAGCCGTTCTGGCGGTCGCTCTACAACCACCACAACGGCAATGTTGTGAACGCAGAGAAGCACCCGTCGCACGAGTTCCATCTCTACAAGTTCGGGTTCGCGGCCTGATCCGTTAACCTGGCTCTGCCCCCTTGCCACGCAGGGGGGCAGACCGTGGACGAGACTCCACGCTCTGCGCGACTGCGCGCGGACATTTCCAGGGAGACCCACCCGACATGGCTTTTTTTCTGCTCCGACGCATCGGAACGATGCTTCTGACAGCCCTTTGTTTGACGTTCATTGTTTTCTGGCTCACCAATCTTGCCCCGAACCTCGAAAAGCTGGCCAAGAACCAGGGCAACGTCCGGATGACGGACGAGCAGGTGGCAAGCTTTCTTCAGGATCGCGGCTATGCGCAGCCTCTGCCCCTCAAATACGCGCAATGGCTTGGCGTCGCCCCCGGTTGGGTGATCGAAGGCCGGGACGGCACAGTGCGGTCGCGCTGCAACGGTGTGCTTGAAAACGGTGTTCTGCCGGACGACGCCCGCAGCTTTTGCGGCGTTCTGCAAGGCGACTGGGGCTATTCGACCGTTTTTCAGGACGGTGTCGGGTCGATTATCGCAACACGGCTGGGCCTGACCGGCAAGCTGATGTTTTGGGTGATGATGGTCATGGTGCCCGGCGCTTTGATCATCGGCGTGCTGGCCGGCATGCGCGAAGGCAGCCGCACAGACCGGTCGCTGTCCACCGTGTCGATCGTCACAACGGCCACGCCGGAATACGTGTCGGGCGTCGTGTTCATCGCCGTCTTTGCCTCTACTGCCTTTGGCCTGCGCTGGTTCAACGGCTCGGCCACCAGCGCGATGGAGGATGCAACCTTCGAGAACTTCACCCTGCCGGTGATGACCATCGCGCTTTACGGGATGGGATACATCGCCCGCATGACCCGCGCCTCCATGGCCGAGGTGATGACCGCGCAATACATCCGCACCGCCCGTCTGAAAGGCGTCAGCTTTCCGAACATTGTCATGAAACACGCACTGCGGAACGCGCTGATCGCACCCTTCACGGTGATCATGCTGCAATTCCCATGGCTGCTGAACGGCGTGGTGATCGTCGAGACCCTGTTCAACTACAAGGGCTTCGGCTGGACGCTGGTGCAGGCCGCCGGCAACAACGACATCGAGCTTCTGCTGGGTGTGTCTGTGGTGTCGGTGTTCGTGGTGCTGATCACGCAGCTCATCTCGGACATCGGCTACGTTTACCTTAACCCACGCATCAGCGTGTCCTGAGCGGAAGGAAAAGCAGTATGGAACCGCTCAGCTGGTTAGAGATCATCACCCGGGTCGGCATACAGTTCATGCCTGTCTGGGTCGCGCTGATCGCACTTTTCACCCTGTCCATCGTCTACAAGCGCAGGCTTGGGCTTTACGGCAAGCTGTTCGACAGCACCATCGGGATGATCGGCTTTGCGCTGGTGATGTTCTGGGTTTTCACAGGCATCTTCGGGGCCTTTGACCTGATCATCACACATGATCCACTGGCGCAGGTGTCGAGCATGAAGAACAAGTCCCCCGGCACCCCGATCATGGGCGCCGAGGATGGCCAGTACCCCTACTACCTCTTCGGCGGCGATAACCTTGCCCGCGACGTGTTCAGCCGCATGGTCAAAGGTGCGTGGGTCGTGGTGCAGATCGCGCCTTTGGCGACACTTTTTGCCTTCATGGTCGGGATCACGCTGGGCCTGCCTGCGGGATATTATGGCGGACGGCTTGATACGTTTCTCAGCTTTCTGGCGAACCTGATCCTCGCCTTTCCGGTGATCCTGCTGTTCTATCTGCTGGTTACACCGGAGATCGTGGACACTGGCATCCCGAATTACATGGCGATGGTTCTGTTCGTCTTTCCGATCATCTTTGT
>NZ_JAEPMO010000023.1 GCF_017643905.1 Marivita sp.
CAGGGTGTCCGCTAGGTGACGTGCTCCAAGACAGCCAACCTCTTCGTCATAGGTAAAGGCGAAATGCAGCGGTCTGTCGCCAATGCGATCCGCGAAATGGGGGGCCATCGCAAGTGTCGCTGCGATGAAGCCCTTCATGTCGCAGGTGCCCCGTCCATAAAGCAGCCCGTCTTCCGCATCCATGACAAACGGATCGCGGGTCCAGGCCTGATCCGCAACGGGCACGACGTCGCTGTGCCCTGACAGCAGGATCCCTCCGTTTCGATCCGGCCCTAACGTGGCAAACAGATTGGCTTTCGTGCCGCACGGGGATGAGATCACCTCGCACCGCGCTCCTGCATCCTCCAGCAACCCCGCCATGTGTTGGATCATGTCGAAATTGCTGTCCGCCGAAATGGTCGGATAGGCGATCAGATCGCCAAGAATGTCGATTGTACGTTGCAGGTGATCCACGATCCTAATCCTTGACGAACAGTTTGCGCTCGACGTTGCACAGGGCTTCGGCGGGTCCGTTTTCCTTGATCAGGATCGTTTCCGTGGTTTCGAGGCCCCACGTGTCCATCCAAAGCGCAGGCATGAAATGGAAGGTCATACCCGGCTGCAGGATCGTCTGGTCTTCGACCCGGATCGACGCGGTGCGTTCGCCCCAGTCCGGCGGATAGCTGAGACCGATGGGATAGCCACAGCGGCCTTCGCGGAAGATCCCGTGTTTTTGCAACACGTCGACCAGCGCTTGGGCGATATCGCAGGTTCGATTGCCGGCGCGGGCCGCGTTCAACGCCGCCTCGATCCCTTCTAGCTGGGCCTCCTCGGCATCGCGCATTTCTTTCGGTGGTTTGCCCAGGAACACGGTCCGGCACAGTGGCGCGTGGTAACGGCGATAGCAGCCGGACAATTCGAAAAAGGTTGCCTCGCCTTCGCGCATCGGATCGCCGTTCCACGTCAGATGTGCGGCTGTCGCATCGAGACCTGATGGCGTCAGCGGAACAATCGCCGGGTAATCGCCCCAGATATCGTCCACCCCGGTGATCCCGGCATGCATGATGTCGGCCACCACATCATTCTTGCGCACACCTGGCGCGGCCCGGTCGATGGCGGTTTCAATAACACGTTCCGAGATCCGGGCGGCTTTGCGGATGAAGGCAATCTCTTCCTGAGATTTAATCAGCCGCTGCCAATTCACCAGCGCGGTCGCATCGACAAAGCGCGCTTCGGGCAATTCGGTGACAAAGACCTCATGCGCTTTGGCGGAATAATAGTAGTTTTCCATCTCGACGCCGATGGTTGCAGAGCCAAGACCCATGTCCCGAAGGCGTGCCGCGAGGTCTTGCATCGGGTGCCTTACGGTCGATTGCACGTAACTGTCGGCATAGCCAAAGATGTTGTCTTCAGACATCCAACAGGTTCGCAGACCGCCGATCGAGTCCATGTAGCGCCCCCACCAGATCGGCTCCCCCTCCATCCTGAGCAGCACACCCTGATGGACGTAGAAGGACCATCCGTCATAACCCGTAAGCCAGGCTTGGTTCGACGGGTCGGTCACGAACATGGCATCAAGACCGGCCTCGCTCATCGCGGTTCGTGTCAGCGCGATGCGACGATCATATTCTGTTTGACTAAAGGGGGCATTTCCCTTGGGCATGGTTGGACCTCGACCGAGTTTCACGTAAGATGTACACAACTCGACAGGCGATTTGTCGAATGGCGCACAGATTCAGCGTCTGACTTCTTGACATGATCGTGAATCATCGCCTGATGTGCACAACGATTTGCTACCTTTAATGACTGGAAAACGACATGCTCCGGAACGACCAACTTGATCAGTGGGATCGCGACAACTTCTTCCACCCGTCGACCCACCTTGCCCAACACGCTCGCGGCGAAAGCCCTAACCGCGTGATCAAGACGGCATCCGGCGTGTTCATCGAAGACCGGGATGGCAACCGCCTGCTGGATGCCTTTGCGGGCCTTTACTGCGTCAATGTCGGATATGGCCGTTCCGAAATTGCCGATGCCATCGCAGCGCAAGCGCATGAGCTGGCGTATTACCATTCCTATGTCGGGCACGGCACCGAGGCGTCGATCACTCTGTCCAAGATGATCCTCGACCGCGCACCCGATCACATGTCCAAGGTCTATTTCGGGCTCGGCGGGTCGGACGCGAACGAGACAAATGTCAAACTGATCTGGTATTATAACAACATCCTGGGCCGCCCGCAGAAGAAAAAGATCATCTCGCGGTGGCGCGGGTATCATGGGTCAGGTCTGGTCACCGGATCGCTCACCGGGTTGGAACTGTTCCACAAGAAATTCGACCTGCCGGTCGAACAGGTCTTACACACCACAGCACCCTACTACTATCGCCGCGAAAACCTCGACCAGACCGAGGCTCAGTTTGTCGCGCAGTGCGTGGCCGATCTCGAAGCCCTGATCGCTCGCGAAGGCGCCGACACCATCGCCGCTTTCATCGGAGAACCGATGCTGGGCACCGGGGGTATCGTGCCACCGCCCGCTGGATATTGGGCCGCCATTCAGGAGGTTCTGAACAAACACGACATCCTGCTGATTGCGGACGAGGTCGTCACCGGGTTCGGTCGTCTTGGAACGATGTTCGGGTCTGAACATTACGGGATCAAGCCGGACATCATCACCATCGCCAAAGGTCTGACCTCAGCCTATGCGCCGCTGTCGGGCTCCATCGTTTCGGACAAGGTCTGGTCCGTTCTGGAACGGGGTACAGACGAAAACGGCCCGATCGGCCATGGGTGGACGTATTCCGCGCATCCCATTGGGGCGGCCGCAGGCGTGGCCAACCTCAAACTGCTTGACGATCTGAACCTTATCTCCAACGCAGGCGAGGTCGGGGCGTATCTGACCAAAACCATGACAGACGCTCTGGCCGATCATCCGCATGTCGGCGAAGTGCGCGGCGAAGGCATGATCTGCGCGGTGGAGTTCGTAAAGGACAAGGACAACCGCGTGTTCTTTGCCCCCGCAGACAAGATCGGCCCGCAGATCTCGGCCAAGCTTCTGGAGCAAGACAAGATCATCGCGCGTGCGATGCCGCAAGGCGACATACTTGGCTTTGCGCCACCATTCTGTCTGTCCCGTACGGAAACCGACCAAGTCGTCGAAGGCACTGTGCGCGCGGTCAAGGCCATCCTCGGCTAAACACCTCCGTAACATGCAAAACGATCCGCTGGGATACCCTTCCCGGCGGTTTTCATTTGCGTCTCGGCCAGTGCATCATGCTAAACCCGCTGCATGGCAAAAAGAGCAGGTTTCGTAATTGGCATTGACGGCGGCGGAAGCGGCTGCCGCGCTGCGATCAGTGCGGCGGACGGAACGATTGTCGGCACCGCATCGGCGGGTCCCGCCAATGTCACCACCGATCCGGACCAAGCTATAAGGAATATCCTTACCGCCCTTGAAGCAGCAGCGAATGCAGCCGATCTGCCGTTTGATGCGGTGCTTGGCATGCCCGCACATCTGGGATTGGCGGGGATCGTGACCCAGGAAGTTGGGCAGAAACTGGCAGACCAATTGCCGCTGAAGTCATGTCGCGTAAGCGATGACCAACTGACGTCCACCATCGGCGCGCTGAAAGACAGGGATGGTGCCTTGATTGCGGTGGGCACCGGATCTTTCGTCGCTCACAAACGTGGCGCAGCCTATCGGACGCTTGGCGGTTGGGGTCTGCAACTAGGAGATCAGGCATCGGGCGCGTGGCTCGGCCGCAACGCCTTGCAACGGAGCGCAATGGTTGCAGACGGATTGCAGAAATCGTCGCCTCTTGTGGAACGCCTGCTGACGCGGTTCGGCAATGACGCAGGGCAAATGATTGCATTCGCCAAGACTGCGGCTCCGGCGGACTACGCGCAGTTTGCACCACTTGTTTTCGATGCGGTTGACACCGACGATCCACATGCCGTCAGCTTGATCGCCGAAGGCGCAACCTATCTGAACAACTGCCTCGACTCGCTGGCGCTAAACGAGCACGAGATCATCTGCATTACCGGCGGTCTGGGACGGTTATACGCACCTTGGATCAGCGCTGCGCATCAATCGCGTCTTGCCGAACCGCTGGGCACCGCGTTGGACGGCGCGCTGAATCTGGCCCGACAGATCGGGGACGCGTCCTGAAAATCAGTCCGTTCCGCTCGCTCTCAGTTCGCCAACGCGGTCTTGCACCGAAGCAATCGCGTTCATCACCAATGGCGTGCCGCACACCCAGTCGACCGAGGTCTGCAAGACCGGAAATCCCGTCAAGGCAGGATGGCTGACCATTTCTTCGGACAGCGAGAACCCGTCAAAGCGTTGCGACCCGATCAGCAAATCCGGTTGGTGCAGGATCACCTGCTCCAGTGTGAGTGTACCGATCCCGTCAAATCCAAGGTCATCGGACAGGTTCCGGGCACCTCCGGCAGTCAGGATGTCATGGCTCAGGGTTCCCGCGCCCACTGAAAACCCGTTCGGCATGAAGAAGGCCGCAAGTGGCGCATCCTCTTGCACCGCGGGCAAGCCTTGCAACTCGGCATCCAAATCCGCCGCAAGCGCCCGCGCCTTGTCCTCTTGCCCCAATAACGCGCCCATGCGCCGGATGTCGTCCGGGATTTCCCGCAAAGACTGCGTGATCGGAAACTGGACGACCTCGATCCCGATGGACCGCAAGAGGGCGACCAAAGATGGATTGGTGTAAGCCCCGGCAACCACTATGTCCGGGTTCTGCAACGCGATCACTTCGGCCTGGCTGTTGTTCTTGGGAAACTGTGCGGCGTCTTCCGCCATGGCTGATGATCGCGGGTGGTCGGAAAGGTCGCTCAGCGAAATAATCTGTGCGGGCTCTGCCAGCAGCATCACAAGCTGATCCGTGCAGACATTGACCGACACGACGCGTGGCGCGTCGGATGCGCTGGCCCCGAACGAGGCCAGCGCGAAAGCCACCGGCGTCACCACACGCCACATGGTTTAGAACGAGGTTTCAACACCGAAACGGATCGTCCGCTCCGGCGCGTTGAACCCGCGCACTGTTTGATAAGACACATCCGTCACGTTGTGGATTGCCCCGTAAACGTTGGCCGTATCGGTGATCTCGTACCGTGCGGACACATCCCAGACCGTGTAATCATCCAGTGCTTCGAGTGTGCCGAACCCGTCCAACGTGTCGGCAACACGGGTCATGTTGACCCCCAGCTGCAAGCGATCTGTCACGTCTGCTTCGAGCGCCAATGAAAGATCATGACGCGGTACCCGGACAACCCGCTCGCCATCGTTTTCCGTGTTGGTCAGCGTGTACGCCCCGGACAGACGCACCCGGTCCGTGATTGCGTAAGAGCCACTGATCTCTAAACCGCGTGTTTCGGTTATGCCATCAGTCTGGATGTAGCAGCCAAACGCATGTGACGGCAGACAGGTGGGCGCGCTGCCAAACCCGATCAGATTGTCGATCTCGGCCCAGAACAAGGTCGCCTTTACCGAACCCCGGTCGCCATAGCTGTGCTCGATCCCCAGATCGAAGCTGAGGCTTTCTTCGGGGTCGAGCGGTGTAGAGCCGGCATACGGCCCAAACCGCTCGTAGAGCGACGGCGCGCGATAGCCCGTACCCAGCGACGCACGAATCAGTGTGGCATCGTTGATCTGGTACGAAAGCGCCGCGCGACCGCTGAACTGCCCGTCGAAATCCGAATAATCGTCATAGCGCAGGGTCAGCGAGACCTCCATCGCGTCCGTCGGGTTGGCTTTAAACTCGGCGAACACCGCCGAATTCGACGCGTCATACGCTTCGGCGTCCAGTTCAGCGCGTTCTTCAGTCCAATCCGCGCCCAGCGCGAGCGACATGCCCGACGACAATTCTCCGGTGGCAAGATAGGCGGCCGTATCGCGCTCCCCAAGAAAATCGCGGGTAAAGCCAAGGTCATCAAACCTGTCGATCTGATAACGGCTGAAAGACAATTCATGCGTCCAAGCCCCAGTCTGCGCTTCACCGAACAGGCGGAAACCCTTGCGTGTCTCGTCAATCTCGCCGCGCGGGTCGGTTGCCGCCTGATCGTACTCTGCGGTGCCATCGGACCATAGTCCGGTGACGCCGATACGGATTGTGTCACTAACCTGATACGCGGCAAAAAGGTTCATCGTGCTCTGCTCGAACCCGTCATTTTCGTCGTCCGTATCTCGGGCCGAGAAACCTTCGCTTGTCACGCGGCCCAGGCTCACAGCCAGTTCGGCGCGGTCATCAAGATATCCAAAGCTCAGGTTGGCCGCGCGCGTCTCGAAGCTGCCCACTTCCAACTGCGCTTTGCCGGACAAGCCGGTCACCTCGGGGCGCCAGGTTTCGATTTCGACGACCCCTGCGATGGCCTCGGACCCATAGACCGCCGATTGCGTGCCTTTGACGACCGCAACGCGATCCAGCGCACCCGTGGTCAACGTCCCGAAGTTGAAGGCTGTCTGCGGTCCCGAAGGGTCTGCCACATCGATGCCGTCGACGCGGACACCAACATACGGACCACTCAGTCCGCGAATTCGAACGGTCGCACTGCCGCCCAATCCGCCATTTGCACTGACAGACACACCTGGAAGCGCGTCCAAGGCTGTTGTCGCACTGGGACCAGCGCGCTGAATATCCTCGGAGTCCGCAACATCAATGGTAGCGCCGGTTGTGTCGAGGTTCATTGGAAGCAAACCGCCGAAGACGACAATGTCCTCAAGTTCGATAACGGTGCCACCCGCATCCTGTGCCGCCACGAGAGACGGCGCGATCAGAGTGGAGCAAAGAAGTAGTTTTGACGTGAGCCGTGCCATTTTAATGATCCCAGCTTTGCCCGACGCGATGCGCCGGAATGATAGAATAATCTGGAATGCCAAAGCATCCGCAGACGGTGATAGACACCACTGCGGACGACGCCGCCGCCTCATCGCACCCCGCGATCAGACTGGGTGTTGGCTTACGGCAGGTCTCCTGACTTGCGGGTCACTGCTCTGCTGGCCTTCCCAGAATCCTTGTCGAACACCAGTGGCACATTCAGCGTCGCTCACCGCTCACAGTTGCGGGGGCAGTCGCGGATTTTTCTGACGAAGCACCGCGTTCCCTTTTCACCGAATGCTGTGACACATCCGGACCGTAAACATGATCATCTGCACCCGCGAAACCCGGCGCGTCAAGTGGGGTTTAAACTGACCGGCACCACAATTGGTCGCAGATGACAGCGCGCTGAACCGGAAAATTCGTTTAAATTCTTCGCGTTTTTCATGGGTTACCGCCGCATTGAGATCAAATTATTGCCGAACTTCGCAAGCATCGTGAGCAGACTTTCCGGTTCAGACCGGGATCGAGAGTGTCGGGTAGAAGGTTTGGCCGGTGTCATTTACGCTTAGCTTCGATTACCGTTTTGACAGTACGGGGTTCTTCGACGATCCCGCGCGTCGCAGCGCGCTGGAAGCGGCGGCGGCAAAATGGCAAGCGATCATCGAAGACGACTTCGCCGATGTTCCAGCGGGCACAGAATTCGAAATCCGGAATCCCTCGACGTTTGCCACTGAAACCGTAAGGTTGGACCAGCCGATTGACGATATTCTTATCTTCGTTGGCGCACGCGCGTTCGACTCCTCGACCTTGGCCATTGCCGGACCAGATGGCGGCACCGTCACAGGCGACATCTATGCAGCGCGGATCAGCCAGGACTTTCGAGGTTCGGGTGCGGTCACTGACTTCGAACCATGGACCGGGTCGATCACCTTCAACTCCAGATCGAACTGGTCGTTCGATCTGGACGGCCCGGTTTCAGGCCGCAGCGACTTTGTTTCTGTTGCCGTCCATGAAATTGGCCACATTCTTGGGATTGGCACGTCGGCAGCCTTTGACCAATGGATCCGCGACGGACACTTCACAGGCCCCAATGCCACGCGGGTCAACAATGGACAGCCCATTCCGATCGAAGATGACCACGCGCATGTCGAAGAAGGCTTCGCCGATAACTCCGCGGCGCTCGATCCCATTCTCACCACGGGGTCTCGCGTGGTCCTGAGCGCGTATGACGCGGCGATGCTTGCGGATATCGGTTACCAGATCGCAGGCTTCGATAAGCAGGGCAGCACACCCGCGCTTGCGTCCCCCGATGCAGAGCGCATTTTCGGGACCGATCTTGCCGACAGCATCGACGCGCTTTCCGGGAACGACTCGGTTCAGGGCGCAGGCGGAGATGACCACCTTGACGGAAACGCCGGGCAGGATGACTTATTTGGCCAGTCGGGCAACGATACGCTTTTCGGAGGCGACGGGGATGACTACCTTGACGGTGGCGCGGGCAATGACGAGTTGCGCGGTGGGCCGGGTGCAGATGTCTATTTTGGACATGCTGGACAGGATGTTTTCGTCATCGCAGCCGGGGATGGCGGCAACAGGCTTTCGGATTTCGATCTGGACGAAGACAGGATCCGATTGATCGACAGCGGCTTTTCTTCTGCGGAAGACGTGTTGGCCGCGATATCCAAACCGTTCAACAACGTGTCGCGCATTACGTTTACAGACGGAACAACGGTCGACGTGTTTCACGGAAGTCAGAGCGGGACGCCTTTGACGGAGACACATCTTTTCCTTGAAACACCTGGCCAAGTGACGACTGTCGAGGACGTGTCCCGACCCGAGCCCCGCACGGACACGCCATCCACCACATCTACAATAGCGACGTTTCTGGAGGGCTCGTCGTCTGACGACTACATCGTTGCAACCGCAGGGCACGACCGGATCGACGGCTTTGACGGTATCGACACGGTCCAGTTTTCGGGACACCAGTCGCGCTATACGGTTGAGTTCGGCGCAAACGGTCTCAGCGTGACAGACCGGGGTGTCGGCGGTCTTGGAACCGTTCACCTCGACAATATCGAATTGATTGACTTCGAGTTTTCTGATGCCGACTTCGGCGGCCCACTCGATCTTAGGCTGTTCGGCGGGCACACCGACCTCGATCAAGCGGAGCTGAATGCATTTGTCGAAATGTATATCGCGTATTTCAATCGAGCGCCCGATGCTGTGGGACTTGCCTTCTGGGGAACCGCGTTTGCGAACGGAACGCCACTGGAAGAGATCGCGGTGCTTTTCGCCGAACAGGACGAAACCGCAGCTCTCTACCCCGACGATTTCGGGAATCTGCGGTTCATCTCCGAAATTTATGACAACGTTCTGGGACGCGCCCCGGATATGGAGGGCCTTTTGTTCTGGGATGCCGCACTGGACTCGGGCTTTGTCAGCAGTGGCGCATTCATCCTCGAACTGCTCATGGGTGCAAAAGCCGATCTCCCAGCCTCGGCCACGGCCAGCCTAATCGCGCGGCAAGCCGAAGATCAGCGATATCTGGAGATGAAAACGGATCTGGGCGTTCAGTTCGCATTGGATCGCGGCATGTCCGATACGGACGCTGCACTGCAGGTCATGCAGATTTTCGAAGGGAGCACAGAGTCATTTGAACGCGCCGGTGCTCTGATTGACGACCTGTATTCAGCGGCTTTGGACCCGGAAAGCGGTTCCTTCCTTATGCCATTGATCGGCATTCACACTGACTTCGCTGAGATCTGAACTTGCCTCGAGCATTTGACGGCCGGAGTTACGCCGAGATGGCGCGCGCAAGCTCCATCATGCGCACGGGAAATAATTCTGACAAATTTACTCGGGATGTATTGATCGCGCCCGAGAATCATGTAACTGACTCTTTCAGTAAGAAATTCGCAGAACGGAGAGTCTCATGCGCGTCCTATGGACAACTTCGACGCTGGCACTTGTTGCCAGCACCGCACTCAGCACCGCAGCAATGGCACAGGGGGAAGTGAACCTTTATTCGTCGCGTCACTATGATACCGACGAACGGCTCTATTCGGACTTCACCGAAGCGACCGGCATCACGATCAACCGGATCGAAGGCAATGCCGACGAATTGATCGCACGCATGCAGGCCGAGGGCGCCAATTCGCCGGCGGACATCCTGCTGACCGTGGACACATCGCGGCTCGAGCGCGCCAAAGCGGCAGGTGTGCTGCAATCCATCGACAGCGACGTGCTTGAGCAACGAATTCCCGACAGTCTGCAAGACGATGACAACCAGTGGTTCGGCTTCAGCCAGCGTGCGCGTATTATCTTCTACGACAAGAACGACGTCGAAAATCCACCGCTCGACTACGTTTCGCTGGCCGATCCCCAGTACAAGGGCATGGTCTGCCACCGTTCGTCGACAAACGTCTACTCCCAGACGCTGCTCAGCGCGGTAATCGAAAACCACGGCGAAGAGGCAGCCAAGGCATGGGCGCAGGGTGTTGTCGACAACTTCGCGCGCGACCCGCAGGGTGGCGACACCGACCAGCTGCTGGGTCTTGTCTCGGGCGAATGCGATATTTCGATCTCGAACACCTATTACTTCTCACGTGCGTTGCGCATTGATGTCGAAGGCCTGTCCGAAGCAGACCGCGCCAATATCGGCTGGGTGTTCCCGGCGCAGAATGCCGAAGGCGCGCATATGAACTTGTCCGGCGGTGGCGTTGCAGCCCATGCCCCGAACCGCGAGAACGCGATCAAATTCCTCGAATACCTGTCGTCAGATCAGGCGCAGCAGTATTTCTCGGCAGGCAATGACGAATACCCGGCTGTTCCCGGCGTTGGCTTGTCCCCGTCGGTTGCGGCGCTCGGGATGTTCCGGCCGGACGATGTGAACCTGTCCGAAGTGGCGCAGAACCTTGACACCGCCCAGAAGATCTTCAACGAGGTCGGCTGGAAATAAGCGGACACATCTGATGCTGAACGGAGGGCGCTCAGGCGCCCTCTTTTCTGTGGCCCTGTTCATTTCGGATCCGACGGCACAGCAGGATCACAGGCAATGTGCCAATCGCCACAATCACAAGGCTTGGCACGGCGGCCCCTGCCAGCCGCTCGTCTGCCGCCAAGCGGTGCGCCTGAACAGCAAGGGTATCAAAGTTGAAGGGCCGCATGATCAGCGTTGCGGGCAATTCCTTCATCACATCGACAAAAACGATCAGAAGCGCGGTAAAAAGACTGGGACGCAGAAGCGGGAAATGCACGCGCCGCAGCAACCCCCATTCGCTTTGCCCCAGAACCCGAGCCGCAGCATCCATATTCGGGTTGATCACGGCAACCCCGCCTTCATAGGCCCCAATGGCTGCAGCAAGAAAACGGATCATGTAGGCGCAGACCAGCAACCAGATCGACCCGGTGAACAAGAGCCCGGTCGAGATCCCGAAAGTCTCGCGCATATAGGCGTCGAGCGTGTTGTCGAAAAAGGCAAAGGGCACCAGCAACCCGACAGCAATCACGCCACCCGGCACGGCGTATCCCATGCGCCCGATATATAGGACTGCTGTTGCAACCCACGAGTCCCGTGTCCGGGCCAGACTGCCAAACAGCAAGGCCACCGAAACCGTGATCACCGCAGCACAGACACCCAACGTGACCGAGTTCTTCGCGAATTGCAGGTAGCGCGGGCTGAGCAGATCCTGTTCGGACGCAAGCGCCATTTCAGCCAGCATGAAGACCGGCAGAAAGCATCCAAGAAACGCAGGCAGAAAACACATGGCAAAAGCAAGAAACCCGCGGCCTCCGGTCAAAACGGACCGAGGCATCTGTTCGAACTTGCGACCGTACGCATACCGCGCCTCACCGCGGTTGATGCGTTCGACTATGGCCAAAAGCAGAGCGAACGCCAGCAAACCCAGCGAAAGCTGCGCGGCAGCGGCGCGGTCGGCAAATGAGAACCAGCTGGAGTAAATTCCGACCGCAAAGGTCTGCACACCGAAATACGACACCGTCCCAAAATCGGCGATGGTCTCCATCCCGACCAGCATCGCACCCGACGCGATGGCAGGGCGAGCCATTGGCAAAGACACGCGCCAGAACGCCCCGATCCGTGTCTGTCCCAGCGATTGCGCGGCATAAAACGTGGTCGCGCTTTGCGAGGCGAATGCAGCTCGCGCCAAGAGATACACATAAGGATAAAGCACCAACGTCAGCATCGCAGCGGCTCCGCCCAAGGACCGAATTTCCGGGAACCAATAGTCCCGTGGCCCCCATCCCGTCACAGCCCGCAGCGTGGATTGCACGATCCCCGGATGATCCAGAACATGCGTGTAGGCATAGGCCAAGACATACGCCGGAAACGCCAGCGGCAGGACTAAAGCGATTTCCAGAACTCTGCGCCCCCGGAATTCGGTTGTGGTGACGAGCCACGCCGTCACTGTTCCGATGATGGTGCTGCAGATCACAACCGTCACCAGCAGAACAAGCGTCGCGCGCGTGTAGCGGCCAAGCACAGTTTCAGCCAGCGACTGCAAAGTGTCCGTCGATCCCATGAAGGCCGCAATCAATACGCTGACATGCGGGAGCACACAGATCGCAGCAGCCAATCCAGCAATGATCCAGGCAAACCGGCCTGTCCAGGATGCGCGCTGCTGTTTGAGGATGAGTGAAGTCTCTGCCATATCCCGTATTCGTCAATTTGCTATGGATGCCCGATTTCCGATAGGATCACTCAGGTATGGCAACGCTCATAACATCGAGAACTTGCGAGCGAAATCAGATTCCTTTCCACCCATCGTGTCAGGACATGTGCCGATCCCGCGGTTCACTCTTCGCGACGGCGCTGAGGGCAAAATGCCACTCCTTATTGCGCCATCTTGCACGTCAGATAGGGTTGTGGCCGCTCAGGAATACCGCGATGGTGTCCCCCAATAACGAAAGCCGCGAGATTGAAGAGGTCTGACATGCCCCTGATCCGAGAAGACGATCTGATCGAATCCATTGCCGAAGCACTTCAGTACATCTCGTACTTTCATCCACCAGACTTCGTGCGTGCCATGTCCGCAGCTTGGGAGCGCGAAGAAAACCCCGGCGCAAAACAGGCGATGGCGCAGATCCTCGTCAACAGCCGCATGTGCGCCATCGGGCGGCGACCGATCTGTCAGGACACCGGGGCGGCAAACATTCACGTCAAGTACGGTGTCGAGGCGAAAACCGATTTCAAACGCTCGCTTCAGGACATCTGCGACGAGGGCACACGACAGGGCTATCTGCGCGACACCAACCCTCTGCGGGCCTCGGTGGTGGTCGACCCGTTCGGCGCGCGCAAGAACTCAGGTGACAACACTCCATGTATGCTGACGGTCGAAATGGTCGCGGGGGACACGATCGAAGTCGAAGTTGCGGCCAAAGGCGGCGGGTCCGAAAACAAGGCGAAATTCACGACGCTGAATCCAAGCGGTTCTGTCGCTGACTGGGTTGTAAACACGGTCGAAACTCTTGGCGCGGGTTGGTGCCCACCGGGTATTCTGGGCATCGGGGTCGGAGGCAATGCCGACCGTGTGATGGCGCTGGCGAAAGCCGCGCTGTCAGAACCGATCGACCTGCACGACCTGCAACGGCGCGGTCCGTCGAACCGGACAGAAGAATTGCGGTTGGAGATCGCGGAGCGCGTCAACGCGCTTGGTATCGGTGCGCAAGGTCTGGGCGGAGTGACCACCGTGCTTGATGTCAAGATCCGGTCGTTCCCGACACATGCAGCGTCCTTGCCCGTTGGACTGATCCCGAATTGCGCAGCGACCCGGCATGTCCATTTCACACTGGATGGCTCCGGTTCAGCCGAGTTCACGCCGCCCGATCTGGCAGATTGGCCCGAGATCCTGCTGGATCAGGCCAGCGCGCAAGCACGACGCATTGACCTTGATGCGTTGTCGGATGACGTTCTCGCGTCGCTTGAACCCGGTCAAACGCTGCTATTGTCCGGAACGCTCTACACTGGACGTGATGCGGCACACAAACGGATGATCGACATGCTTGACCGGAGCGAAACCTTGCCCGTCGATCTGAGGGGCCGCGCGATCTATTACGTTGGACCGGTTGACGCGGTTGGTGATGAGGCAATTGGCCCAGCGGGCCCCACCACATCGACACGGATGGACAAGTTTACAGATCGCATTCTGGCCGATACCGGCTTGAAGGTGATGGTGGGCAAAGCGGAACGTGGTCCTGCAGGGTTGGAAGCCATCGCCAAACACAAGGCGGTGTACCTGATTGCCGTTGGCGGCGCGGCCTACCTTGTCTCCAAGGCGATCAAACAGGCGCGTCCCGTGGCGTTCGAGGATCTCGGAATGGAGGCGATCTACGAACTCAAGGTTGAGGACATGCCCGTGACCGTTGCCGTGGATACAAACGGCAATTCGATCCACAAAACCGGTCCGGCGGCATGGAAACGCGTACCGGTTCTCGCATGATGCCTTGATGGCACCCTGATAGCGGCGAAAATCTCAGAGCCTGCCGCACCCGGCAGGCTCTTCGCTTATTGGTAAGCAAGAACGGGCGCGGACAACGGCGTCCACGGCAACAGCGTTTTCCGCGTTCACGATGATCGGATTGATCTCTATTTCCGCAAGGACATAGCGCATGTCCCATGCGAGCCGGGACAGCGCAGCTGCGGACTGCGCCAGTTTCTCCGTGGCCAGCACAGGGCGTCCCCGATATCCGGACAGCAATTTGGCCGCCCGCAATCTGGCGATTGCCGCCGTGGCGTCCGCTTCTGAAAACGGCGCCATCAGGAGGGCTTGTTCATCAAGCAAGTCGACAAAGATGCCCCCCGGCGCGATTCGTATTGCTGGGCCGAAATCGGGGTCATTGATTGCCCCCAACGACCACTCGACGCCCGGCGCGACCATTTCGGCAACCAGAACCTCACCGGTAAACCGGGCAGACAGATCATCATACTGGTCAGCGACAGCTTGCAGGTCTTTAAGGCCAGCCTTGACGCCGCCTACATCTGACTTGTGCGAAAGCCCCGGCTGCGCGGTTTTGAGAACGACGCTCCCCCCGATCCGGCGAGCGGCCTCAACAGCCTCTGCTTTGGACGCTGCCAACACGTGTGAAGCACATTGGATGCCGTAGTCGGAGAAAAGCGCGTACCCTGCCGCCTCTCCGATCCAGTCCCGACCTCGAAGGGCGTCGCTCCAATGCTGCGCGCGCGGGTTCGACGGTTCGGCCAGTCGAAAGGGTTGTACCGGACGACGGTTGTGCAGTGCGCGCACGGCAGACAGCGCGTTCTGCATGCCGCTGATCAGGGGTATCCCCAAATCTGCAAGTCGGTCGGCAAGACCAGCGTCGTCGCTTCGGGAAAAGTTCGATACGGCGGCAAGGGGTTTTTCGGTTTCATCTATGGCGTCAGCAAGGGCTCGTGCGTGCATCTCGTGCAGGTAATAGCTTCCGCGCCAGTTCAGCACGTAGAGACCCGTTCCGACAGCTTTGTCTCCCATCATCGCTGTGATGGCGCGGGTGTATGTGGACTGTGCGTCCTGGCCTGTACCCCATGCGTCAAGCGGATTGTCTGCCACGATACCCGGCTCAAGGACCGATTGGATCGACGCCTTGGTCTCTGCGGATAACGTGGCATAGGACAGGCCGTGATCCTCGGCCATGTCAGCCATCAATTCACGCTCACCGCCGGAATCGTGAATGGATGCGATGCCCGGTGCGGGGGCCCGTCTGCCTTGCGCAAACAGAACAAGCATCGCGGCCATTTCATCGACCGAGGAGGCCATGTGCCCGCCCAGCCGTTCGACAAGGCTGCGGAACACATCGTCATTGCCGACCAACGCGCCGGTGTGCGAAATGGCCATCCGCGCGCCCAGCGCGGAGCGGCCGATCTTCAAGATGACGATAGGAATGTCGCGAGCCGCCGCCGCCTCCATAGCTGCGACAAATCTTTCGGGATCGCGCACGGTTTCCAGAAAGAGGCCGACGCATCGGGTTTCAGGCTGGGTGACCATCCAATGCAGATAGTCGGCTGCGGTGGTGACGGTTTCCGACCCGGTGCTGACCGCCTGCGAAAACCGCAACCGTCTGTCGTTGTTCATCAGCGCCCCAAGGATCGAGCCGGATTGCGCGATCAGTCCGATCCCTCCGGGTTTGAGATCGAGTGGAACGGGAAAGGGTGTCACCCTAAGGCCCAGGGTGATGTTGTGGAACCCCATGCTGTTCGGCCCACACAAGGCCGCCCCGGCCGCTCGAACCCTGTCGCCGATGCGGTGACGCATGGCCACGTCCGGGCATTCCGAAAAGATCGTAAGGGCCCGCGGACCGACTGAAAGCGCCTCGTCCACAGCTGCCTCCACACGCGCGGTCGCCACTGACAGGACAACATGCTCGGGTGCGCTGGGGCAATCACCGAGACTTTCTGAAATGCGGCCGTCTGACCCTTTGGCCAGCCGTGGATTGACCCGCGTGATCCGACCTGCAAAACCGCCTTCACTGACCATGCGATCCAGAGCGTGCCCGTAAGAGTCCGGGCGGTCCGAAACACCGACAAGCGCAATGCTTTTCGGTGCCAACAGCGCGTCCATGGACGATCTCGGAAAACTCTGGTCCTGCACGCCGCACCCTTTCTGAATGGATCAGAAGGGATATTGGTCGCAAGACGCGAACAGTTGAAATTCCGATTTTGTAAGGAGCGATTTATTCGGCTTATACCGGGACCACATCCGGCAAGGTGGCCCTTGCTTTCATCTCGTCGCGGATGATCTGGATAAAAGCCTGCGACGGAAGCGACAGCTCTGCGCCTGCCTTCACAACTAGGGCTGTGTCATATCGGATCTCGGGTTCAAAAGGACGCCAGCTGACGCCGTCTTGCAGCGGCATGCACCCGTTCAGCGCGTCAACGATGGCAATCCCGGCCCCTTCGGCCACCATTCTGCGAACGACCGCGAAAAAGAACCCATGGACCGGCGCACGCACTTCGAACCCGGCCTCCGCGCAGATCGCGCGCACTTGCCGGTCCACCTGGTTGCTGTCCTGAATACCAACCAAACGATGATCGGTAAGGTCCGCAGGCGTAATGCGATCTTTCTGCTCAAGGGCAGAGCCAGATGGAAAAATGCAGACGCATGGTAACGAGAACTGTTCCACCTCGAGCGTTGGCGCAGCGACGGGGGCTTCGACAAGACCGATGTCGCATTGTCCGTTGCTTACCAAGTAAGAGATCTGATGCGAGCTTCGGACGCGAAGATCAATTTCGACCAGTGGGTTATCCCTAGTATATCGCGCCACAAGCTCTGGCAAAAGACCGAACGCCGCTGCGCCGATGGCACCGATCCGAAGCAGGCCCGTACCACCCTGCTTGATGAGGCGTGCCCGGTTGGAAAACTGTTCGACGGCAAGGATCGACAGCTCGGCATCCATGTGAAGTAGATACGCCTCGGGCCGCGGCGCGAAATGCCCCTTGGAGCGGTGGAACAGCGGAAAACCCAGCATGTCTTCAAGACGCGACAGCGCGATGCTGATGGCCGGTTGCGTGAGATGCAGCCGATCCGCGGCCTTGGAAACCGAGCCCTCTTCCATGACGGCGTGAAAGACTTCGAGGTGGCGCAGCTTGAGATGCATGACCCAACTATAAGAAAAGGTCAGAAATCTGCTACTCAAATTATCGTTTTGTTACACGGTCTCGGTCAACCGTTCACCGAAGCGCTGATCACGAACAGCTTGCGCATATGATCATGGATCACCCATTCGCCGGTCCAGCCCTGTGGCAGAACCAACAGATCTCCCGGTCCGATGTCACGGCTGCGGCTGCCGTCGGAATTGGTGACCGTGGCCCGGCCGGACAGGATATGGCAGTATTCACCGGTAGTGGTGCGATCCGCGGTGAACCGCCCCGGCGTGCATTCCCAGACGCCGATCTTGGTCAGGCCGTCCGGCGAACTCCACAGCACGGAGGACGCTTCGGTCTGCCCGTCGGTGAGGGTCGTCGGCTTGGGGGCAAAATCGCCCAAGGGAACCGATGCTAGACCGGCAAAGGATTCGAGGTTGATCATGGCGGAGCTTTCAATGAGTGCCAGCGCGCCTTCAAGGCGCATCAGTCTTTCGGTTTCGACGGTTCTTTCTGCTGCCCGAACAGCTGCGCCAAAACCATCATGCCCGTCGTGACGAGGATCATGATGGTCGAGATCGAGGCAATGGTCGGGTCGATCTGATCGCGCAGCGCGTTGAACATGTTGCGGGTCAGCGTCGGATTGTCGCCACCTGACACGAACATCGCCACCACCACTTCATCGAACGAGGTGAGGAATGCCAAAAGCGCGCTGGTCACCACGGCAAACCGGATCTGCGGCAACGTCACGGTCAGAAACGCCTTCCAACGCGGTGCGCCAAGGCTACGGGCCGCCTCTTCCTGGCTCATGTCATAGCTCTTGAGCGCTGATCCCGTGACGATCACGACGAGCGGCAACGCGAGAACCGTATGCGCCAGCACAAGGCCGGTCATGGTGTAGAGAATCTTGAGCTGCACATAGGCGTAGAACGCGCCAATCGCGACCAGCACAACAGGCACCATCATCGGCGTGATCATCAGCACAAATGCTGCCCGGATGAAGCGGACTTTCGAACAATGTAGCCCATACGCCGCCAACACACCGATGGGCGTTGCGACCAGCATTGTCAGGAAAGCTGCCTTGAACGACGTGCGCGTCGCCTGCATCCATTCAGGTGATCCGAAATAATGATCATACCAGCGCGTCGACCAGGTTTCCGGTGGAAACTCGAGGTATTGGCTGTCGGAGAAGGACATGGGCACGACAATCAGGGTCGGCGTGACCAGCAACACCATTGTGATGACCGCAAAAACATAGAGCCACAGGCGCTGCCCATGCGTGACCTGCGTTTCGGTGGCCGGTGCATTGAACCAACGGAACATCAGTGCCCTCCTCCGGTCATCTTCTCGAGGTTCAGGAAACGCGAGGCAATCCAGAGGATCACCATTGTCGAAACCAACAACACGACGCCCAAAGCGCTGGCGGCCCCCCAGTTCACAAAGAGTTCGATGTTCGAGACGATCTGCATAGAGACCATGATCACCTTGCCACCACCCAAAACCGCAGGTGTCACGAAGAACCCGAGGCACAGGATGAACACCATCAAGGATCCGGCAAACAGCCCCGGAAGGGTCAGCGGAAAGAGTACCGTCCAGAACGCGCGCTTTGGACTGGCGCCAAGATTGGCAGCCGCCTTCATCAGGTCCCGGTCGATGGCCCGCATCGCGCCGTAGACCGGCAGGATCAGGAATGGCAGCATGATATGGACCATACCGATCAACGTACCGGTCATGTTGTGAACCATCTTTATCGGTTCGTCCCACAGTCCCAGAGAAATGCCCCAGTCATTCACCAGCCCGCGCTTTTGCAAAAGCACGAGCCATGCGTAGGTGCGCACAAGAAGCGAGGTCCAGAACGGCAAGAGCACAGTGATCAGGCAAAGATTGGCGATCCGGGTCGGCAAACCAGAAATGAAATAGGCCAACGGATAGCCAATCAGGATGCAAAGGCCGGTGGTGAGGAAACTGATCTCGAAGGTCGTTTGAAAAATCCGGGCGTAGGATTTTCGCTTCAGCATCCGTTCGTAGTTTTCCAGCGAAAACGTTCCGTCGGCCCCAATGAAGGACACATAGAAAAGCCACCCCACCGGAATGACGAGAATGACAAGGATCAGCAACATCGCCGGTAAGCCAAGGCCGAAAAGCTTCAGCTGCTCCAGCCGTTCATCGCGCCGCAATCCTGTTTCATTGATCCGCGCGGCCACCATCCTAGCGCTCGCTTCCGTCAATCAGGACCGTATCCTCAGGAGCCAGACACAACGTCAACGACTCTCCAACAGCCGGCAGCGCGGTCACATTTGCTCCGCGCATTGCACCGCGCAGCACCATCTGCCCGCCGCCGGGCAAATCTGCATGAAGCAGGAAACTATCGCCTTGATAGACGACCTCGGTTGCAGTTGCGGCGAAGTTGTTGACGCCATCGCGCGGACCTTCCCGTGACAGAACCACCCGTTCGGGACGGACCATCAACAAGAGATTGTCGGTTTCAATCTGGGGAACCTCACAGAGCAACCGCTGCCCGTCGTAAAGCACGTCCTTGCCGCTGCGGGATACCGGCAGAAAGGTGGATTCGCCGATGAAATCGGCAACAAACCGGTTGGCGGGGCGCTCATAAAGGTCGCGCGGGGTCGCAAGTTGCATGATCCGACCGTGGTTCACCACGGCGATGCGGTCCGACATGGTCAACGCCTCGCGTTGGTCATGCGTGACGTAAACCGTGGTCATCCCCAGCTTTTCGTGCAGGTGGCGCAATTCGATCTGCATCTGGTCGCGCAACTTCTTGTCGAGCGCGGACAGCGGTTCGTCCATCAGTAGGATTCGGGGTTCAAAGACAATGGCGCGGGCGACAGCAACGCGCTGACGCTGCCCGCCAGATAGTTGGTCGATGCGGCGATCTCCGAACCCACCCAACTGTACCGTTTCCAGCGCCGCCTCTACCCGTCTGCCGATCTCCGTTTTGGGCACCTTGCGCAACCGCAGAGGGTAACCCACGTTGCCCGCCACGGTCATGTGGGGAAACAGGGCATAGCTTTGAAAGGTCATGCCGACATCGCGCAGATGCGGGGGGGTACGGATCACTTCGCGGTCACCGAATTTCAGGCTTCCGCAATCGGGCCGCGTGAATCCCGCGAGCACCATCAAGAGTGTTGTCTTGCCTGACCCGGACGGACCAAGCAGCGTGAGGAACTCTCCGCTGCGCACCTCAAGCGACACATCGTCGAGCGCGTGTACGCGACCATAGGTCTTGGTGATGTTCCTGACCGAGATCGGCAGCGCTTCGGACGTTCTGTCGGTCAAGTCGAACCCTCGTCTTCTTTACTTGAGAAACATGCGGGCGCCAGAGCGCCCGCAGTTGCGATTTGCCAGAGCGACAGGATCACTCGGTCATCATTTCCTGATACATCTCGGCCGCGATGGTTTCCCATTTGGCGTACCAGTCCAGCGACACCGGCAGCTGCATGGCCGCGTTATCCGGCGAAGACGGCAGGCCCATTGCGACTTCTGCAGTGATTTCACCCGTGTCATAGGCGGCCTTGTTTGTCGGGCCGTAGGTGATGTATTTCGGCAAGTCGTCCTGATACTCGGGCTTGGAGATTTCGTTCAGGAATGCCATCGCCGTGTCCCGGTTGGGCGCGCCTTTGGGAACAGCAAAGCAGTCGTAATCCAACAGCGCCTGATTGAAGCTGTACTTGACCATGGCGCCGTCCTTGGCGGCATTATCAAAGCGGCCGTTCCAACCGGTGGTCATGTCGACCTCACCGTCCTTCATCAACTGGGCGTGCTGCGCACCCGAGGTCCAGAACACCGAGATATTCGGCTTCAACTCACGGATCTTGTCGATGGCGCGCTCAATGCCTTCTTCGCTGTCCAGCACGGAATAGACATCCTCTGGCGCCACACCATCAGCCATGAGCGCCGGTTCCAAAGCACCGGCGACCCCGCCGCGATAGGCACGGCTTCCCGGAAACTTCTCAACGTCCCAGAAATCCGCCCAGCTCTGCGGGCCCGCGTCGCCATACGTGTTGGTGTTCCAGGCGTAGACAGTCGAGAACACATCACCGCCCACACAATAATCAGTGTAGAGGCCCGGATAGAACGTAGACACGTCGATCACGCTGTAATCCAGTTTTTCAAGCAGACCCTCTGCGGCGGCACGCGCCGCGGACCCCGATCCGCTCGCCACGATATCAAGCGTCACCTGCCCCGACGACACCTGAAGTCGAACATCGGACATGCCGCCGTAGGTTTCCTGTTTGACCTCGATCCCGGTGTTGGCAGCGGCAGGTTCGAAAAGCGCCTTGCTCTGTGCTTCCTGATAAGAGCCGCCCCAGGATGCGATTGTAACGCTCTTGTCTTGTGCAAAGGCACTTGTGGCCATAACGGCGGCCGAGATCGTCAGAAGTGTTCTGGTTTTCATTGGTTTCCTCCCTTTGGATTGTTTTGACGGTCGTGCCAGCCCGGCGCGTGGCCGGTGGGCACAGATCCGTTTCGTCCTCCACTTGTCTCGATTGTGCTGGCACGTTCGGAACAAATGAAATTTCGAATCCTAAACCTTGGTTTCGATCCGTTAATACCGGGGGAAAGACCGGATCATGGCCCTGCCCGGCGTGTCATCCCATGCGCAGTGCCCTTTCAAATTGTCGTTGATCGTTCCACCGGTACCAGGACACGGCGGCAGGCAAGAACCATGGCTTGCCGCGATAAAGCGGACGTGTCGGGAACGGCAGGCCATCAAAGGCCGTAACGCCCTCGGCCAGGCCGAGAACCTTCTGTCCCGCCCGCATCCCCAGATAGGGCGCCATCGACACCCCGGACCCGCAATAGCCCATCGCGTAATGTACGCCGTCATACACGCCCGTATGCGCCAGTTCGTCGAAACTGTAGGCGACGGTGCCGCTCCAGGCATGAGACAGGGCCACGCCTTCGAGTTCGGGAAAGATACGGCACATATCCTGCCTGATCCGGGTCGCTCCGGCCAGTGCAGTGGTCTCGGATGCCGACACTCTGCCACCGAACAGGACGCGCCTGCGGTCCGGAGATGCGCGATAATAGTAGACAACCTTGCAGGTATCGCTGGCGATGCGATCACCCGGAAACAGGGTGTCGATCGTGCTTTCCGGCAATTCCTCGGTTGCGATGATGTAGCTGCCAATGGGGATCACGCGGCGCTGCAACCACGGCGTCAGCGCGGTGGTATAGCCATTGGTCGCGACGATCACATCGCGTGCCTCGACGGACCCCTTTGCGGTCTCGACGCGAAAGCCTGATCCCTGTCGGGCAATATGCGTCACGCGGCAATGACCAACAACCAAAGCCCCTGCATCAAGCGCAAGACGCAGCAGTTCGCGGTGAAACTTGCCCGGATGAAGCGAACAATGTGCCGAAAACACGACTCCGCCGAAATAGGTGTCTGTTCCCAATTGGGCACGCTGTTCGCTGCGGGGCACGGCGAAGCTTTCGATCCCTTCCTGCCTACGCATCTTTTCAGCGTCGCGGACAAGCGTTTCGTAATGCTGCGGCGTATGTGCTGCATGAAACCGTCCGACACGGCGAAAATCGCAGTCCAGCCCTTCGGCCGCAACGAAGTCACCGATCCATTTCAGCGCGTTGGAACCTTCTGCGCGGATCCCCTGCGCACGCCCGGCACCGAATTTCTCGGTCAGCTTTTCCAGTGAGGGCTTCACGCTTGTGCTGATCTGCCCGCCATTGCGGGTGCTGCATCCGAAGCCCGGATCTTCGGCATCCACAACCAAGGTAGACCGCCCGGCGCGCGCAGTGACTAAAGCAGCGCTCAGCCCAGTATACCCTGACCCGACGATCAGAACATCTACCTTGGCAGGCAGGTCTGCTGCCAACGGGGGCGGCGCACCGATTTGGTCATGCCAATAGGGACTTTGTCTGATCTCGGTCAGTTGCATTGAATCGAACCCGGTTCCCATAGCTCGGGCAAGACATTTCCGCCCGCTGGCTTGATCCGAAGGCTAGGCGACTATTGGCACGCAACTCATATCCAATATGATAAAACAATCAGACCAATCTTCGCGTCTGGTCAGCGCGAAGCGCGGGCAGATCGCGCAAAACACCGATGCCCCATGCGATGTCCTCGGGCGTGGCGCAGCCAAAGCCAAAGACCACCCCGGATTGGGGGTTCGGGGACAGGCAATACCGCCCCAAGGGCGCAAGGGTAACACCCGCCTGTCTGGCCTGCTGCACGATATCGGTTTCGCTGAAACCAGCCTCAAGGAAAGCGGGCGTATGAAACCCGCTGGTCGTCTTTTGCAGGCGAATGCTGTCGGGCAGGGTTCGTGAGGCATCTTGCAGGGCTTCGTGACGTGCCTTGTAGAGCTGTCGCATCAAACGGATATGAGTCGCGAAATGGCCCTCGTCCATGAATTCGGCGACCACCGCTTGGGTCATTGTAGACGGCCCGCTGGCCCATGTGTCAAACATCTTGTCGAAGTTGTCTACCATGCGGTCGGGCACCAAGACAAAGCCCAATCGCAGCGATGGGAACAGCGATTTCGAAAACGTGCCGACATATAACACGCGGCCATTGGCATCTATGCTGTGGAGCGCCGGACCCGGAGCGTTGCCAAAGTAAAACTCGCCATCATAGTCGTCTTCGATGATAAGGGCCTGTGCCTTTTCCGCTGCCTGCAACAGTTCCAACCTGCGCGGCAAGGACATCACGTGCCCAAGTGGCTGTTGATGCGACGGGGTGACGAAGGCCAGTCGGAAATGCGGTGCCTTGGCCAAGCCATCGGCGACAACCAGTCCCTCCTCGTCAACAGCGACAGGCACCATTTCCGCACCCTCGGACAAAAGCGCGTTGCGCGCGCCCGACGCCCCAGGGTTTTCCATCCAGACCCTGTCGCCGGGATTCAGGAAAAGCCGCCCAATCAAGGAAAACGCATGCTGTGCCCCCGAGGTGACGAACACCTGCTCGGGATGGCACCGGATTCCCTTGAGCGCACCAAGATGGGTTGCAATCGCGCGGCGAAGCGCCGCCAGTCCTTTTGGTTGCCCATAGCCCATGACATCGCTGCGAGCGCCCCGCAGGTGCCGGGCCGACAGACGCGCCCAATGCGCCATCGGAAACGCGTCCAGCGCAGGCAACGCCGTGGTGAACGCCCGCGGTTTGTGCGGCAACCACGACCGATGGGCAAAACCGGTCTGCGCTTCGCTGATCACGTAGGACAACCTTGGCTGTCGCCCCGCAGACCCGGAGGCCTGACGCGGAGCAGCGACAAGGTTCTGGTTCTCAAGCGTATCGCTGACGAATGTCCCTGCACCTATGCGAGAGACAAGCATACCTTCCGACACAAGTCGGTCGATCGCGTCGATTACAGTGGTGCGCGATACTCCGATTTCGCGGGCCAGCACACGGGTCGCCGGCAACCGATCACCGGCACCCAGCGCGCCCGACAGGATCTTGTCACGCAAGGCCATATAAAGCTGAACACTGACGCTGCGCCTGAGCGAACGGTCAAGCCGGATCGAGGACAACAGCGCTCCGGCGGCATGTTTCAAGGTCGGCCCCGACAATTGGTATGAAGAAAAAGCCTAAATGGATATATCTGGCATCCCGATTTTTCGCCAGCTTTTTCACAGAACCGCCCAGCCCGGACGGTCGTAGCCAGTGGTGGTCAATGAAACTCGTCAAGCTTGAAACCTTTTCCAACCAATATGTCTGTTTCGTGCGTGCGACCGCCGAAGACGGCGCGCAAGGCTGGGGTCAGGTCGCGCCATACTATGCCGACATAACGGCGCAGGTCGTGCACCGGCAGGTCGCGCCATATGCCTTGGGCATGGAGTGCGGCGATATCGACGCCATGCTTGAAACGGTGCGCGACCGTGAACACAAGTTTCCCGGATCCTATCTGCGGCGGGCGATGGGGGGTGTCGACACGGCGCTCTGGGACATGCGCGGAAAACGCGAAGGCAAACCGGTCTGCGCCCTAATCGGAGGCACTCCGGGTAAGGTGCGGGCCTATGGGTCGTCAATGAAACGCGACATCACACCGAAGGACGAAGCGGAACGGCTGCTGAGATTGCGTGACACCCAAGGTTTCGACGCCTTCAAGTTCCGCATCGGAGCAGAGGTCGGGCACGATCAGGACGAATGGCCCGGAAGAACCGAAGAGATCGTCCCCACGATGCGGAAGGCCATGGGGGATAGCGTTGCGCTGCTTGTCGATGCCAATTCCTGCTATTCGCCAGCCCGCGCCATCGAAGTCGGGCGCATGCTGCAGGACCATGGAATCTCGCATTACGAAGAGCCTTGCCCCTACTGGGAGTTTTCCCAGACAAAGGAAGTGACCGACGCGCTCGAGATCGATGTAACCGGCGGCGAACAGGACTGCATGATGGAACGGTGGCAGACGATGATCGCGGACCGCGTCGTCGATGTGCTGCAACCCGACATCTGCTATCTCGGCGGTCTGTCACGCACGTTGCGCGTGGCCCGCATGGCAGAAGCCGCAGGACTTCCGATCACTCCGCACGCGGCAAACCTTACGATGGTGACGCTGTTCACCATGCACCTGCTGCGCGCGATCCCGAACGCCGGAAAGTATCTGGAGTTTTCGATCGAAGGGCTGGATTACTATCCTTGGCAGGATGGTCTTTTTACGTCCGATCCGTACCGGATCGAAGACGGTTGCGCCACGGTCACCGATGCCCCCGGTTGGGGCGTCGAGGTCTCGCCCGAATGGTTGGCGAAGTCCGACTACCGGGTGTCAGAGCCGGGGTGAACATCCGCGTGCCGACACCAGATCGCATGCAGATCTGAAGCGGGCGCTCCTTCCGCTTGTTCTTCTGCGTCTGACGATCGGCCTATCGGAAATACGACAGGCCCTTGTTACGTGCGGCATTCACCCAATTTGGCACAAACGGGACGATCTTGTCCTGCGTCGGCACCATCATTTCGATGAAATTCGCGCCGGGATGTGCAAGAGCGGCCGCAAGCGCCGGTTCGATCTGTTCTTCCGACGTCACGCGGGTTGCCGAGAAGCCAAATCCTTCGGCAACCTTTACATAATCGACAGCGCCGAAATCGGTGGTCCACGGTGCATCGACGTCGTCCAGAAGGATGGCTTCGCCCCGGATCCATCCATAGCTGTCATTGCGCATCAGGATCACGGTGATGTTTTTGCCGCTGCGCCGGATGGTTTCGAAGTCACCCAGAACAAAGGCCAAAGACCCATCGCCTGTCAGACAAATCACTGGACCGTCGCTGGCATAGGCCGCGCCGATGGCTGCAGGCACGGAATAGCCAAGCGCCCCCATGGAGTAGTTCGTCAGATAGCGTCGCCCGGCTTTGCGCACCGACATGAGCGCAGATGGATAGATCGCGGCAACACCCGGTTCGGCCGTGACGATCCCATCATCGGGCAACAGCCGATCCAGTGATTGAGCCAGCCGGACCGGCGACAAAGTGCCTTTCGGCATGGGGATATTGGCGTTGAACACCGCATCCAGCGCCGATTGCTTCAGTTCGGTCAAATCCACGCTTGGGCGATCAAGATCAGGATGCCCAAGGCGAAGCAGCTCCAGCAGGTATTCCAGCGTTGCCCGCGCATCGCCGACGAGTCCAACGGCAAGCGGGAAGTTGTTTCCCATATGGGCTTCGGCGATGTCGAGTTGGATGAACGTCTTGGACTGTGGCGCTCCGTACAGCGTCCAGTGATTGGTGGAACTGGAATCCGTGTTTGACCCAATGAGAAAGATGGTATCGGCGGCACCGGCATAGTCGTTGGCATACCCCATACCACCCCGCGCACCGATCACACGCAGCGACAGTGGGTGGGTCTCGGGGACCGTGCCTTTGCCGGGCGTTGTGGTTGCGACGGGGATTTGCAACAGCTCGGCGAGTTCGAGCACCGCAGCACCAGCCCCGGAAATGAGCGCGCCCTGACCACACACGATCAACGGCTTTTCGGCAGCAAGGAGCAAGGCCATTGCCTGTCTGATCTTCGCATGATCCGCGACAGGGCGGTGGGCCGGGTAGTGCCGATACTCCGGCTCTGCATAAAGATCGGTGATCTCGGCCTCTTCGTGGAAGACATTGATCGGCACCCGAACATGCACCGGTGCAGGGCGTCCCGAGGTTGCGACCCGAAACGCCCGGCGCAGGAGGAAGGGGATATCTTCCACGCGCGTGAGGTAGAAGGATTCCTTGCAGATGCTCGAATACAGCGCCGTCTGGTCAAGGCCCGTCAGGCCGTGCTTCTTGTCCTGATTCACTGGAATATCCGAGCTGAAGAAGATCACCGGAACCGACGACAAATACGCTTCGGCAATGCCGGGCGCGCAATGGGTGACGCCGGGACTGGGCGCTTCAAGAACGGCGGGCCGGCCCGTGACCTTGGCAAAAGCCTCGGCCGCGAAGGACGCGGTGCGTTCATCACGCGTCAGAACGAATTTGATCGGTGACGAGTTTTGCCACTCCTTGTACCAGCCGATGGTTGTTTCGCCCGGCAATCCGAACACACACCCGACCTCGTGCAGCTTCAGCATCCTGAGAATGACTTGCGCGCCGTTCATCCGTGTCATGCGCTTTCCTTCACTGTTTGAGATTGTCCGCACCCACAGGGTCGCGGGGGCGAAGTGCTTTGCCAAGCAAAATGGGCGTCAGGTACATCGGGAATTGGTAACAGCCAATGAACAGCAGAACCCGGTCCATCACCTCGGGCGGCAGGGCGACAAGGAACAGCGCGATATTGCGGTTCCCAGCGATGATGCTTGTACCCGTGCGATCACGCGTTTCGTCTTCGACCGGGACAAAGCGATGCGCCAGAAGTTGTAGCCCGAAATTGATGACAAAGGCGAAAGCCAGCCAGGACGCGAAATGCAGCGGTGACGAAAGCAACGCAGGACCGGCAGCGCTCATCAGGCCGATGACGACGACAGCCAGCAAAATGGCCGACCCACCATCAAGCGCGGTACGACCGGTCTCACTCATATCGCGCCAGAGGAACCAGCGCAGAGCAAAGGCCGTTCCGACGGCACCAAACACCACGCCGATCAATCGGACCGTGCCAAGCAGAGCCTGCACTGGGGACTCTACAATTGGAGACAGTGTCAAAACCGCCAAAGCGGTGAGGGGGAACAGCGCTGTCCCGACCAGCATGATCCGCATGGCGACTGACGGGTCCTGCCCCATGAGGATTGTGAAGTTGGCGCTTCCCGTGACAGACGGTGCCGCCAAGACCAGAACAAGGGCCATGCCCCACGGCGTTGAGGCCATCCCCATAGCTGTCAGGACACCTAACGCCAAAAGCGGTGCAAACAATTGGTATCCGATCACCGTACGTAGCGTGTGACCCACTGCCTTGAAGCTGCCAAGCGTGGCGCGCGGCCCGATGCGCAATGCGGCCACGAACAGCAATCCACTGACCAGTTCCGGCAGCCAGGGCCGCATCGTCTGTGCGACCCCGGGCAAGGCAAGCCCCGCCGCCAAACCGGCGACAAGGCTCCAGCGTCCGTGCCGGGCAGCGAAGGCGAGCGGGCTCACTATCTTTGTCGGATGTTATCAGGCAGCCACGTCGCCAGTTCGGGGAAGGCGATCAGGACAAAGACCATAACCACCATGATGAGGAACATCGGGATCGCCGCCTTGGCGATGAAGTTCATCTCGTGGGTCGTCATTCCCTGAAGCACGAACAGGTTGAACCCGATGGGCGGCGTGATCTGTGCCATCTCGACAACCACCACGATGAAGATGCCGAACCAGATGATGTCGATGCCGGCATCCCGGATCATCGGCTCGACCACAGCCATGGTCAGAACCACCGAGGAGATGCCATCAAGGAACATGCCGAGGATGATGTAGAACACCAGCAGCGCCATCAGCAATTCGAAACGGCTGAGCTCAAGCGAGGCGATCAGGTCCGCCAATCCGCGCGGCAAGCCGGTGAATCCCATCGAAAGAGACAGGAACGCTGCACCCGCAAGGATGAGCGCGATCATGGCAGATGTGCGGACCGCACCCATCAGGCTTTCGGTGAAGGTGCTCCAAGTCAGCGAGCCTTGCGTAGCCGCCAGCACCATCGATCCAATGACACCAAAGGCCGCGGCCTCGGTCGCCGTGGCAAAGCCCAGATACATCGAGCCGATCACCACAAGGATCAGACAGATGACGGGGATCAGAAAGCGCGAGTTCTTGACTTTCTCGACAAAGCTCATGGGTTCTTCGGGGATCGGATTGAAGTCTTTGGACACGAAAGACATCACGGCCACATACGCCATGAACATCGAGGCCAGCACCAAGCCCGGCAAAATGCCCGCCATAAACAGTTTGGTGATCGATTCATTGATCGTGACGCCATAGACGATCAGAGTCAGTGACGGGGGGATCATCAAACCCAGCGTTGCGGCACCAGCCAGCGTGCCGATCACCATGTTTTCGGGATAGTTGCGTTTGCGCAGTTCCGGGATCGACATCTTGCCGACTGTGGTCAGCGTCGCGGCGGACGAGCCAGACACAGCCGCAAAGACCGTACACCCCACGATGTTGGTGTGCACCAGCCCACCTGGCAATCGCGCAAGCCAGGGCGACAGTCCACGGAACATGTCCTCGGACAATCGCGTTCGGTACAGGATCTCGCCCATCCAGATAAACAAAGGCAGCGCGGTCAGCGTCCACGACGACGACGCGCCCCAGACGCGGGTGATCATGGCATCGCCGGGTGGACGGGATGTAAACAACTCCATCCCGACAAAGGCGACGCCCATAAGTGCAAGCCCGACCCAGACACCGGAACCGAGCAGGAAGAACAGAACGAAGAGGAAGATGGCAATCGGGGCAAGCTGTTCCATGATGCGTTACTCCGCGTGGCTCTGTTCAATCAGATCGGATTTGATCCCGTGTTCGCCTTTGAAGAGCAGTTGAACCAGATGGTCCCAGAAAGCGATGGCCAACAGAATGGCGCCAACGGACATCGAGATCTGGGGAACCCAGATCGGGGTCTTATCCAGCCCTTGGCTGATCTCATTCCAGCGCCATGACACATACGTGCCTTTGACGGCGTACCAGGCAAAATAGGTCGCGATCAGCGTTCCCATGCCAAAGCAAAACGTCTCGCCCCAGCGTCGCTTTGGCCCCAAAGCGCTCAGAACAAGGGATACCCGAATGTGCGCGCCATGGTTCAGAGCATAGGCAAAAGCGAAGAACGATGCGGCCGCCATGCAGTACCCGGCATAATCGGTTGCTCCGGGAAAAGTGACACCTGACCAACGCGCCAGCATCTGCAAGACAATGATGGCCAGAATGCCAACGAGGAAAAACGCAGCGATGATCCCACCTGCCAGATAGAGAAAGTCAAGAATACGTCTGAGCGCGCGCACTGCCGCCATTTTCCCGGTCCTGTCTGTGAATGATTTGAAATGGGCCGGGGCGACGTCTTGATTTAGACGATCATCCCGGCCCGTTCAGCTATCTTCAGTTTCCGGCCTTATAGGCATCCACGATGGCTTTTCCGGCATCGCCGGCAACAGCAAGCCATTCGTCGGTCATCGTCGCACCGATGGCCTGAAGCTCGCCCACAAGGGTGTCACTTGCGGCCTCGACGGTCATGCCGCCCTCACGAAGACCATTCAGGGTAAAGTCGGTGTAATCCTTCGAGCGCTGAAGCCCTTCTGCCTTTGCAGCGGCCGCGCAATCGTTCATGACGGCCTTGTTTGCGTCATCCAGATCATTCCACGCGTCCATGTTCACAAAGACTGCGTTGCGCGGCAGCCATGCATCCACGATGTAGAAATGGTTGAGATGTTCCCACACCTTGCGGTCGTAGCCCGTGGCACCCGAAGAGATCATCGAATCCGCCACGCCGGTTGCGAAAGCCTGGCTGATTTCGGCAGCTTCGATCTGAACCGGGATCATGCCTGTGAGTTCGGCCAACCGCGCGGTTGCGGTTGAATAGGACCGGAATTTGACCCCGTTCATATCCGCGACCGAATTGACCGGGTTACGGAAGTACAGACCCTGCGGCGGCCACGGCACCGAATAGAGGTAGTGCAGGTTATCTTCGGCCAGGACTTCAGCAACGGCTGGCCCTGCGATTTCCCAAAGCTTTTCGTGCTCGTCAAAAGACGACACGAGGAATGGGATGGAGTCCACGCCGTAGAGCGGGTTCTCATTCTCGTGGGCCGACAGAAGGCGTTCGCCGATATTGGCCTGACCGGTCTGGACGGCGCGCTTGATTTCGTTGCCCGGGAACAGCGAACCCGATGGGTGGGTTACAATCTCAAGATTGCCGCCGGTTCCATCGGTGACGCACTTGGCAAAATTCGCGCCGACTTCCGAGTGGAAGTTCGAAGCGGCATAGGCCATCGGCATATCCCACGTCTCGGCCATGACCGGAGCGGCCACGGTGGTCGCCAGCGCGACACCTGCGGTTAAGTTCATTAGCATTTTCATTTTTTAGTCTCCCTGTGGTTTGGTTCGGTTTTCTTGATTTGATCCCGTCACGCAGAGAAGCGTGCGGGAGAATAGGGGCTCAGGTCAATGTTTGGCTTGGTCTTGGACATGAGTTGAGCCACGATTCTTCCAGTTCGGGGGCCGCCAGTCAGTCCGACGTGATCGTGCCCGAACGCAACGTAGGCACCGGCAAGCTTCGGAACCTCGCCAATCACCGGAATCGAATCTGCCATGGACGGGCGGTGGCCCATCCATTCGACAGTTTTCTTCCAGGTGATCCCCGGAATGGCGGCCCGGATGTTGCGTTCCAACAAGTTGAACGGGGCACGCGACGGTGGTGCGTCCAACCCTCCGAATTCAACGACTCCGGCAAGGCGCAAACGGCCTTCCATCGGGGTAGCAACGAATTTCCCCGATGCCACCATGACCGGCGCACGGGGCATCACAGATGGCTCCCAAAGCTCCAGATGGTATCCCCGTTCGCTTTCCAAGGGTGCATTCAGCCCAAGCTTGGAAGCAAGCTGTTTTGACCAAGCTCCGGTACACAGCGCGACAGCATCGCAGGCGATTGTTTCGCCACCCGCACGCACGCCAGTGACTTGGCCATTTTCCTGCGCGAAATCGGTCACCTCGGCGCGGATGAATCTCGCACCCTGCGCCTCCGCATGAGCGGCAAGTGCTTTGACATAGGCGCCCGGATCACGAATGCGACCATGATCGCCCACCCGCGCCGCAAGGCCGATGTTATGAGCGAAGATCGGATCATATGCGCGAAACGCATCGCCTTCGAGGATATCCCAAGCAAACCCGTGTTCCTTGCGCACGGACCAACCAAGGGCGTCGCCCTCGTAATGCGCGCGATCGCGGTAAAGAAACAGATAGTCACTGGGCACGATCCACTTTTCGGCCCCGGTGCCAGCGGCAAGTGCTTGGTGGTCCGCAAGGCTGTCACCGATGATAGGGGCCAAAGCCGCTGCGCGCCGCCGCACCGCGGTTTGGTTGGTTGTCTTCAGGAACGACACCAGCCAAGGCATCAGCTTGGGCAAATACCCCCATTTCATGAACAGTGGCTGATCGGCACTGAACAGCATGCCTGGAGCCTTGCGCAAGAGGCCCGGAACCGCGACTGGAATGATGGAACAACTGGCAAGCACACCGCCATTGCCGTGGCTGGCGCCCGCTGCAGGACCGTCGCGGTCGATCAGAATAACCTTGTGACCGTCACGCTGGAGCCAAATGGCGGTCGACACGCCAACGATGCCGGCACCGATGATGGCGATGGTTTTGGCCTCGCTCATGCCGCGCGTCCCTGGCTGATGCAGTAGTGGTTGAGCTTGTCGAGATCCGGCTGGATGCCAAGCCCCGGCACATCCGGCACTTGCACGTGACCACCATCGCAGGGAAACGGCGTCTCTAGAATATCCTCCGCCAGATAGTAGCGGGCCTGATAGAACTCGCATCCGAGGTCGATGGCCTGAGTGGCCGCGATCAGGTGCGTACCGGCAAGGTGTGCAATCCCTGCTTCGAACATGTCGCCGCCATAAGCGCCCAAACCATGTCTGGCCGCCATCGTGGCGACAGATTGCGCGCGCGCAAAACCTCCCGATTTCATCAGCTTGATCGACACCCCATCGCAAATGCCTTCGCGCAGGGCGCGTGACATGTCTTCTGGACCAAAAACGCTTTCGTCCGCCAAGAGAGGTACGTCGATGGCCTCGCGGATTTGCGCCATGAGGTCGTAAAGCGGCGCGCGCACTGGCTGTTCGATGAAATCCGGCCGGAACGTCGCCACATCGCGGACACGCGCCAAGGCCTCCTCGGGATCTAAGCCCTGATTATAGTCCACGCGCACTGCGAATTCGGGATAGTCCTGCGCCAGCGTCTCAAGGCGCATCACGTCAAAAGCGTGATCCCGGAAACCCGTCTTGAGCTTGACGATGCGAACGTCATCCTCGCGCAAACGATCCAGCAAAGCGCGGTCCTGCGAAAAGTCCGGGTTGGCCAGGGAGACCGAGAGCGGGATCGCATCGCGACACTTCCCACCGAGTAGCTGGTGAATTGGTTGTTTGGAAATGTGCCCGGCAAGATCCAGAAGAGCCGTATCAAGCGCTGCTTTTGCCTCGGTGCAATGCGCCACCGCCCGGTCGGCGTCGAGCATGATCTTTTCACGATCCCCAACTTTTCGACCCAAGACCAATGGCCGGATATACCGATCCAAAGCGGCATAGGTCGCTTCAGGGGACCCCGTGAACACCACCCAAGGAGACGCCTCTCCCCAACCGGTTTCACCGCCTTCCGAGGTCAGTCGCAGAACGACGACTTCACACGCGCCATCGACCCGCCCAATGCCATGATCTCGGGCCGAAACAACGGGCAGCGAAAGGTACCACAGGTCAAAGCCGGTGATGTTCTGGTCTGTGTCGCTCATCCGCGGAAGTCCCCCATTCCAATGAGCGTGCCTTGAGGATTACATCATTTCAAATACAAAGATTTTGCGACTTCATAATTTTTCTTGATACATAGGGTACATGTCTACACCGTTTCGCCAATTCCAAGCCTTCCACGCCATCATGGAGCGCGGCACCGTAACGGCAGCCGCTGAACACCTCGGAGTGTCACAGCCCGCCATCAGCAACCTGCTGTCGCAACTGGAACGGCGCACCAAGTTCAAGCTTTTCGAACGCAGAAGGGGCCGACTTGTCCCGACGCCCGAAGCGGCGGTGTTGTTTGAAGAGATTGATACGATTGTGCGGGGGCTCGACCATGTGAACCAAGCGGTGGCGGACCTGCAAAATCGCACCGCGGGCCAGCTACAGGTTGCAACCAACCATGCCTTGGCATTCGGCTTTATCCCAGCAGAAATCGCTGTGTTCTGCGAGAAACGACCGAACCTGACCCTTGCCGTTCAGTCTCAGTATTCCGGCAAGATACAGGAATGGGTCGCCGCAGGTCTGTATGAGATCGGGATCTGCGAACGCCCCATCCTGCACGAAGGTCTTGAAGAGCGTCGATTCACCTTTGAAACCCTCTGCGCCATTCCGGAAGGCGCTGGTCTGGCCGAGGATGCAACCGTGACACCGTCCGCATTGGACGACTACCCGTTCATCATCATGGGTGCAGATCACATGGTCACCCGCCGAACGCGCGAGGCCTTTCATTCGAACGGGGCACATTTCAGAGTGCGATGCCACACTGACCTGTTTCGAAATGCGCTTAACCTCGTAAAACAGGGGTTAGGGGCAGCAATGATCGACCCCTTTACACTCGCGAGCGACGACGGACAGGGATACGTGGTCCGGCGATTGGAGCCGACAGTTCATCTCGACATCGTCATCGTGACACGGCGCGATCGACCGATTTCGGTTGTCGGGCAGGAATTTCTTGATCAGATCATTCCCGAGATGGAGAAGATCGCAATAGACGTAACGCAGGACAGGATAGACGCATGAAAGCGCAAGGTGGCAAGGCGATTTACGGTGCGACCGTGGGCATTCTCATGCTTGAAGCGCGGTTTCCCCGCATCCCGGGGGACATGGGGAATGCAACAAGTTGGGACTTTCCCGTCCATTACAAGATCGTGCGCGGAGCATCTCCAGACAAGGTCGTGCGCAGGAATGCTGAAGGACTTTTGCCGGACTTCATCGCCGCCGCGCGGGAACTGGTCGCTGATGGTGCCGACGGGATCACGACGAATTGCGGATTTCTGTCGATTTTCCAGAAGGATATCGCAAAAGCCGTCGGGGTGCCCGTCGCGACGTCCTCTCTGATGCAGACCGCGATGGTCAATGCCCTTCTCCCCCCCGGCAAGAAGGCGGGGATTCTGACGATCTCCGGGAGTTCTCTGACACAAGCCCACCTGAACGCAGCCGGAGTGCCACTGGATACACCAATCGGCACAACGGAAGGCGGCCGCGAATTCACCCGCGCCATTCTGGGAAACGAACCCGAGTTGGACGTCGCCGCGGCCGAAGCAGACAATGTCGATGCCGCCCGACGGCTCGTGGCAAGCAACCCGGATTTAGGAGCCTTGGTGCTCGAATGCACCAACATGGGACCCTACGCATCCGCGATCCGCGCTGCGACGGGATTGCCCGTTTTTTCGATTCTCAATTTTGTGTCGTGGTTCCAGGCTGGCTTGTCGCCAAGGAAATTCTGAAAAGCAACAAGCGGCAACGACAATGAACCGCATCAGTGAAGCGGTGTAAGACGGTCTGAACCGCGCCGGGTTTGCCGGAGGCTTCAACTCATGAGTAGGATGGAGCATTATGACGAAGACAACGAACAAGTATTCACCAGAAGTGCGCGAGCGTGCCGTGCGAATGGTATTGGATGGCGCAGGTCAGCATGAG
>NZ_JAEPMO010000198.1 GCF_017643905.1 Marivita sp.
GATTCAACTAAACAACACCAATATAGGCAATGTGTGTGACTACAGAAATTTGCCCGAACACAACCGCTAAATCATTGAAATAACTCAGCCAGCCACCCTCAATTCAGGCGAATTTCGGCGGATTTTGTCGAACTTGGGAGGTCCGCCTGTTCGGTGCGCACGTCGCGGATGCGCACGCCGTTGTCCCGCAGCATTGACAGCACATTTTCCGCCGAGGTCTGGCGGGAGCGATAGCTGACTGCAATCGTGCCATCCTCCCGGGTGGTCACGGCGATGCCCTCGACTTCGGGAAGCACGCCCACCGCGCTGTCGGGTTGAATGACCATCGTCTTGGCGTCCAGCGCCCCCAGCAGGTTGCTGGTGCTGTCGCGGGCCACCACCTCGCCATGGTTGATGATCGCGATCTCGTCGCACATCTCTTCTGCCTCTTCGAGGTAATGAGTGGTCAGGATGATCGTCATCCCCTCTTCGCGGTTCAGCTTTCGGACATTGGTCCAGAGCATCTGCCGCAACTCGATGTCCACACCGGCGGTTGGCTCATCCAGCACCAGCACATTCGGTCTGTGCACCAGCGCCTTGCCCAGCAACAACCGCCGCCGCATCCCGCCCGATAGGGTCCGCGCATAGGCTTCTGCCTTGTCGGTGAGACCGATCATCTCAAGGATCTCGTCCGAGCGGCGTTGTGACTTCGGGACGCCGTAAAGCCCCGCCTGCACCTCCAAAGCGCCGCGCGGCGTAAAAAACGGGTCAAGGTTCAGCTCTTGCGGCATGACGCCGATGGCTGCGCGGGACTGGCGGGGGTTCACATCCTGATCCCAGCCCCAGATCGTCACTTGGCCTGCGGTTTTGGTGACAAGACCCGCCAGAATGTTGATCAGCGTTGATTTCCCGGCACCATTCGGCCCGAGAAGCCCAAAGACCGAACCGCGTGGCACATTCAGATTGATGCCTTTCAGGGCCTCTTTGCCTCCGGAATAGGTCTTTTTCAGGCCTTCGATCTCAATGGCGTGCTGTGTCATCGCTGTCTCTTGCTCCCGTGGCCGCGTCGTCTTAAACCGCACCTAGTGGAAATTCCGAACGAAGGAAACGCAGCAGATGGCTACGCAAGCGCCCGAAACCAAGATCGTGGACAGCTACCGCATCGCCTGTGACGGTGGTGAAGGGGCCTTGGGTCACCCGCGCGTCTGGCTGCAAATTCCGCATGACACCGGTTGGGTCGAGTGCGGCTATTGCGATGCGAAATACGTCCACCGGGATTTCGCTCACCAGCACGACACGTGACAGCCAAGCGTCTTTGCGCAGCGCTACTGGCGCTCGCGGTCTGCGTGACAATCGTCACGCGCGTCTGGCTTCGGATCGACCGGTACAACACCGGGTTGCTCGATACGCTGGCGTTCAACTACCGCTATTTCACGATCTGGACGAACACGCTGGTGGGCCTGACCTGTGCCTGGGTGGCGCTGGGCGGGCGCGAACCGGCGAAGGTTCAGGGCGGGCTGCTGTTGTCGATTGCGATGGTCGCCATCGTTTATCACGTGCTGCTGGCGCATCTGCGGGATTATCGGGGCATCGACATGGTAATCGACCTGATGCTGCACACGCTGATCCCGCTTGGGTTCGCGGGCTATTGGCTGGCGTTCGTACAGAAAGCCGATCTGAGCTATCCCGACATCCTGCCTTGGCTGATCCTGCCGCTCTTGTATTGCATCGTCGCGATGCTGCGCGCTGCGTTTGTTGACGGGCGCTATCCCTATCATTTCCTGAACCTTGACGATCTTGGCCCGCTGCGCACGGGGCTCAATATCTTCGGGTTGCTGGTCGTGTTCTCGGGCTTCGGGGCGCTCATCGTCTGGGCGGGACAGCGTCTGGGCCGCCGCCCCGGCTTCGCGGGAACCGAACCTTAGCTGATCGGGATCGGGGCCGGACCGCAGGGCAGAACCGGCGTGTCATCCGCTGGCCCTGTCAGAAACTGCAGCACCTTTTCCCCGGACCATGCCGTGATCTCGCGCCCCTGATTGTCGCTTCCGCTGCCGATCACCGTGCCAGTCTCGTTGTTGAGCGTGTGATAGAGCACGTTTGCCTCGACGCCGTTTTCGCAGATCATGCTGGCCCGTCCCGGCGTCTGTGGCCCACCGGCCACCCATTCGCCGTTGCACGGCGTGCCGTCGTCCAGAAAACCGATGATGATGCCGGTGTCCCAGCCATGAACCTGCCCGTCGAAATAGACACCATCGGTTCCGATACAGGCCAATGCGCGCACGCAATTCGCCTTGTCATAAGGGATGTTCTCGCAGATCGGAAGACTGGCTTTGGGATCGGTCTTGGGCGCCAATCCGTCAAGCTTTAGCGTTTCGTTGGCGACAACAGGATTGGCCCCGATGGCAAGGAAAACTGCACCAATTAAAGCACGCACGACATTTTCTCCGTTTGCTGCGTCAGACACGATCAAAGAATAATCCACAGCCTGTGAAACGCCAATGACGACGCGCAGCACCACGTTCGGGCTGGCACCTCTTCGCCGACCGTGGCACACCTTTGGCAGCATGAAAATGGGGACGCGCGACATGGCATTCGGCAAAGGACACCACCTTCACCTGATCGACGGCTCGGCCTTCATCTTTCGCGCCTACCATGCGCTGCCGCCGCTCACGCGCAAATCCGACGGTCTGCCCATCGGGGCGGTCAGCGGCTTTTGCAACATGCTGCAGCGCTATGTCGAAGGGAATGCCGGGTCGGATGTGACCCATGTGGCGGTGATCTTTGACAAGGGCAGCCACACGTTCCGCAATGACATGTACGATCAGTACAAGGCCAACCGCGAGGCGATGCCCGAAGACCTGCGTCCGCAGATCCCGCTGACTCGCCGCGCGACCGAGGCGTTCAACATCGCCTGTGAAGAGTTGGAGGGATACGAGGCGGATGACATCATCGCCACTCTGGCCGTGCAGGCGCGCAAGGCCGGGGGGCGCGTGACGATCATCAGTTCCGACAAGGACCTGATGCAACTGGTCGGCGAAGGGGTCGAGATGTTCGACGCCATGAAGAACCGCACCATCGACCGCGAGGGGGTGTTCGAGAAATTCGGCGTTTACCCCGAACGCGTTGTCGATGTGCAGGCGCTTGCTGGCGACAGTGTCGACAACGTGCCCGGCGCGCCGGGAATCGGGATCAAGACGGCGGCGCTTCTGATCAACGAATTCGGATCGCTGGAAGAGCTGCTCGACCGGGCAGGCGAGATCAAGCAACCCAAGCGCCGCGATACTCTGATCGAAAAGCGCGAACAGATTGAATTGTCAAAGAAGCTGGTTTTGCTGGACGAAAACACACCCCTGACCTTCACGCTGGACGATCTGGAGGTCCGCGAACCCGATCCAGACAAGCTGATGGCGTTTCTGGCCGAGATGGAGTTCCGCACGCTCACCAAACGTATCGCCGAGGCGCTCAAGGTCGATGCGCCGGCCATTCCCGATACAACGCCCGAGGGGGCCAACCCTCCGTCCGGCGATGCGCCCGAACTGCCAAAAATGGACACGGCGAATTACGAATGTGTGCGCGATCTGTCAGCACTTCAGAGCTGGATCGACTTGGCCAACGAAAAAGGCTGGGTGGCCTTTGATACGGAAACCACCTCGCTCAATGAAATGACCGCCGAACTGGTCGGCGTGTCCCTGTGCGTTGAGCCGGGCAAGGCCTGTTACGTGCCATTGGGCCACAAAGCGGACGGCGGTGAGGGCCTCTTCGGGTCAGATGATCTGGCCGAGGGGCAGATCCCGATGGACACCGCGTTGGCAGCGCTCAAGCCGCTTCTTGAAGATCCGGCGGTGATGAAGATCGGCCAAAACATGAAATACGACGCCAAGATCATGGCGCGTTTGGGGATCACTGTCGCGCCCATCGACGACACGATGCTCATGTCCTACGCGATGAACGCGGGGCTGCATGGGCATGGCATGGACACGCTGGCCGAACGCTATTTGGGCCACACGCCGATCCCGATCAAGGATCTGCTGGGCAGTGGCAAAAGCCAGATCACCTTTGACCGCGTGCCTATCGACAAGGCCGTGCCCTACGCGGCCGAGGATGCAGAGGTCACCTTGCGCCTGTGGAAGATGTTCAAACCACAACTTCACAAGACCAAGGTCACCCGCGTCTATGAAGGCATGGAACGCCCGCTGGTGCCGGTGCTGGCCGAGATGGAGATGGCCGGGATCAAGGTCGACAGGGACACGCTCAGCCGCATGTCCAACGCGTTCAGCCAGAAGATGGCGGGGCTGGAGGACGAGATTTACGAGCTTGTGGGTCGCAAGTTCAATGTCGGGTCCCCCAAGCAGTTGGGTGAGATCCTGTTCGACGAGATGGGTCTGGACGGCGGCAAGCGCGGCAAGACCGGGGCCTATGCGACGGGTGCCGATGTGCTGGAGGATTTGGCCACCGAGCACGAACTGCCGCGCCGGGTGCTCGACTGGCGGCAGCTTTCCAAACTGAAGTCCACCTATACCGACGCTCTTCAGGACCATATCAACCGCGAGACGGGCCGGGTTCATACGTCCTATTCCATCGCCGGGGCCAACACCGGGCGTCTGGCCTCGACCGATCCGAACCTGCAGAACATCCCGATCCGCACCGAAGAAGGCCGCCGCATCCGCGAGGCGTTTGTCGCCGAAGAGGGCAAGACGCTGGTCGCGCTGGACTACAGCCAGATTGAGTTGCGCATCCTTGCCCATATCGCGGATATTCAGGCGCTGAAGGACGCGTTCAAAGAGGGGCAGGACATTCACGCCGCCACCGCGTCGGAAATGTTCAACGTGCCGCTTGAGGATATGACGCCGGATGTGCGCCGTCAGGCAAAGGCGATCAACTTTGGTGTCATATACGGGATCAGCGGTTTCGGTCTTGCCCGCAACCTGCGCATCCCACGGGCCGAGGCGCAGGGCTTCATCGACCGTTATTTCGAGCGGTTCCCAGGCATCAAGGCCTACATGGACGACACCACGGCCTTCGCGCAAAAGCACAATCGGGTGGAAACGCTGTTTGGTCGCGTCATCCACACGCCAGAGATCAACGCCAAAGGCCCGCGCGCAGGCTTTGCCAAACGCGCGGCGATCAACGCGCCCATTCAGGGCACAGCGGCGGACATCATCCGCCGGGCGATGATCCGGATGCCGGATGCGATCAAGGGGCTGCCCGCCAAGATGCTGCTGCAGGTGCATGACGAATTGCTGTTCGAGGTGGATCAGGGTGCCGAGGACGATCTGATCAAGGTCGCGCGTGAGGTGATGGAGGGCGCTGCCGATCCGGTGGTTCACCTGACGGTGCCCCTGATCGCCGACGCAGGGCAGGGCAAGAATTGGGCCGAGGCACATTGATGCGGGTAGGCCATTGCGAAATCGCTTTGCCTCATTCTACCATGATCCTTTGCGACCCGTGCGAATTCGGGCGCTGACGATAGGGGAACATATCCCCGTCTGTTTGTGTTGTCCTTTCATTGAACTGTGGAAAGGATTGACCGATGGCTCAGAAACAGGCGGCTCAGACGGACGACAGCACATCCACGCATCATGGGTCGTATCTGCGGTTTTTCGCGATGATCCTGACGTCTACCGTTGTGATGTACGGGCTGATGTATCTGAACACCTATGCCATCGAACACGTCTTCTTTTCCCAGACCCGCATGTGGATGGCGCTTTACATGGGTGGCATGATGGCAATTGTCATGCTGGCGTTCATGCTTGGCATGTATGCAAATCGCAAAGCCAACCTCGCGATCTTTGGCGGAGGCATCTTGGCGCTGGTGCTGGGTGTCGGGCTGGTGCGGTCACAGGTGACGATTGGCGACATGGCGTGGATGAAGGCGATGATTCCACACCATTCGATTGCCGTTCTGACCAGCGAGCGGGCCAATCTGTCGGACCCACGTGTCCGGGCACTGGCGGATGCCATCATCGAAACGCAGCGCAGTGAAATTGCCGAGATGAAGCGGTACATTGCTGATATAGAAGCAACCGGTGATGCCGCACCGGGTACTGTGCGTCAAACCTCGGATTGAACGGCTGGAAGATCTGCACCGGAAATGGTGGGCGATTTCGATTGTGTCGCGTAGCATGTGCTGACTCGAC
>NZ_JAEPMO010000068.1 GCF_017643905.1 Marivita sp.
GCGCCCGGGTTGGGCATGGGCGGCGGTGATGTCGGGGGTGACGTCGGCCTTTGCCGCGAGAAGGCGGTTGCGGACCTCATCGAGACCAACGTCTTCTTCGAGGAACCGGCCCGCCATCTGCGGTTGACCCGCGAGGCGGCAGAGATCAATCACAGCGCGCGCATGGGCGATGGCCTGAGCGCGAACGGTAGCGGTGTCGGCCATTGCGGGCTCACTTGCGGCCATGGTTGGCGTTTCCGCAGCCGGGTGTTCGGGGTCAGGCAGGGTGTTGACGTCTGCAACACCCTCGGTCTGCGGCTCCGTCGCTACTGGCTCATCGGGTTCACTTGCCGCCTCGACCACTTCTGGCGGCGCGTTGCGGAAGCGCACCACATCAAAGGAGGCCGCGAGTTTCACCGGCTCAGCGATCCGGTCGATGAAGCCGAGAGCCAGCGCGTCCTTGGCATCGAGCCAGGTCTCTTCCGCCATCAGGGCGGCGATCTCGTCGTCAGGTTTGCCTGATTTCGCGGCATAGCCCTGGATCAGGCTGCCTTTGACCTTGTCGAGCGCCTCAGCCGTGGCGCGCATGTCCTCGGCCGTGCCCATGACCAGCCCCGAGGGATCGTGGATCATCAGGAAGGCGTTTTCCGGCATGACGATGGTGTCACCCGCCATGGCGATGTAGCTTGCCGCCGAGGCCGCGATGCCATCGATCCAGACGGTGATCTCGCCCGGGTGCCGCTTCAACGCGTTGTAAATGGCGACCGCGTCAAAGACCGAGCCGCCGGGGCTGTTGAGACGCAGATCAATCGCCGCATCGTCGGGCAGCGCACCGAGCTCCGCGAGGAACCCCTTTGCTGTGACGCCATAGGCGCCGATTTCGTCATAGATCAGCACTTCCGTGCCCGAGGTGCGAGCACGGATCGTGTACCAGGATTTCATGGGGTTACTCCTGTTGTAGGTCGGTGCCCGAGTTATTGTCGGACGGTCCGTCACTCGAATTTGGATCGGGCAATTGGACGGGCGTTGCCCTTGCCCCCTGGGTTTCGCCGGGGCTGGCGCGATAGGTCAGGCCCAGATCGGCTGCCCGTTTCGCGTCGGATGCGTTTTCACGGTCAACCTCTTCGATGTCATAGCCGGTGGCCTCGACCACCTTGCGCCGGGAGGTCAGGCCCGCTTCCATAGCCAGCACCTGCGCCTGGATGTCTTTGAGCGGATCGACCCAATCCCACCGTGGCGGGATCCATTGCACCGGCCGGGCCGTGACAGGATCTGCAACCAAGGCGCCCGAGAGCACGGCCGTTTCCAGCCAGCGCCGCCAGATGGGGCGGCAAAGCTGGTGCGCCATGACCCCATGCTGAAGCTGGCCAATGCGGCGGCGGAACTCGACAAGTTCGGCCCGAAGGCTCGAATAATTCGCCTGCCGAACATCGCCAGTGACGAGGTGATACGGCAGACCGAGCGAGGCCGAAACCGCGAGCAGCGTCCGGTATTGAAACGCCTCGTAGCCCCCACCGACATCGGCGGGGCTCGAGAACTTCACATCCTCGCCGGGCAACAGCACCTGCATGGTGCCCGGCTCGAGGCTCGCAATCGCGGCTCCATCGAGATCGGCCTCACCTTCGCCCATCATCGGGTCTTCTGGGGCCGTCTTGGTGATGAAGCCCGCGAACATCGCCGCCGTCTTTTTGCGATCGAGTTCAGCGTCATCGTATTGGTCCAAGAGGAACAACCGCACCATGGCCGGTGCCACATGAGGCAGGCCACGGATCTGACCGGCGTCGATGGGCCTGTAGATGTGCAGCACCTCCTCGGCAGGCACCCGCACCGTGTCCGGCGCCACTACCCGCTGATCCGTGCTGTCGCCCGGATGACGGCGGCGGAAGTGATAGGCCACCCGCCGCCCGATCAGGTCGAATTCGATCCCGCAGCGAATGCGGTTCCCATTCGGATCCGTTTCGGTTTTCTCGAAGGGCAGCATCTCGGATTGCAGAAGCTGCAATTGCAGCGGCACAAGCAGCCCATCTTCCGCCCGACGGGGCCGAAGGCGAACGAAGCACTCGCCGGCCACAAACATCTCGCGCGCGACCATGGCCTGCAGGCCGTAGAAGTCCGTCAGCCCATCCGCATCCGCCTCATCTGTCCAAGCAAGCCAGAGCTTTTGCACCCGGTCGCGCAAGTCGGCATCCCCAATGAGCGACGAGGGTTTGATGCCATCCCCGACAAGGTTCGCGGCAAAAGCCTCGCAGGCATTGGCTGCGTACCCATTCGTCACCACCAGTTCGCGGGACCGTGCCAAGAGTCGTGGGCCGCCAGAGGCAACCAGCGCGTTGATGTTCTCCAGAGGTGGGTTCCAGCCTCGGAGCCGACGCTTGGCCATCGTCCCCTCGAGCCGCGCGCGCATGGCCTCAGGTCCGCCGGTGGCCCGGCGGCGGAACAGGTCGAACATCCCCATCTCTGTCAGAGCCCCTTAGTCGCTGTCACGCGGACATGGCGCACAATCCGCCGGCCCTCTGCCAAGGCGATGTCGCGATCGAGCGCTTCGATGGCCAGGTCGATCTCGGCCACAGAACGATAGTCCACCGTCTTTCCGTCGTAGCTGACCCGGGCGACGCCCGAGGATCGCTGCGTTGCGAGGGCCTCGCGGCGAGCGCGGAGGTCTGATGGTGACGGCATCTGTGTTGACCTTTCTGCGAAACGACTTTCAACTTTGCCATCCGCGATCAGTCGAAAGAGAACCCATGACACCCGCAGAAATCATGCACGATTTGCGTCAAAACAACTCGGATCCACGCGCATCAATGATGGCAGCACGAAAGCAACGCAAATCCATGGGACCAATTTTTGTCGATCTGGTCACACGGCTTGGGCATCAATCCATACGCGAAATGGATCCGTGCGACTTGAACGCTTTGCTCCCGGTTCTTTTCTTGCTGGGCGAGTGGCGTGAGCCATTCGCATATCGACCTATTGTCCGCCTACTGTCCCGTCCGTCGTCAATCGTCGAGCATCTCCTCGGCGTTCACGCCACCGAAAGCGGAAGCTATCGCGTAGTTGCAAGCGTATTTGATGGAGACCTTACCCCACTTTGTGACGCAGTCTGCAACCCACGCGCTGATGAGTTTCTACGGGGGACTTTCATGAATGCACTCGTCCTCGTAACTCTGGCACATCCGGAAAGAAGGAAAGACGTCGAGGATTTCTTCAGGGAATTCCGTGTACTTTGCCCTGAAGCTCCTGACGAAGTAATGATATCCTGGATGACGTCGATCGCAGAGCTTGGGATGGAAGACATGTTGGAAAGTATTCGCGTGGACATGCAAACTGAAAAACTTCCAGCTTACTACAAGGACTTTGCCACTTTCGAAACTTTGCTGCGTGAGACAATTGATGGAAACGGAGTGCCTGTTGGCGGTCGATATCGAAAGTTCCTCATCAGCGACGCTATCACTGATTTGTTGAAATAAACTGTGCTGCCCATCTGAACTGGCATTGGCGTTCAGCGCATATAGCTTGACCGCATGGTTCGCCGCCGTGCCGACGGGCGCGTCGGCGCTGCACTAGCTGCATCGTTTGCCGCAGTATCCGCTGTCACCGCCGATTGCCGCTCCATCTCAGCCCATCGCGCCTCGGACCAGCGGTCCGCGCCAAGGATCCACGCGGCCGCACGCGCATAGACACGACAGTCCAGCGCCTCGTTGCGTTCCCGCAGCTTCTGCCATTCGAGCTTGGTGAAGCCGCGCTTGGTCTTGACCGTCACCAGCTGTTCCGCGGTCAGCTGCTTTAGCCATTCGCTGTCGGCCCAGTGCGGCAAATGCACCGTTCCCGCCGGGAACGAAGCACCGGCGGTGATCTCTTCCGGCGTGGGGCGGTCCTGGCGCAGGAAGCGATAGGTCTCGGCCTTGAAGGTCGAGGTCGCCACCGACCACAGTCGCGCGCCCCGGCGCAGACGTTTGCCGCCGATGGTCGCATCGACATAAGTCGGCCCCGTCACAGGGCTGGAGCGGTTGAACCCATCGAGCCCTTTCACCGGGGCCACCTGCGCAAAGCCCACCTGACGCGCCCATGCGTAGACCGCGCTGGTCTCGTAGCCCGTGTCGATGGCCAACCGCGCGATGGTCATGGGCTGGCCGCTGGCGTGGGTCCAGACCCTGCCCAGCAGATCGTTCAGCTTTTGCCAGCAAGCCGGATCCGCGGGACCGCCCTCAATCACGATGTGATCAACCAGCCAGCTTTCCAAGCCCCGGCCCCAAGCCCAGACATCAACTTCGATGCGGTCCTTCTGCACATCAGCGCCTGCCGTCAGAAACACCCCGCCCACCGGCACCGTGCCCGGTTTCCACTCTTCCTTTACCCCCTGCAGCCGTTGCCAATCCGGCGCCTCGCCCGTCTCAAACCAGGTCTCGCCCAAAATAGTGTTGCGAAACGCCCGCATCGCCTCGTCATTGCCCAAGGCCGCCTCCCAGGCCCGCGCGATCCGCGCCCAAGAGAGCCAGCCAATCGGCGAATAAAGCGCCGAGAGGTGATAGCCGACCGTATGCGGATCGGACGATTGCGCTGTTGCTCGCCATTCCCCAGCGGCTAGCATCGCCGTCTTGTGGTGCTCGGCGATGGGCGCGTCGCAGCCCTCGCAATGGTATTCCGCCGTCTCAGGCTTGCCCTTCTCCCAGCGCAGGCGTTCAAACCGCAGCCATTGTTCCTGGTCACAATGCGGACAGGGCACGTAATACCGCCGCTGATCGCTCGCCTCGAACTCGCGCTCGATGCGCGATAGCCCCCGGATGGTCGGCGTCGAGATCAGCAGTGCCTTGCGCCTGTGCGCGAAGGTCAGCGACCGCGCCTCGGCCAGGCTGACCGGGTCACCTTCCTCGTCCGCCGAGGCCGGATAGGCATCGACCTCATCCAGAAACAGATAGCGCGCGGGCGTGGACTGCAGCCCCACCGCCGAGTTCGCGCCCGTCATGATCAGAATGCCGCCCGCGAATTCCTTCGACAGCATCGTGTTGCCGGCGTCGCGCGAGCGGGCAGGTTTAACCTTCTCCCGCAGCTCCGGGCTTTCCTCGATCAGCGGGTCGATCCGTTGCCGCGAATTGCGCTTTGCCAGTTCCACGGTCGGCTGCACCGCCAGCATCGGCCCCGGCGCGTGGTGCATCACGAAACCGATAAAGCAATTGCCTGCTTCCGTGGCGCCCACCTGAGCTGCCTTCATGAATACCACGCGCTGCACCGGACTGGCCGGGGAAAGCGCATCCATGATCTCGCGCATATAGGGCGTGCGCGCCGTCCGATACCGCCCCGGTTCGGCCGAGGCGCGGGACGAAAGCCAGCGATGCCGGTCGGCCCATTCCGAGACCGTCAGGTTCGGGTCGGGCCGGATGCCCTGCGACCAGGCGCGCAGCAGGTCCTGTGCCCCATCGAAGGCGAGGAGCTGCTCATCCAGCGCCAGTGCGGATCTCGGCGAGGCTGTCGAGTTGCGTGCGGACATGGGTTTCCAGAACTTTCTGCATCACCGCCGCCTCCACCGTGATCTCGCCTCCCAAGGCCGCCCCAAGCTCCGAGGCCATCAGCGCCGCCACGCGCCCCGGCCAGGTTACCCAGGCATCCCGTTCCTCGCGCGCCAGCCGGAACATCAGCGTTTCCGCCCGTGCCTTCTCGACCAGCTCGCCCTTGAGCTTTTGCAACCGCAGCCGCCGTTCCTGAGCCTTCAACACCTCGTTGGCGGTCTTGGCCTGAAGGAATGTCGTGCCGCCAGCCACGCTTGGGCCGGGCAGCCCTTCCTCGCGCAGAGTTTCTCCCACAGAGGCGACCGCCGCTTCGGGGACGGGTTTCAGCTTGGGCTTTGGCGCAGCGGTTTCTTTCGGCACGGCGCGGGATTTCGACGGGTCAGTCAGTGCGCTACGGCGCTGATCCGAGGCCGCGGCATCGATGCTGCCATCGGCAAAGAGGACCAGCCGCCCCGCCTCCTTTGCTTTCTGGATCGCGCCACGCGACAGCCCGACATGGGCGGCGTATTGGCGTTCACTCAGGCCTTGCATCGATCGCTCCGATTATCACTCAAAGTCAGTCGGTTATGTCGTTGATAAGCCTCAGAGACAGAGCGAACATCCATTCCACAAGGACGATGCAACTCACCCGGAGCCTACGCGATGACGACCCGCCCGAACCCAACCACCACCCCGCGCTTTGAGGCCCGCGCCGAGAAGGCCCGGCGCAACAGGGAAGCCGCGCTCGCCGCTTTTACGGCCAGGAAGACCGAGATCGACGAAATGCTCGCCCGCCTGCAGGCGCTCAGCGACGACCACTTCAACGCGCACCCCGACGAGGTGAACTGGGGCCACGTCGGCACCCTCGAACACTACGCCAGCCTCCTGAAACGCATCACCGACAGCGCCTTCGGCGAGGGCGAGCACGCCGGCTGATCTCCGGCGCTCCCGGAATTCCAGCCGCGCCGACGCGCGGCTCGGGGTTGTAGAAGCCCTCGCATGTCGCGCGGGGCCAAACCGGAGAAAATCCATGACCCAGATCCAACTGTCCGACGCTCAAGCCGTCATCCTCTCCACCGCCTGCACGCGCGAGGACGCGATGGTGTTTCCCGTCACCGCCAACCTCAAGGGCGGCGCGGTCGGCAATGTCTGCAAGAGCCTCCTCAAGCATGGCCTGATCGAAGAAACCCCCGCTGCCGACCTCAACACCGTCTACCGGCATGACGAGGAGCGCGGGCCGCTCACCCTGCGTGCCACGCCCCTCGCCTACAGCGCCCTCGGGATCACGGACAATCCGGGTGCGCAGGCAGAGGACCCCGAACAGGGCATTGCCACGGCAGCACCCGTGCACCGCCGCCGCGGCACCAAGCAGGAGGCGCTCATCGACATGCTGTCCCGTCCCAAGGGCGCGACCATCGAGGAGCTGGCCACTGCGCTTCAATGGGAGCCACACACCGTACGCGGCGCTCTCTCCGGAGCACTCAAGAGAAAGCTTGGACTCAAGGTGATCTCGGAGAAGGCAGAAGGTCGGGGGCGCGTGTATCGCTTGATGACGCAAGATCTGGCGTGATATCTTGATCAATACTCATGAGTAGTGTCCTGCCCTTGCAGAATCCTCCCACGTCACGATCGTGCGTTTGGAGGTTTCTGCCTGTACGAACCCTCAGTCGTTTAGAGCGGTGCCGTCTGCACCGCTCCCTCGCGATAAACTGGGCCAGCCGCGTGCTGGCCCTTTTTTTCATGCCTTCAACGCCGCCCGGATTTGCGCCTGGCTAATCCCGAACTGCCGGGACAGCACACTGGGCTTCACGCCCGCCTTGATCGAGGCCCGGATGAGATTGATTTGCGATTGGGTCAGTCCCTCGACCCTCGATGTGCCGGAGACTGCAAGCTCCGGCACCCCAACAGACGGAGGCTGCGCGGCAGCAACCAAGACGCCACGCCGCTCGCGTTCTTTCGTCACGGCGACCAGAAGGCGGTTCAGGTCTTCGTCCGTGAGATACCGCAGGGTCGCGTCCAGGTTCTGAGGTAACAGACGCCGACGGTGCTCGGTCGGCGCCTCTCCTCCCGATGGCGGCCCGGATCGCAGTGCGTGCTGTCCTGTGACGTCTGATCCCATACCTCACGATATACTTCCGAGCCGATCCACGACAATGGTGTCGCAGCAGCACATGCTGCTGCAGAAACAAGAGGGTCTCGCCCATTGGTATGAAATGCGGATTCAGTCGTTGCGTCATGATGTCTGCGCGCCTTTCCTAACAATCCGAACTGGGTTGTTAGACCCTCACGATCCGGCGGCTTTTGTGGTGATGCTGAGAATGGGGTCGTCCTCCTCCTTCTCGATCTGGGCGAAGGCTTCGACCATCATAGCGGCTTGAGGTCTGCCATTCGTCGTGCTGCTCGAAGGGCACAGCGCCTATCAGGCGCATGATCGACGCGTCGTTGGGGAGTGAGGGCATGACTGCCACCGGTCCGAAGGAATGCGCGCACGCCCACCACATCGGCCCGGCGTTTCACTTCCTTGTTCAAACGCTCGCGATGTTGCGCGCTGCGCCCCATGTATAGGAGCAGGGGCAGCGAGGAACCATGGGGACGTGGTCACTAAGTGTCATTTTGGGACACAACTGTTCGACAAGAATCTACCGTTTTCCATTTGCAGCAATACGTCGAAAGCTGGATTGCCTCCATCGCTCTTGATGGCAGTACTGACAACACGAGCACTATCCGTCTCGAAGCCCGCGAGTGGGCCACCCCAAACGACGGCACCCTCTGGCGTTGTTTCCATAGGATACCACTCCCCGTAGTGACCATCGAAGGCCGGACCGCGGAAAAACCCATCCTTAAGTTCAATCTCACCTGTGAAAAATACCATGCCGCCATTCGATATCCCGCAATAGTAGGTCCCATTAGGCAGGCTTAGTTCGGGCTCTAGAGTTTCCTTGGCCAACACTGCAACACGTATTTGCTCGGGCCTTAACATTAGCTGCGGTGCCCCGACGAATTCCATGCTTGGCATCATTTGTACGCGAAATCCGTCCCCGACTTGCTCAATTATCACAGCTTCTCCCCAGATGCCTTCCATTGGACTCGCCTCAATTAACATTCCGGGAAAGTAGCCGGAGGCCGCCGAAGGCGGAGCCATGCTAACAGCTGAACTCAAATCATTTTGAGCATCAGAAGCTTCTACAATTTGCGGCGAAAGTGAGGCCTCATCTGTGGTCCGTGTTGAAACCTCGGGCGAGCCCTCAGTGGCTGTTGATATTTTCAGGCGGATGTTCTCCTCGGTCGCGAGCAGGACTTGCGTTCTGGAAACAACATAAAGCCCAGAAGCACATGCGATTTCATAGCCATTTGTACCATGCAATATCTTTGTCACCGAACACCGTTCCCATCGGTCGGGCAGATACGTAGGGGATGCAATGACCTCTGTACCTGCAGCAAAGAGGTCTCTTGCAGCGGGATTGATCAAGAGCCCTTCATTGTTTCCGCTATCTTCAACAACGAACTGGGAAGGAACAAAGTATTGCAAGGTTCCGCATGAAAGTTCGTACATCTGTGAGGCAGATTTGTATTGTTTTACCGTACATTTTTCCCATTTTTCCGGGTTCATTAAGGGCGAAGCTATAACTGAAGAGCCCTCGGGAAAAACCTTGGCTTGAGCAAACAAGGGCGATACTAAAATCATGGCAGAAATGGATAGAAAGACCTTTGCGTAGCTCATCACACTCTCCTTTGATAGCAAGGCCTTCGCCGACACCCCGTGAGTGAGTGTTGGATCAAACTCAGGATTATCGGAACGGCTCTTGCAAGCAAGAAATTTCCGGGTGGATTGATGTGACGTCGCGCGACCGCGCCCTGAGCCGGGCAAGTGCCCACCGAATTCAGCATTGGCGCCGCTGCCGGGCGTGATCCCCCTCCCTGCACCACGATTGCCGTGCGCCCTCGTAGGCCTAGGCGAGAACATTCAGTGCCTTGCGTTGCCGCGCGCTGCGCAGGCCGAGGTCCAGCGCCAAGGCATCGATGGCGCGATAAAACCGTCTCGGATCCTGATGGACTCAAAAAGCCGCCGCAGAGCGAACGATCGGAACAGGCTGACGATCGTGAATATCCCGCCCATCACAAGATTTTGCCGCAACGTTGTTTGCAACCCAAAGATCGGAAAGATCAGCATTTGTGTCATGACAGCGACGCCGTACCCGACGATCACGTTGGTGATGGCTTCGATCAGAGACATGAGGCGGGACTGTTTCATGCCTCAAACCCCAAACGGTTCAGCGCATGACGAAAGCTCGCTTCCTGAAACTCCCGGTTCATACTGCCATTTTGGAGGTAATGTTCACCTGGAACGCGCAGGGCAATGGTTTGATTGGAGCAATCAACGGCCGGCAGATAGGCGATTGCCTGCCGATCAAGCGCAACGAGGGCGTAGAGATCAAAGGCATTTTCCGGATATCGACGCCGCCCACCTTTTCCTGCGCGTCGGAGATGAAAAAAGTACCCCGGCGTCGAGCGCGTGCGGGGATCATGGTTTTTCGGCTTGCGGGTTGATTTGACCTGAACGCGAAGCAATACCCCATCGACATCCACCAGGATATCGTACGGCAGCCCTTGATCGCTCAAGAACGCGCGATAGCCGCTCATGATGAGGTCGGCACACACCAAGTGCTCGGCGGCCTTGCCAACCTCCAGATCATCACTGCATTCGACGTCGGGCCGGGCAGAGGCGCTGTCGTGCAAATCAAATCCCAGGTGTTCAAACAGCGATTGCTGCATGCCCCGCCTCCCGTTCCGGTGCAACGTCTTCGAAGGTCTGCCCCGTTTCCGACAACTGCGCCTCGCGGCCGGTGAAATCTTGCCAACGACGGATAATCACATCGATGTATTTCGGGTCGAGTTCCAGGAGTGCTGCCCTCCGCCCCGTCGCCTCGGCCGCAATCAGCGTGGTGCCGCTGCCGCCGAAGGGATCAAGCACCAGATCACCGCGCTGACTGGAATTGCGCAGCGCCCGCTCAACCAGTGCCACCGGTTTCATGGTCGGGTGCAGGTCGTTCTTGTGCGGCCGCGGCATCTGCCAGACATCGCCCTGGTCCCGATCCCCACACCAATGGCGCTTGGCTCGTTCCGGCCAGCCATAGAGGATCGGCTCATATTGCCGCTGGTAATCAGACCGCCCCAGCGTGAAGCGGTCCTTCGCCCAGATGATAAAGGTCGACCAATGGCCGCCTGCGGATTTGAATGCCGTCTGCAGCGTCTGCAGCTCGCTGGAGGACATGCAGATATAGACCGCGCCATCGGTGTGCGCATTTATGAGCACACAGGCGTCATACAGGAACTGCCCGAACCCGTCGCCAAGGGCGTCATTCTTGATCCTGCGCCCCTTCCCCGCCTTCTCGGCGCCGACGCCGCCGGCGTAATCGACGTTATAGGGCGGATCGCAAAAAGTGAGGTTGGCACGCGCGCCATCAAGCAGGCGTTCAACATCGGTGGTCACCGTCGCATCCCCGCAGAGCAGTCGATGGCCGCCAAGAAGCCATAGATCGCCCGGGCGGCTGACCGGATCCTCAGCGGGTTCTGGAACCTCGTCGGGGTCCGCGCCCCCTCCGGTACCCGCCTCCGGCTCAGCCGACAGCAAGGCATCCAGTTCGCCGTCATCGAACCCGATCAGCGACAGGTCGTAATCCTCGGCCAACAGGTCCTGCAGTTCCGCCGACAGCAGCGCCTCGTCCCAGGTCCCGAGTTCCGTCAGCTTGTTGTCCGCGATGCGATAGGCCCGGCGCTGCGCCTCAGTCAGATGACCCAGCACGATCACTGGCGCCTCGGCCAGCCCGAGCTGCGTTGCCGCCAGAACCCGGCCATGGCCCGCGATCAGCTCCCCGTCCTCGCCGACAAGGCACGGCACGGTCCAACCAAACTCGGCCATGCTGGCGGCGATCTTCGCCACCTGGTCGTTCCCATGCATCTTGGCGTTCTTCGCGTAGGGCTGCAGGCGCGCAAGCGGCCAGTGCTCGATCCGCTCGGGGGCGAAGGCGAGGGTCATGGGTGTGATCCTGTTCGATAGAGTGGCGCGCGGCAATCGACGGGCGGTGCGGTGGAGTCCAAGAGCGGGGTCCAGCTGGACTCCGCGGGTGGACTCCGGAGGTGGCTTCCAACTGGACTCCGGAGTCCACCAGGTATCCACCTGTGGAGTCCATCTAGCTGTTTGATTTTACGATGCTTTCAGGCGATCCGTGGTGGACTCCAAGCGGGGTGGACTCCCAAAAAAATAGCCCTGACGCTAGCGAAGTTCCGGACCTCGCCCCCCCGAATACGGCTACAAACAGGAGGGACCCGTTCAATTTCAATGTGTTACGCGGCGCAGCATTTTGAGCGGAGACAGTTTTTTCGGAAAACCGGTCACCATTTGGCCTGCTGCAAACCACCCACCCTCACGCGCGCACCTCTCGACTTACCACCCACATACCGACGAGACGGCAAAAGTGTCTGGAACTTTTTTCATCGATGCGATTTTTTTCAGAGCGAGGGATCATCGGCACGCGCGAGGTCAATCACCTGCTGCCTTGAGAGGTGCTGGCTGACCTGCCGGCGGTTCAGTTTGTGCGCAATGAAACAGAGGCCAAAGACCCAGTGGTGATGCGCCGAGGACCGCTGTAGCCCCACCGTCCGGCAGACTTCGCGCCAGCGATAGCCATAGGCGCGCAGCCAGACGATCTGGCCGTCAATGGGCTCCAGCCCCGCCGTCCAGGTCAGCGTCTCCTCCATCCGGCTGATGGAGGCGGGCGATGGCAGAACGCGCATGGGCTTGGGTTCTTGGCCTACCTTATCGGCGAAGCTCCGAACCACTTCGGGCCAGGTACTGAAATACCCCGACAGCCGAGGCTCTGGCAGCCGCTTGAGAACGAAGGCCGCTTCCGAGAGGCGGGCCTCCACCAGCTTCGGCGTCCAGGCGCTCATCGCTGCGTCTCCTCTTTCATCTTGCCATAAAGCTTTTCCCCGAGCTGGCGGACGAGTTCGCGCTCGGGCCAGGTGAGCCGGTCATCGTCGATGCTGACCGCGAGCAGTCCCGTCTCGCGCCAACCGTCGCGCTTGACTTGGTCGGGGCCCCGACGATCGCCGCCATAGCCATGGGGATGCCATCGCATGGATTTCATCGGCGCACCCCCGGGAAAAGAGCCGCGTAGCCGATGACGTCGATAAGGCTGTCCTCGTGTGCCGGGTCATGGGCAAGGCGCACGAGTTTCAGATCGATCATGCACAAGATCACATCGGCCGCCGAGACCGGTCGACCGAGCGTAATCGACCAGCGGACAGCAATGGCGGCAAAGGCCGCATCAGCGGCGCCGTAGGTTTGACCTCGCTCTTCAAGGACCGCAGCCGCTTTATCGAGAAGAGCGGCACTCATGCGACACCGCCTTGGGGTTCCAACGCCCAGTGAAGGATTGCGATGGCATCAGCCTCGTTGTCATCGGCGGGGCTGTATCCGCGGGAACGTGCGGCCGCGATCATCGTATCTTTGGGCGCGTTACCCTTTCCGGTGGCGTGACGTTTTATGGTGCCAACCGGCACACCCTGATAGGGCACGCCCCGCAGTTCGGCCCAGGTTTCCAGCGTGGCCATGAGACCGCCATAGACATGCGCCGCATCGGTGCCGAGGTGGCGGCGTACTTCTTCGAAGTAAATTGCTTCGATTGGACCAGACAGGCGGTCGATCTCGGTGACCCAGTTCGTGAACCGGAGATAACGCATACCGCCGCCGTCATAGCGCCCAGGCTTGAAGCTGGCCGTGCCGCTTGTAATCAGGCCATCAAAGCCGCGCAGCGCCCAGCCGGTCGTGGTGCCAAGGTCAAGGGCTAGGATGCAGGCTGGCCTTGCGTCTGCCGTCGCGAGATTGGCGCTTTCGGTGGTCGATGTTACCCTTGAGGCATCTTTGAGCGCGATGCCGCCAAAGCCGCGCCAAATCCTCGTCTGCACTTTCTCGTAACCTTTGCCTGCTACTGCAAGGGCAAAGCGCTTAACAGAGCCGACACGGGTCTGGTTCTGCTCGGCCCAAGCCTGCCAATCGGCAAACAGCTCTCTTGTCGGCGTTACCGTGTCGACGGCTGGCACACATCGTTCAGTCAACCAAAGATCAAACGCCGTAGAAAAACTACCCATGGCGGTTATGGCAGGAGAACCTGATAACGCCGTACACCCGCGCGCATGTGCGCGCGTAACGGTCATATACCTATGACCTGCCATATCCGCCATATTCCTTGTTTTATTGATCATTATAATCCCCCTCGAATAGGTCAGCCTTAGTGTCCTTAATCTTGATCCCACGGTATCCGCGGGTCGTCATGCTCTTGAATTTCTCGAAGCCACGCGTCGTCAGGGTTTCCGAAAAGCGCTTCATCGACCCGGCATATTCGCCGTTGGCCTCAGCCCAGGATCTCCAGCTGTTGAAGAGATCCGTAGATCCGGCCCAGAAGGACTTGTTGCCGGTCTCACAGCGGTCATCGATCCAGCGTCCCAGGGCGTCCTCAGCCTCGAAGTAATCCTCTGTGGCGGCCATCACGGCAGGCGGCGGACGTAGGCCATGCTGTTGCCATTCCAGACAGCCTTGCAGCGCCCAGGCGAGTATTCCGTCCCGTTCAGCGAGAAGCCTGTCAGGCAGGCGCTTGTCGCGCTTGGCCGCAGGGATGGTGACAGTGAACGGCACCATGTGCAGCCGCCGCTTCATCGCCTCATCCACATTGCGAATGGTGGGCTTGTGGTTGCCAACGATCAGCAGCTTGAACTGCGGTATGAACTCGAAGAAGTCCTGCCGCATAAAGCGGGCTGTGATCTTGTCGCCCCCGGTTAGCGCTTTGAGCTTGCTCTCCGCCCACCGGCTGCCTTGTTCCGTCTCGATGGACGTCACCACACGCGCGCCCCGCAGCCCTGCCATATCGGTCGGGTGCCGATCCCCATGGCTCGCCATAAACATGTCCATGGGCGCGACGGTGGCGTAGTCACCGAGGATTTCCGTGAGCGTATTGGCAAAGACGGATTTGCCGTTGGCCCCTGTCCCGTAGAGAAAGAAAAGCGCGTGCTCGCTGGTAACGCCGGTCAGGCAATAGCCGGCCATGCGCTGGAGGTAGGATTGTAGCTCAGCGTCGCCGCCTGTGACGGTTTCGAGGAAACTGAGCCAGATCGGGCAATTGCCCTTGGGCGCTGCGGCCGCGATCTTCGTCATGCACAGCGCCTGATCATGGGGTTGGGATTGCCCGCTGCGCAGATCAAGCACCCCGGCTGTCGTGTTGAAGAGCCAAGGGTCACGATCCCAGACGTCGGTTGTCGTGGCATGGCGACGATCACTGCGGGCCAAGCGTTCAACAGCGGCAACGGTTGAGGCGGCCGAGAGCTTTGTGCGGACCTTAGACGATGGCGAGCGCACGGCGGCCGCCCGACAGACCTGACGCGCCAGGTCAAAGGCCTGCAGGGTGTCCTCTCGCTTCCAGATGCGACCCGTCCAGGTCAGCCATTGGCCCCAGCCAGCCACATAGCGCCAGGCATCGGAATGCTGATCCGCAAAAGTTGACGCGAGAGCATCCTCGGAAAACCGCACGGGGCTTGGGCCTGCGTTACCAGAGCCATCGCCACCTCCATGACCAGGCTCTGGCTCTAGGCGATCTTCATCGGGGATTTCCCCGTTGCGCGCCTGATCCAGCCGCCATAGCCGCTCTGCCTCTTGCCGGAGGCGCGCATCGGGCCACGGGGGATCAATGCGCGCGTCGTTATAGGCCACAATCTCAGCCCAGGCTTCCGCAGGCGTGACATGCCCTTCGCGGCTTCGGCGGATCCAATACCCAATCACACGAGAAAGCGCGTCAAACCGGGTCGTACCATCCACCCCACCTTCGCGAACGGGCTTGGCAAAAAGCTCTGGTACGCTGCCACGCTTACCGGGTGCGGCGTTGAAATCCAACGCCTCGGCCGCAAGGCCCTCCATTGGAGGCATAGCGAAGATGGCCTCCGCCAGTTCACCAAGGTCAAAGTCAACGGGGCGATAATCGAGGATAGAGACCAACCGTTTGGTGCCAGACTTGGCATGAACGGAGCCTGCTACCCGAATGGGCTGATGCGCGGATTTGAATGAGGGATCGCCACCAACCTTGGCGGCAATCATCTGGCGCGCCCGGCAGACGCGGGCGATGTCCTCTCCTTCGGCAGGCTCTGTCAGCCGCCAGTAAAGATGGAGCTTGTCCTGCCCCTCGGGTGTCACGCCACCTGATGCCACTTCGAGCGTTGGTGTGCCAAGGTGCTGGATAAGATGACTGCGTTTTGCCGCGATATCGCCGTGATCGATGTCGACCAGAACAACCTGCATCTGGGCAATATGCTCAGAGCGTGCGGCACCCGCCTCATGAACCGTGCCCGGCACGACAAAGAGCGCCATGCCCGTTTGTGCGGCCCAGTCTGCTTGATGGGCAAGCTTAACCCCAAGATCCTGATCAACAGGCAAGAATGGCGTATGCGGCGGCGCGTCTGCAGCACCCTTTTCCGCAAGTGCCCGGACAGGTGCGAGAAACTCGCAATAGCCGAACACAACATCAGCATAGAGCGCGATCGTATTCGCATCAGGGACAACAGGATCGGCCGCATCGGCTGTTTGCACATGATCGGTCATGCCCAGCACCTCGCGGCGTAAGAACAGAACCGGCATTCAAAATGCTCTGTATCGCTCGTGTGGCGGGGCAGCTGCTCGCCCGCATCGCAGGCGCGCAGGATCTGGACAGCCTTATCACTGGCGGCCTGCGCAAGCGCCCCATCAAAGGGCACCAACTCGTGCCATATTTCACAGGTGTCTTTGTTGATCGCCGTAAACAGCGCCGGGTTCTCTGTCAGCCCGAGATATGCCTGATAGAGCGCAATCTGCGCCGCATAAATGGGCTTGGCCTTGACCACCCCGTGCTTTTCGATGGCGCGCCAGTTCTTGGCATTGGCCGATTTGCATTCCCAAAGCGCAGGCACCGCCATGCCGTTTGGCGCGGCGACAACCACGCCGTCGGCATGTCCTTTGACCCGGCCGCCGGCCACGGAAAATCCAAACTGATCGCCATGCCGGTTGCGGGTGCGCAGATCGAAGCCCGCCTTGCGCAGCCACTCGATCGCCATGTCTTCCAGCACATGCCCAAGCGCAAAGATCCGCAGCGACTTGCCCGAAAAGCCGCCGCCTTCATCCTTGGGGGGCTTGAGGTATTCGTATTGCAAGCGCCGCGCACAAGCATCGCCCAAGCGGCTGCCGCCGAGGTAATCGCGGGTTGGTCGCGCGTCGTTTTCACTGACGAGGGCCTGATCGATGAGCGCATTGACGCTCTCGGCAAAGCTCGGAGGCTTTTCGCGGTGGTTGAAGTCCAAAAGCGCGTCGGTCAAAACGGCACCTCCGAACTTGCGCGTGGCGCCGAGGCCAACATGCTGGCTTGGAAGCCATCGACCGCTGCTTCAGCCAGTTTTCCGGCCTGAATGGCCGTGAGGTCTTTGAAGCGCGTCGACCAGCCGATTTCGCCCATGAGCAGGCCCATGGATTTCATGGCATGCACAAGTGCGGCTTTCTCACGATCATCGGGATCAATCATTTCGGCCCCCCTCAAGTCGAAAGGCCGGGTGCCGCCATCGTGGCGACTTCAGGGTCGTCTGTTTCATGGTGAGGGTCTCCAGGGGGACCCTCTTCACTTACCGACGAGACCTACAAAATGTCGGAAAGAACATATAGTGAACATCGAGATTTAGCGAATGTTGCCAAATGACGGTGAATGATGGCAAATGACACCATATGTTGTTCAATGCTGCCATTAAAAACAACATATAGACATTTTGGGCGGCTTCCATAGAATTCAACCAAGGCTCGCAACTGCCCCGATTCGTTCGAGCAAGACACCCCCTGGAGAAGGAAACCGCCTATGGCCTCATTCAACCCGCGCAGTTTCACCAGCCCGGACCGCCTCAAGAGCGTTTCGGCTCAGCATTTGCTGACCTTCTTCGAGAAATGGCAGGATTATTTTGCCAATCGTGGACTGACGTTGCCGCCGCAAGTTGACGATGAGTTCCCCTATGACGAACTGGCGGGCATCCTAATGAAGCCTGATGACAAGGTTCCCCAAGACATGGTGGACGCGCTCTATTACGTCCACGAGACTGCCAGCAAGGAAAATGCCGAGGAACTGATCGACGCTGCAGAACGCGCAGGGCTGTCGCTCGAGATTGGCGAAGAGCCCTCAGACGCTGATATCGCCCTGCAAATCTGGTTGCACAAACCCGATCTCCTCCGGCGCATGCATGCCGAAACAGTCGCGTTCACACGCTCGCGGTTCATCTACTTCGCTGGCCGGGATGGTCGTTCGCGACCGGCACCTGACCCGACCGTCGCGCAGACCGGCGAAATGCAGGAAATCATGGACCTTTGGTTCGATCGCAAGCGGCGGGGAAAAGGGAGCCGGATTTTCGCTTTTCCACGGGGCTCGAAGACCTGGTTCTTGGTCCGCCATGGCGAACCGATGCGGCGAGAAGGCCGTCACGAGGAAGACGGCGGCGCCGCAATCGCATACTACCGACCGCAAAAGCATGATGTGGTAATCTATGATGGGGAATCCGACGAACTGGCGGTGAATGCCGGAACGAAAGGGGAGATTGAGCTTTATCTCCGCACTTTTGGCAGGGTTTTGTTCGAGAACGAGGAGTATTTCGACAAATCAAACCGCTTCACGCTCGATCCCCTGCTCGAAAAAGGCGCCAAGGCGCTCGAGAACGAGACGGTGCCAGAGATTTCGAGGGTGCGCCTGATAGAAATTGAACGCTTCTGGGGCGGACAGGCCAAGGAAAAGGAGGTCCGCAAGGCAAATGATCTCTTCCTCGCTTGGGGCGACGACTGGTCACGGCGCCTTGCTGGCGGCTCAATCGATCGCGCAGTCCTGAAAGTCAAATTTGACGGAGACGGCAAGGAACGCACCGTCTCCATTCTGCCGCCGAGCCTTGCACGCTACGATCGTGACGCCGATAGCGATCTGATTGATAGCTGGCTGAAAGATCAGGGTTTCTGCCGCGCCAACAGCGGAGATGACGATGATGACATCGACGTTCTGGACGACGATTGAGCGCACCCCCGGCTATGCAACTGACACGCGTGAGTGGCGAAGCAGTCTGGTAGATTGCTGGGACGTAGCCCAACTTTATCTCTCCAAGATATCGAAGTTCGCGGATCATATCGAATGTCCTTGGCCCGGCGGCGAAAATTGTCCTCGCCGGGTGGTGCGTCATGAGGACGGGTCATTTCGCGCGGTGTGCAGCGATCCGATGAGGCTTTGTGATCCCCTCGACATCACTCGTGACGAAATCCACATACGGGAACTTGACCGCCGCAAGCTGTTTGCTGATGTGGCTGCCGCTCTGGATCTGGCTATGACAGCGCCGCCTGAGCGCCAGGCATCCCTGCTGCACATCGGTGACCATCAGCTTGCCGCAGGCCGGAGTTTTCCGGTTTTCGCAGCCCTCTCAAGCCCCAGAGCACCCCTCGGCAAGGCCGATCTGCTCGAGCTCGATCGTCGCAAACTACCATTTATCCTACTGGTCACATCGCTTCGCGCGATCGAACAGGATGTTTCGAGCTTTCTCAGTGCTCGAGGCGGGCGCGTGTTGACCTATGCCGAATGCCTGAACTTCGCCGCCGCACCGGGCAAAGGATTTGTTCCCGTCGCGTCACTTGCCAATCTCTTCGCGGCAGAGATATCGGCACTTACCAACGCCGATGACAGCCCCGAAGCACCGGTGATGACGCTTCCAGTAAATGCGCGCTGGTCCGATCTGCGTTTTGCGTTTCGCGAGCAGGCAGTGCTGAACGTCAGCCATCGTGGCCAGAAGCCAGTGCGTCTCGAACCTGACCAGATCGGCATGCGTGACGACCGAAACGGCAAACCCAACCGCCAGTGGCGGCTGCTCCTCGCCTGCGCAGCGCTCGATGGGGCCCTGCCACGGTCCTTCCCAGTTTCTACGATCAACGGGCGACGCCCAGCAAGCCACATCCTTCGTATACTTGATGAATTCAAGCGTGGTTACGACAAGCAGCGCCAGACCCTCGCCGTCACATTGCGGGAAAAGTTCGGGATAGAGGACGATCCTTTCCTCGTTCGGGATGACTGCTTCGAGGCCCAGTTTCTTGTCGACGCTCAGGGCCTGCGCCAAGGCCAATCTGATCAGCGCCAGCGAAATTTCGTCGACGAAGACTGACCCACCCTCAAAAATTTTTCCACCCGGAAGCCGCTGAAATCACACAGATTTCGGCGGCTTCTTTCTTGTGCGCGCCGCCATTCCAGGCCTCCCAACGAAATTTCGCTGGTGCCGGGTATTCGGGCCCTCGAGCCCGTCCACTTGGACGAAGGCGAATACCATGGAGCATCTCAACGCACTGATTGACCCCGCATCGCGCATCAATCGCAACATCAACATCCGCGCCGCGCGCCTTGCGCATTCTGGCGCAGCTCCCGGCCTTGATGCTGAGGACATCGCGCAAGAACTCAGGGAAGAGGTTCTGCGCCGCGCAGAACAGTTCGACCCCGAGCGCGCCTGCTTTGACACCTTTGTCGATCGCATCGTCAAAAACAGGATCGCGGATCTTGCACGCCAAAGTCAGGCCGCAAAGGCCAGCCGCAAGACGCAGTCGTTCGAAACACCGATCTTGGGCAAGAACGGCGAGGAAGGACTGACACTCGCCGATACCCTAAATGAGGCCTCTCCCACCCACAGCGTCGATGATTTTGCAGCCAAACATGGCGCGGGGCTAAAGAGTGACGTCGCTACTTTTCTGGCATCCCTTTGTCCCAGCTCGCGGCGCATCGCCATCGCTGTGAGCGAAAGTTCAGTTGCCGAAGCGGCCCGGATTTTGGGCCTTCATCGCAGCACGATTTATGAGCGGCTCAGCGCTATTCGCAAAGCGGCCATAGCCATGGGCCTCGACGGCTATTTTGAGGTCGCACCCCGACAGTTTGCGCCCCGCGTCGGTAAGTAGGGCCAAGAGAAATTCACTAAACATGCCGGGCCTTCGGGGGAATATAAAACCCTTGGGGAAACACCTCGACCGCAAGCTCCAGGGCGGCGTCGGGCCCGGCAGTTGTCACCCTAATGACGACCCCTGGGCATGACGAAACAGGAGCTGGATGATGTTCACATCACCTCTGAAAAAACTCCGCCAGTCCACCTGGCTCAGCGCTCTCCCGGACACGATCGCGGTCCCTGCCATTGGCGGCAGGCTCGCCCGCAATCTGCCCATTGAGCGCGCCACCCTCGATCAGATCGCCTTCGCACTTCTGCCCTTGGAGCAGGAGCGTCGCGAGATTGGTCGAAAAATCATGGCCCTCGAAGAGATCATCACGATGGCCCGCAAACAGGGGGCATTGGGCGCCGATATCGCTGTGACCGCCGCCACCCAGGAATTGGAGGCCCACCAATGATGAGCCCAACCAAACCTTCATCGTTTCGCTTCATCACCGCAGATGAGCGCTTGAAAGAAACCCGCGGCATCAAAGGGGTTCTCACCGGGATTTCCGGCATTGGCAAAACCAGCCAGCTTTGGACCCTCGATGCGGACCGTACGCTCTTCGTAAACCTTGAGGCTGGGGAGCTGGCCGTCCAAGGCTGGCCCGGTGACGAAGTGCGCGTCCGCGACTGGGAGCGCGCCCGCGATTTGGCAGCCTGGATTGGCGGCCCCAACCCCGCGATGCGGGACGATCAGGCTTATAGCCAGAAAGACTATGAGCGGGTTTGCCGCCTCTTTGGCGACCCAAGCCTGCTGGACAAATACGACACGATCTTCGTGGACTCGATTTCGGTCGCCTCCCGCATTTGCATGCAGTGGTGCAAGGGCCAACCGCAGGTGCAATCCGACCGCAACGGCAAGCTCGATCTGCGCGGCGCCTATGGCCTGCTCGGGCAGGAAATGATCGGCTGGCTGACCCACCTTCAGCATACGCCGCGCAAGAACATCTGGCTCGTCGGGCTGCTCGACAAAAAGGCTGATGATTTCGGAAAGCCCTATTTTGCGCTGCAAGTCGAAGGCTCCAAAACCGGCCTCGAACTGCCCGGGATCGTCGATGAGGTCATCACCCTCGCCGAAATCCAGCCCAAAGAGGGCAAGGCGCATAGGGCCTTCGTTTGCACCACGATCAACCCCTTTGGCTATCCGGCCAAGGATCGCAGCGGCCGCCTGACAACAATCGAAGAGCCCCACCTTGGGCGTCTGATGGGCAAGATCCGCAGCGGTCAGCCCACCAGCAGCGCGCGCGCCCTGAGCTTCGACATGCCGCCCGAGGCCGACGCCATTCCCAACCCGACACAGACGCAAGGAGCATAAGCCATGGCCAGCGATATGGATTTCAACGGCGCCGACGCCCAAGACGCCGCTTTCGACCTCATCCCCGCAAATACGCTGGTCAAAGTGACCATGATCATCCGCCCCGGCGGCGCTGGCCCCGAAGGTTGGTTGACACAAAGCCAGACAAGCGCCGCGCAATATCTCAACACCGAGGCCATTGTGATGGGGGGCCCTTTTGCGCGTCGCCGTATTTACACGCGCATCGGCTTCCGCGGCAAAGGCGTGGATGCCAGTGGCGTCGACAAATACGCCAACCGTGGGCGCGCGCTTATCCGTGGCATCCTCGAGTCCGCCCGGGGCATCAAGGCCAATGACCAGTCCGAGGCCGCACGGGCCGCGCGCCACATCCGCAGCCTTGGCGATCTCAACAGCCTCGATTTTGTCGCCAAGATCGGCATCGACAAAAATCGCGATGAGCCTGATGAGCCTGGACGCAATGTCATCAAGGCCGCTGTTGGGCCAGAGCATCGCCAATATGCTGAGATCATGGGTGGTCAGCCGGCCGCCATGCATACGCCCCCTGCTCCTCCACAGGGCTACAGCGGCGGCGTGGTGCAGGACCCTTACGCGGGTTCTGATACCGCCTCTGACGGCGGCGCACCCTTCTGGGCACGGTGAGGGAGGCACGCATGATCCCTCGCGATTATCAAAGGGCGGCGGTCGACGCCGCCCGCGATAGAACGGCCGAACATGGCAACACGATGCTTGTGCTTCCGACCGGCGCTGGGAAGACGGCTATTGCCGGCTTCTTTGTCGGGGAGGAAGCCGAGCGCCAGCGCGATGCGAAGGTGCTCGTCCTACAACACACGGATGAACTCATCGAACAAAACCGCACTGCGATTTCCCGCATCTCGGGTCTGCCATCCTCCGTTGTCAAAGCCGAGCGCGATGACTGGGGCGGACATCTTGTCTTCGGGAGCGTGCAGACGCTAGCGCGGGCCAACCGGCGCGACGGGATGCCGGCTGTCTCGCATCTCATCATCGACGAGTGCCACCGCGCCGCCGCGGCCAGTTATCAGTCTGTCATCGAACATGTGCGCGCCTTGAACCCGCAGGCAAAACTGCTTGGCCTGTCCGCAACCCCGGGGCGCGGTGACGGGCGCAGCCTGCGCCGCACCTTCAGCAATGTCGGCTATCATCTGCGGATCGGCACGCTGATCGCCCGCGGGCTTCTGGTCCCGCCACGCACCTTTACCATCGATCTTGGCGTCGATGACGAGTTGGCAGGCCTCGCCAGCACGGCCGGTGACTATGACATGCGACAGGCTGACAAGGTCCTGAACCGCTCCGTGCTGAACGAAGCCGTGGTCGAGCATTGGAAAGACAAAGCGTCTGACCGCCGCACGATCTTTTTCTGCGCCACCGTCGCACATGCCGAAGCGGTGGCCGGCGCCTTCATGGCGGAGGGTATTTCCGCTGCCGTCATTTCCGGCGACATGATCAGTTCCGAGCGTAGCGAGCTCATTGCCCGCTTTGATCGTGGTGACATTCAGGTTCTGGCCAACTGCATGGTCCTGACCGAAGGCTTCGACAGCCAACCTGTCGGCTGCATCGGCATTCTGCGCCCAATGCTACACAAGGGGACATTCATCCAGGCTGTCGGCCGCGGTCTGCGCCGTGTCGATCCTGAGCGCTATCCCGGCATCATCAAGACCGATTGCATCGTGCTCGACTTTGCCGGCGCGGCCCTTCGGCATGGATCTCTTGAGCAGGATATCTCGCTTGATGAGGATGAAGCCCCCGCAGGCGCACAGCCTTGGAAAACCTGCCCCTCTTGCGAGGCGGAACTGCCCCTTGGCGCTTCGATCTGCGATTTTTGTGGTCATGAGTTCACGCGGGCGGCCGGAGAAACGCAGGTTCTGACCTCTTTCGAGATGACAGAAATTGCCCTGCTCGATCGATCGCCGTTTTCCTGGGTCGATCTGCACGGTGACGATA
>NZ_JAEPMO010000014.1 GCF_017643905.1 Marivita sp.
CGCGGTCAAAAATGTGGCGGGGCGCCAGAGGTGTTCAAAACTGAATGAATGGTTGGCGGAAGACCCCTTGGTAGGCGTCAATATCAATACGCGATAATGTTCGAATATGAGGTGAACGCTTGCACATCCGTTCCAAGTCCGATCGTTCCTCACCATGGTCACGAAATACGGCCGGACCCCTGGGAGTCCGACCGTACAATAGTGGTTCAAAACCTGGGTGCAGTGCCACACCCGATAGCGTGAAGTTCAGACAGCAGCTGCCGCTTTTTTTACAGCGCTACCCGCGTCGGCGGATGCTTTCTTGAAAGAAGTCGCCGCTTCGCCCGAGAAATCCTTGCTGGCAGCCATCATGAGCTCAAAGGTCTCCATCTGGAGTTTTTTTGCAAGTTCTGCGAAGGCAGTCATGCTCTCGGTTGCGACGTCTGCCTGGGCCGATACGTAATCACTCATCGCCTGCGCATAATCAGCCGGTTCTGCTTTGGCTTTCGACATCTCAGCCAGTTTCGCCAGCGTGTCCTTGGTCCATTTTTGGGAAATTTCAGCAGACTTGTCCGCTGCTTCGATGGCAACGTGAGACAGTTTTTCGGTCAGGGCCAGCGAGTTCTTGTATGCATTTTCCATCGATTTTGTATCAACCGGGAACGCGTCCATCATCTCCTTGAGGGTCGCCGCCATGTCTGTCGATTTATTCATTGTCGCAAATCCTTCTTTGCTCGGCGGGTCCACCCCGCTGTCCTTTGGTGATGCTCAAGGCATATTTGCTGCAGCGCAGCATTGCAAGGATTTTCTGCGGTGCAGCATTTTTGGTTGAGCATGCATGCGTGCAATTCTTTGTCTCTTCGCATCGCGAAACCACTCTACGACACGCTGGTCCCAGCCTATAACACGACCCTCTACAAGAGGGATGGGCGGAATATCCCGCCGTGGTCATCCCAGTCGTGACACAGCACTACCCAATGCTGCAGCGCAACCAGATCTATACCGGGATCACACCGGGCAAGAAGCTTATCGTTCGCGTTTGCCAGACGAAGGCCGTGGCGATCTTGGCGAAAAATATCTCGGCACGGCGGCGCTGGTCGAAGCTGGATGAGTGGCTTGGCGGCAAACTAGCGGCCTAGCTGCGTCAGCCGTCGCGATCTGCTTCCGAAAGGGCCGCAATATTCCACGCCAGCCTTTCGACCATCAGCCCCGCCGAAAGCGCGGTCCCTGCAATTCGCTGAAGCGCTTGCCGCGCCTGATCCACCTCGTCAAGACGCGCAGCCGCTACCATCAGGTGCTCAACGGCTTCATCGATGTCGATCGGGCTCGGCTCATACCCACGGCCCTCGAGCAGATGCCGAATGGCCTGCAAAGCGACCGCCATTGCGAAGCCCGGTTCCTTGAGTTTCAGGTCCCGTGCTGCGCGGATCAGGGTCGCAGGTGCCGCATCGTGATGTGCGGCACAGTCAAGCGCGATATCGAGGAACCGCGCTGTCTTCGCGGCGGCGAACCACTTTCCTTTCGTGCCATGCGTGTCGATCAAATCCTCGAGGATTCGGCGCGCGTCGAGGTCGGGGTAACGCTTCACCAGATCGCGCCACATCGCGAGATAGGTGTTGCCCGAGACCGAGGGCAGGCCAAAGCGGCGATAGGCTTCTTCCTCGCGGCCCTGACTTACGAGAATGCGTTCACAGAACGCAGCAATCTCGACATGGCCCCATTGTCGACGCTGATCCAGGAGCAATGCCTCAGCACGGGCAAGAGCGTCATCCTCGCGTCCTTGGCGCAGCAGTGCCTCGGCACCAAATTTCTCATCAAACCAGAGGCGTGTCTTTTTCCGCTCAAGAAGCTCCAGCAACTCGTCATACCGCCCAGCCTCTAACAAGCAGGACAGCGTCAGCGTCCCCGTTGGCACATGAATAAAGTGCATGTGGTCGGACCAAGCTGCCTCGATCATTTCGAGGTCCCGGTCGGCGTGAAGGCTCATCAGCGCAGGATAAGCTGCGATTTGGCCAAATCGGTCTGCGATCGGCGCGAGATAATCCACACCGTCGTCTTCGATCGCCTCGCGCAGTTGTTCAAGCCATTTCGCGCGAGTTTTTTCATCAGCGGGCGCATCGATGAGTACCGGCAGCAATTCCTCGAGCGTCCGGCGCACGGCATTGCCTAGCGCGCCCGACGACGAGTCGATATGCTCGAAGGCTCGCCAGATGCGCTCCGCAAGCACTATGACACCCTCTGCCGCTGTCACAGGATCGACCCGTGCAACAGCCCGAATTTCTGAGCTTGCGGATTTCAGACGTTCAATGGCCTTGGACGATGACCGCCAGCTGTAAGTGCCCGCCCGCATGCCCGGCTTGAACGCCCATTTATGTGCTGCTGCCTTCGCCATCCCCTAACGCCCCCGCGCGGTGCTGCGCGCGATCCAGTCCGAACCAGCATAACCGATGACATGCACCAAGACCTCGCGCTCGGCCTCGTTGACGGTAAAGGCAATGACCGCCTTGCGTCCTGCCGGTATCGCGCGAAGACCCGGAGCGATTTCTGAGCGAACGCTGCCTTTCAGAGGAGTGTCAGCCAGACTGGAAATTACGGCCTCAATCTCTGAAAGCCGCCGCTCGGCCGCCTCCGGCCCAGCGTAATCGGCGATCAGCTCCACGATCGATGCCAAGTCATCCGCGACAGCCGGGTGAAACCGGATTCGATATGTCATCCCTGCCGCACGACGCCGATACGGGCGCGCGCCGCCGCAAAGGCGTCCTCGGGATCTACATATTCCGCATTTGGTGTTCGCATGCGCGCGCGGATTTCATCTGCCATGGCATCAAGCGCAATCCCGCGCTCTTCTTCATCCCGGATCATCTGTTCAAGCGCTGCCGCTACAGCTGCGCTCTGCGAGGCGAAGACGCCCTCACCTACTTTGTCAGTCAGGAAACGATGATGGCGATCTGTGAAACTGAGCGTGGTTTTGACTGTCATAGCGAAGCCTCAAGTATGACTTGGTAATCTACACATCACATGGCGCTGTGACAAGAAGGGCGATTCCCCCAAGCGCACCATGAGGTCACTGCTATTCTTCGACATCGTAGCCTACTGATCGCAACTGTCCGGCGCGCTCTGCAATGCCCACCCGGCCGGCATTCAAACACGCTGTTCATTTTCAATTTCGGACAAAGCAGGTGCAAAGATACCTGTCAGCAGCGCTAACTGTTCAAGGCTAATAGTCCGATCGCTCCGGACCTCGCGGGTTAGGCGGCCCAGATCATCTCTCACTATTGACCAACAGCTTCACCCTTCCGCTTTATACAAGGATGGAGACCCCATGGGGCTTTCACTGAAATTTATCGTAAACGGTGAAAACGATGAGATTCGATCAGATCAAAACCCCACATTTACTGAATAAGGTAACCGTCATGGAAGCGGCCAACGTCGATTTTGGGAGGGTTGAATGTCGGCGAGTGCGCGTGGGCCGTATGCGAACGCACGCGATTGTCGACGAATGTTGTTTTTCTGGAGCGGTGTTGACGTGGCGTTGACGTAAACCGCAAAATATCTTGGGGTATCAGATTACCATCGGACAAGAGTTTGATTTATTTATGGAATATGGTTGCGGGGGTAGGATTTGAACCTACGACCTTCAGGTTATGAGCCGCAACATACTGTTTCCACTTATTCTTTCAATTTCAATCCATTAGGCGACAAGCCTTTGTAAGCACAACGCTTTTCGTCGTTTTCTGTCGGATTTCAGCGCCTTCAGACAGCACACAATGTAGCCAAAACTGCGTTCACCGGTTGACCAGACGTTGACCGAAAGCATGATTGCACGGGGGAAGCATCGTCACGAAGGACGGAAAGCAGGCGTTTGCCGTGCGTTTCACGACTGATAAGTCTAAAATTAAGGCAGACTTTTATGGAAGACAGAACACCGGTTGACGAGCTGTTTAGCAAGGCTGACGAGATAATCTCGGCATTGCCTACGACTAAGGACAAAAACTCTTTTTACGATCTGGCGGACGTTAGCACACAGCAGAAACGCAAAAAGTGGGAAGAAGGGGCCGATCAGCTGTTGAGGTTGGCCGAAGTGGCGCCCGATGAAAAGAAATTCTACTTTCGGTTTTGGGCTGGGGATGCGTTCACAGGCTTAGGTGAACTAGATCGGGCGTTGCAAACAAAGCCCCAGCCCCTGTTGGGAAGCCGAAACTCCGCGCAGACTGACAGAATTTTGAGCCTCAAATTTGAATTGGGCGGGCTGGTCTCAGGGCTAGATATCGCAACTCTCTTTGGGCCGAAATTTACAAAATTTGGACGTGACAATATCGAAAATGTAGTTGCTTTTCTTCAGACACAGGTTGAACAACTCCAAATGCACGATGGACGTAACCTGCTGACAGAATGGGCAAAGGATGCATACATTCATCCGCACGGGATGTCGCTATTCGATGGGCACGCCAGCCACGTGCTTACTAAGTCTCCACCTGGCTACAGTTTCAGTCTTTCTCCAAGCGCAGAAAAGCTGTGCGTTGGATTGATGCGAGAGGCTGAAAATACATTCAGAGAGGAGCGCGATATCCCCCGTGTTGGCGAAGGATGGGTAGCTGAGACCGCATTGTTCTACGAAGTGCGGGATGCCTTTCCAGATGAAACGGTTATTCAGCACGGCAGGCCCAAATGGCTTGGGAGGCAACATCTTGATGTTTTTATGCCCGACCGAGGCATAGCCGTTGAATACCAGGGAGAACAGCACGACCGGCCAATAGATTTTTTTGGAGGAGAAGAGGCTTACAAGAAAAATGTAGAGCGCGACCGCAAAAAACTTGAGTTATGCAAACGCCATGGTATCCGAGTAATCTATGTGCGTGAAGGGTATGACCTCGCGGAATTGATCACTGAAATCCTTTCAGAAATTCCCGAGTAGCTATCGCGCATCGGAAAACTGATTGTGCAATCACATAGAATAGCCGTTTTGGAGAAGCTGCATACCGCAGCACATTCTGACACACTGAATTTCTGGCAAGAACCGAGTGAGAAAGTGGTCCATCACCTTCTGATTTCAACGTTTTTGAAATCGCCAGCGCCAAATCTAACAAAGGAGGCACCGGCTGCGCCTACGGAATTTCGCGGTGCTATAGTACCAGAACCGCGTAACAGAGCCGATTTTCACCTCTGCTCTGATGCGAAGAGGCACGCGCGACTAAGCCTTGGGGCGATGCTGATCTACCTTGCCCAAGAAATTGATGTCGCGCCCGTAGTGTAAGCCCGACGCATCGCACACGGCGCGCAGCGCACGCTCGATATCAGCGGTTCCGACATTTGCACTGACCCACCACCCAGAAAACGTCTCAAGGGTTGGCAGGTCAGGTCTGCCGGGATGTACCGAATCTTGGGTCCGGGCGACAAAGGCGCGCTTCCGCGAGGACATCGTTGCCAGTCGCTCGATGGCAGCAGCATCGATCGATTCCAGCGCATCGACAACCTTCCTGAGCATCTTGCCAAGTGTTGGGGCCGTTAAGGTCTCGCCGAGAACAACGACGCCGTATTTGTTGCCGCGGTCTTGCCGCAGCGGTTCAACCACCGCATCGGGCGCAGCTCTTACTGGAATAGGTGGAGGCGCCACAGTTGGGGCCGGGGCGCCAGCTAGACGAGCGACGACCGAGTCCAGCGTTTCCCGATCATGAGCACGCTGAGCCATCAAAAGCGCGACGGTTGCCTCGCGGAGCCTGACCGTCATCATCGGAGAAGAAATGGTCGTGTTCATTTCGATGCCCTCCCGCGCCGCAGGGTACGGCGCTGATCGTTTAGGTCAGAGCGGTACACGGTTATCACGGCATCGCCGCGGAGGACGACCTTCATTCCGCTGAGCCGCTCGACATGCTGGATCCGCTTCTTTAAGCGGCTGATCTCCTGCGAGGCGTCCTCGCGGGTCATCATCCATTCTTCGGGGCCGACGGGGCTCGCGAGTTCCAGAACGAGATCAAGACCGGCATCGCACAAGCCGCGCTGGCGCAACCGCGCCTCGGCGTGTGGGGTGAGCGAGACGGCGGTCATATCTTGATCTCCGAAAATTTCGCTCGCCGCTCAGCCTTGCTCATTTCCTCTTTTTCGCGAACCTCGGGCGGGATCTTGTCGATCAGCCATGCGACCCGCTCAGGCGTCTTTTCAACGGCTTTCAGATCTTCCGGCATGTCGGCGATGCCAACGCGGACGTTCTTCATCGCGAACCCCGCCCAGTAGTCGCCGCCAGTGAGATCGGAGAGCCAGTTCTCGAAGACGGGCCATCTTGGCACACCGCCGCCATAGGGCAGTTCGATGTGTTCAGAGTCGATTGCGGCGCGGTCTACCTTTTCCGCTAGTTCGGTCAGGAAACCAACGAACGGGTTTCCCTCGTTCGGGTCAAACGGATCGCAAACGAGACTGCCTTCCGCAGAAGCGAGAATCTCGTTGCCAAATATGTCTCGACTGGCCAGCGAGCGTTCCTCGTCTATGCATGCATTTTCAAAATCGCTACGTGCGTTATTGCCGTGTCTCAGATGTCCGGGCAGCTGGCTCATGGCCGTTTCAAAGGCTTCGCCAGCCGCAGCCAGCCGTTGCCGCCTTTCTGCAAGGCTCATCTCTGCAAGCAGAGTGAACATCCACGGCGCGGCTTCTACAAGATCGTGAAATTGGATTTCGTAATGGTGTAACACCCACCGGTAGTTCTGGCGCGCCGCATCCGGAAGCAGGACCCTGATGGGCGTGTAGCCGCTCTTCTTCCAGTCTTCGTCGCTCACCTCGCTAGAAGGTTTGCCAAGCGCCTCGGATGTAACATCCAATGCCCTCGCGAGGCTTTCGACAGTATGCGCCCGCACGCGGTCCGGCGGGGTCTCGCCGGTTTCGATGCGCGCGATGGTCCGCTTGCTGACCCTAGAGCTATTGATCTGTTCACACCGCTCCGCGAGGGCTTGCTGGGAGAGATTTCGCTCCTTACGCAGCTGCTTGAGGGTGTCTGGGTTTATGGACATTTTGTTCTCCTCGTTTCCGAGAACACCCTATGTCATCAACGCTGATGACGTATACAGCCATTTAAGTGGCTTATGTCATCAATTTTGAATACCAAAATTTTCGAACCTGACCTCATTTCTGACTTCGGTGTCATCAATTCTTGATCCCCACCCACACTGCGGGTGCCTTCAGGAACCTTATGTCATCTCACAGTGCCATTTCCAATTAGTCTGACACGACTTCAGGGACCAGGGGGCAGTCTAGCGCGCTGTTGATACGCGGCGGATTGAGGCCGATTCGCCCGGAGGGGCGATCGAGGCAAACAGACTCTCTACCGTCGACATGAAATTCAACACTTCATTGTCGCGCGATTCGGTATCGAGGGCTATCCAAACGGTTCGTTTATCTTGCTCGCCATCGCCAAGTTCTGATCTTGCCTGCTCGGCGAATGATAGGTTCAGTGACGCCATTCCATTGCGGCCATGCGGTTGACAAAGGTCCGGTCTGGGCTAATCGCACACCACCCTCGCCAAACCAGTCATGCAACAGAACGGAATTCACCCGCCCGTTCAACCCCACCTTCCGCCTATTTTCCGCTCCCCGCCCCATGCTCTGACTTGATAGAGGCGCTGATCTACGCCTGTGTCAGACGAGAAAGGAGAGCAGAAGGGATGGCAAACCGACTGAAACTGAACGAAAAAATCCTTCGCGATGCGGAGCCGCAAAAAGGCAACAGCTACCAGATCTTCGACACGGAAATCCGTGGGCTGGCAGCAAAGGTACAACCCTCCGGCAACCGCGCCTTTACGCTGGACTACCGCTTCGCCGGACGGCAGCGCAGACTGACGATCGGGCGTTGGCCGGAGTGGAGCGTGACGGCGGCGCGTGAGCGGGCACGCGAGCTGCGCCGCATGATCGATGAGGGCGAGGATCCACTGGCGGCCAAGGAGGAGCTGCGTGAAGCCCCACGCGTTACCGACATGATCGACCGCTACATCAGGGAACACCTGCCCAAGCTATCCCCGACCAACGCCGGCGATCAGATTTCCATGCTGCGGAAAATGGTCGAACCCGCATGGGGGAACCGGCTGGTGACCGACATCACCAAATCCGATGTGGCCAAGTTTCTGGATTTCGTGGCCGAGGGCCGCCCGCGGCCCTGCAAGCAGAAGCCCAACAATCGGGCCCGGAAACTTCAGGGCCACAAGCCCACCCCGATCCGCGCGAACCGAATGGGGGAAGTGCTGCGCAAGATGTTCACCCTAGCCATGGAATGGGAATGGCGGTCTGACAATCCAGCGCAAGGGTTTCACCGGCGCATTGAACATGCCCGGGAGCGTTTCCTGTCGCCTGAGGAGCTGACCCGCCTTGCAGCGGTGCTCGACAAGGCTGAAGATCAGCGCGCCGCTTCGATCATCCGAATGTGCATGCTGACTGGCGCACGCGTCGGAGAGGTCCGGCAGGCACGGTTCGAGCAGTTCAACCTCGACTACGCCATCTGGTCAAAGCCGGCATCAACAACGAAGCAGCGCAAGATCCACCGCGTCCCGATTTCGCAGGACGTGGTGGCGATTGTTCGGCAGCGCCACCTTGTCGTACCACGCGGCAACCCTTGGCTGTTCCCCGGTGACGCCGTGGGCAAGCCTGTCCGCGAAATCCGTCGTTTCTGGCTCATGGTTCAGCGAGAGGCCGACCTGCCCGACGTCCGCATCCATGACCTGCGTCACACGTTCGCCTCGTTGCTGGTCAGCGGCGGTGCGTCACTCGAGATCATCGGACGCCTGCTGGGCCACAGCCAGATGCAGACCACGCAGCGCTATGCCCACTTGATGGAGTCACCCCTGCGTGCAGGCGTGGACAGCGTGGCCAGCATCTTCCGGCCGCGGCCACAGCTAGTGCACGATGCCGATCAGGACCAGCGCTCAGCGTGATTTGGCGCTGGGCGCTATTTCCGGCCCCGAAGGATCCGCCAGATCATCAGGATCCGTTTACGGATCGTGCTGTCCTCGGGGACTTTGCCCGACTTCGAGTTACGGACAAACCATTCCTGCACCTCGCCCACGAGGGCCGCCTGGCTTTCTGGAACCCCGTAATCGTTGATACGTTTGAAAAGCCATGCATACATCGCGTCCCAGTCATAGCGCGGCGTTGCACCTGCGGAATGCGCACTGCGGCGCAGGAGATCGCGCTCATCCTCATAACGCTGCACGTCTTGCCCGGGGACGAGAAGATCGTTGCTGCGGATCAAAATGCCTTCGGCCGGATCGGTGATGTAGATCCAGTCGCCCCCCTCATAGGGCGCGATGCGCCGCAGCGTGGCTGTCTCTTCGCTCGGGCCGATGCGGCGAAACATGGGTAGGACGTCGGCGATGTTGACCTGGACCAGGCCTCCTATGCGCTGCAGGCCGCAGTCGACGGGTGAAATGCCCGTGACCACCCTCAGCTGCCCGAGGATTGCTGCGTCCACAACTCTGTGCACGCCGTGATCCCAGCGGATAGACAGCTCCATAATCGAATAAAACGTACTTGGTGTCGCAGTCATTGATCCTTTCCTCCATGTTCCCGTGACCTCATCGGCGCGCACGTCTCGGCCCACCGCCCCCTTGCGCAGTTTACGCGCCAAGGTCCGCGCGCCGCGGTGAGACACGCGTGGGTGGATTGCGAGAACGATGTACGTGGGGATCGTGAGAATCGCCCATGCCGCCACCAACAGCTTGCGAAAGCTGGAGGAAAATGCACTCAATAGGGCGTAAAATTCTGGCACCCAAATGAAATATGTTCCCTTTTCCAAAACCCACGAGCTTCTGCGCCTCGCTGACATGGCAGCCGCGCGCGAGGACGGCGTAAGCCTCGAGGAGATCAAGCAGACCTTCGGCGTGACACTTCGAAGCGCACAGCGCATGACACAGGCCCTTACACAGGCCTTTCCGAGCGTTGTTGTGTCTGGCGGCAAGAGGGGCGAGCCGAAGCGATGGTCACTAGCCGGGGGCGAGCGACTTCTGCATCTCAAAGGCATTCGGGACGACGAACTCTCTGCGCTGGATATGAGTATTCGCCGCGCGGAGCGGGAAGGGGCAATAACCGAAGCCCGCGCGCTGGCCGCCCTGCGCGATCGCTTGGTTGTCCTGCATTCCACAAGCGAGGTCGTGCGGGCAGAGGCGGATGCCGAGGCCACTTTGCAGGCGCGTGGCCACGCCTGTCGACCAGGGCCCAGCACGGCCTACGATCCCGCAATCCTCGAAATCATCGATCTTGCCTTGAAGGGGCCGTTCAGACTGGAGATCACATATCTGGCAGAATTGGACGACGAGCCACGCCTGCGCACCGTCGAGCCCTATGGAGTGCTCTTCGGGACCCGTTGCTACCTGGCGTGCCGTGATCTGGCCGCCGATGAACGCATCAGAAACTTCCGCGTAGATCGGATTTTGAACGCTCGCCGGCTGAACGACAGCTTTCAGCGCAAACAAGGGTTTGATCTCAAACAACACGTGGCGCGCGCATTCGAATCCTTTCACTCCGAAACCGAGTTCGGAACAGTGATCTGGCGCTTCAGCAGTAAAGCAGCACGGGCAGCACGCAATTACGTGTTTCATCCCAACCAGACCATCGAGGACGATGATGATGGTGGGCTGATCGTCAGCTTTGAGGCTGCTGGCTGGCTGGAAATGGCCTGGCATCTCTACAAGTGGGGCGACACGGTCGAAGTGATCGCCCCTGAACAGTTGCGCCGCATGGTGGACGGCCATCGCCGCGATGATTTCCCATCTTTGCCGTGATAGCATGGCCAACCATCAGATAGAAAAGATGTGCAGCCGCTTCCAGAGAGAGCCGCGCCTGACGGCACGGTGAAATCCGCATACATCCATTCTCTGGGGCTTTACGCACCCGTCGCCCCGAACAAAACGCCGGAATTTGCCTTGGAAAATTCCGGGAAGCGGGATGGAAGCCGCTCTGGCGTCGCCTGAAGCCTACAAAAATACCAATAAAATAAGGGGTGGAATGTGGCTTGGCCTTCAATTCCACCTTCCGCCTCGTTTCCGCCCATCAACCTCTGCTTCGATTCTCCCAGCCCGTCCTAACGGGGATTGAAACAAGGAGATCAGGAATGTCGGAGACGATGACGCTCGACCACGAGACTACGCCGCTCAATCTGCTTGCGGACTGGATTAGCCGGGATCAGCTGGCCCAAGAGTTGATGATCACGACGGATACCCTGTCGCGCTGGGAAGCGCGGCGCGAGGGACCGCCCTGCATGCGGGTCGGCCGGAAAGTATTCTATCGCCGGACCAGCGTCGAACAATGGCTGCTGAGCCGAGAGCAAAGTCAGCCCATTCGGCAGCGGAGGGGACGCCGATGAGCATTCCCCTTCCCTTCCGCAAGCCCCGCGCCCGGGATCGTGTTCGCCAGGAGTGGATTGACGAGCGCCGGCGTGAGGCGCGCATGGTGGTGGTCGATATGGTTCACCATTCCGACTATCTCGTTCGGCTCGCCTGCAATGTGTTGGTCCAGCATGGTGAAACCCCCGAGGAGCGCGAGGACGCGCGCATCCTGCTTGTCGTGCTCGATGCCAAAACGCCCGGGCGCCTGCCCGCGCCAGATCGGGAGGGCCGCTCATGAAGCGACGCGGCACACCCGAAGCAGACCTGCAGCGCGCTGTCGTGACCGCGCTGCGCTTTGCCCTACCTAAGAGCGCCATCATCCATCACGGTGCAAATGAGGTGACCGAGGCCGGCCCGCGTGGAGCCAAGCGGCAGGCAATATTGGTTGGCATGGGCGTCCACCCCGGCTTTGCCGACCTGATCATTCTGTGTGACGGCAAAGTCCTTTTCCTCGAGCTGAAATCCCTCAAGGGCCGCCTCAGTCCAGCGCAAGAGGTGTTTCGTGATGCGGTGCTGTCCCAAGGCTTCGGCTGGGCGCTTGTGCGCTCGCTTGATGATGCGCTGGGCGCGCTGGCAGATCACGGGTTCACAACCCGTGTGGTCAACACTTCTATCTCGTCGACGTCAGAATTTGACGTCGGCAAGTCACGGAGGGGCGCGACATGAGCCATGCCGCAACCAACTGGGCTATCCAACAGCGCGGTCTGAAACCCACGACCAAGATCGTGCTTTGGCATCTATGTGATCGTTTCAATCCGGATTTCGGCTGTTTTCCCTCCCAGGAGCAGCTTGCTCATGATTGCGAAATCAGCCGATCGACGCTGAACGAGCATCTGACCTTGCTTGAGACGGCTGGCCTGATCCGTCGCGTGCAACGCCTCAATCCCGGCAACAAACGGCAGATGCCGACCCGCTACATCTTGGCCTTCGAGCCGGGCTTTACCCAAGATAAGCCAGCTCCGTGTCCGGAAACCGGACATGGTGGTGACGTGCAGAACGATCTGCCGTTCGCGCCCCCGGAAATCGCTGCCGAAATCGGCGCATCTCCTATGGATAACTTGACCCCGTGTCCGAAATCCGGACGCGGAGCCGTGTCCGATTTTGACCCCGACCCGTGTCCGGAAAAAGCCCCGAGCCGTGTCCGAAATCCGGACAGTAACCTTGTAAGAGAACCAGTAAGTAAACCAGTAAAGGAGGAGGAGGGCGCGCAAGCGCGTGACGGCCTCGGCGAGGAGTTTTTCGGATCGTTGCTTGCGGCACTGGGGTTCGACCCTGACGGCCCCCTGCCCGGCTGGTGGCAGGGCTGGCCACCCCGTGAGCATGTTCGGAGATGGCAAACGGACCTCGGGTTGAGTGAGGCCGACATCCTCGAGGTGGCAGGGGCGTCGCGGCAGGAACACCCCGAACCTCCCGACGGCCCTAAGGCGTTGGACCGTGTCATGCAGCGCGCCGCCCAGCGCCAGGTGGATGATGCGTCGCGAAAACGGCGCAGGCCAAAGGCGGCCTCTGCGCAGAAAACCCGCCCAATTACAGACCTGCCGGTCTTCTATGCCGAGATGGTCAACTCTGATCGCTACCTTCCCGTGAGCGCGATCTCGAACTCTATGCGCGACGTGATGCTTGCCCGTGGCCTCGTGACGGCCGAGCGCCTCCGTGAACGGGGCATCAGATGAAACACGATCGCAGTTTGCATTCACGCGCTGGGCGGGTCGGGCCAAGCCGCCCGAAGCGGTCCATGTCGGTTCAGCAGGCACTAGAATGGGCATTCCGGGTAGAGCATGCCCAGCTTGAGTTGCCAGAGCCACCCGATCCCGAGCGCGAGCAAGGGTTTGGCTTTGGCCTCGAATACGTACTGCTGCAGCGCGCCATCCTCGGCTGCAAGGTTGATGGCGGCCAGTACAAGATTGGCAGCTACGTCCATGAGGACGCCGAGGTCATTGCAGCCACTGTCGCAGGCATGCCCGACCACCTCGGCGGGAAGCGCATGGCTATCCGCGTGGCAGAGCTCGCTCGCGCTGGGCTGACGCCAGACTGGATGCCGGGGGCCGTGCCGCGCTGCGTGCCCGTGGACATAAAACGAAACCGACATGGTGATCGCGCAGTCAGCACCGTCGTTGGAACTGAGCGCGTTCTGGTGAAAGGAAAATGGCGTAGCGTCGAGGTTCGAGCATGTCCCGTGATGTTCAGACCGGATGCCAGCCAGATTGAAGCTGCTCGGCGCGCCTATCAGGTTTGGTGCGAAGCGCTGGGCTGGATTAGAGACGGCCTAACGGCAAGCAGGCTCCTGCGAGACGTCGAGCTCACGGCGACACAGCCGAAAACGCAGCCTTGGTTAACACCGCAAACGCGAAGATAGATTCACGCTTCGGTGCCCTGGAAGTCGGGCAAACTTGATCGCATCCCACTTGATTGCAATGCAATCACAGCTTACTTTGAGCAAGCAGCAGGGAGGAGACCATGGCAAGCATCACGATTCGTAGCCTTGATGACGAAGTAAAGCGCCGCTTGCGCGTTCGCGCGGCCGAGCATGGTCGGTCGATGGAGGAAGAGGCCCGCGAAATTCTGCGTCAGGTTGTCGGGCAAGCAAAACCCGCTCACGATCTTGCCGCGGCCATCCGTGCACGGGTCGCGCCTCTGGGTGGCGTTGATCTCGACCTTCCGCAGCGTGAAGCCATGCGTGAACCGCCCGCGTTTGACTAGGCCTGACGCATGATCATCCTCGACACGAATGTCATCTCGGAGCTGTTGCGTCCGGCCCCGGAGCCAATGGTCGAACACTGGCTGTCCGCTCAGGACGGGCTCAAGGTCTACTTGACCTCGATATCTGAGGCAGAACTGCGCTACGGCCTCGCGATCATGGGGAGCGGCAAGCGCCGCGCCGCGCTGGTTGAAGCTGTGGACCGCATCCTGCGCGAGGACCTGGCCGGGCGCATTCTGCCCTTCGACAGCAACGCCGCGCAGTCCTTCGCCACCATAGCAGCCGCACGTCGCGCCGCCGGGCGACCGATTGCCCAAGCCGATTGCCAGATTGCATCCATTGCCCACGCTTGCGGCGCCACGGTCGCCACGCGCAATACGCCTGACTTCGAGGGTTGCGAGATCGACCTGATCAACCCCTGGACAGCCGCATGAACGCCGTTGAAATCGAACAAGCCGTTTCCGAACTCGCCGAGCAGCCTTTTGACGCGGCCGAGTTCCCCTATGCCTTCCTCATGGCCTTCGGAAACAAGGACACGACGATCAAGCGCCTGCGTACCGGCGCGTCGAACAAATCCGACCTCGGCGGCGTCCTGCAGACCAACAACATCCACCTTGCGACCTGCGCCCCGGGCGACATAGCGGCGACCCTGACCGCCCTGCGCGACAGCCCTGCCACCACCCGCGCAAAGGCGAAGTTCATCCTCGCCACCGATGGCATCGACCTCGAGGCCGAGGATATCACCACAGGCGAAACCATCGCCTGCCGCTACACCGATTTCCCCGACCATTTCGGCTTCTTCCTGCCGCTCGCCGGCATCTCCACTGTCAAGCAGATCCGCGAAAGCGCCTTCGACATCCGCGCGACCAGCCGTCTCAACAGGCTCTATGTCGAACTGATCAAGGACAACCCCGACTGGGGAGTGGCCTCCAAACGCCACGACATGAACCATTTCATGGCGCGGCTGATCTTCTGCTTCTTCGCCGAAGACACCGACATCTTTGTCAGCGACAACCTGTTCACCGCCACCATCGACCAGATGGCCAACCGCGACGGGTCCAACACACATCAGGTCATCGGCGAGATTTTCCGTGCGATGAACACGCCCATCGCCAAGCGCGCCGAGGCCAGGCTGCCCCGTTGGGCCGATGCCTTTCCTTACGTGAACGGCGGGCTGTTCTCGGGCAGTACCGATGTGCCGCGCTTTTCCAAGATCGCGCAGCGCTATCTCTCCCATATCGGCAGCCTCGATTGGACGCAGATCAACCCCGACATCTTCGGGTCCATGATCCAGGCCGTCGCGGATGAGGAGGAACGCTCGGTCCTCGGCATGCACTACACCTCGGTGCCGAACATCCTGAAGGTGTTGAACCCGCTCTTTCTCGATGACCTGCGCGCCGAACTGGAGGCGGCGGGCGACAACGCGCGCAAGCTGGCCAATCTGCGGGCACGCATGGCCAAGATCCGCGTCTTTGATCCCGCCTGCGGGTCGGGCAACTTCCTTGTCATCGCCTACAAGGAAATGCGCAGCATCGAGTATGAGATCAACAAGCGGCGGGGCGAGCCGCAGCGGCGCACCGACATTCCCCTGACCAACTATCGCGGGATCGAACTGCGGGATTTCTCGGCCGAGATCGCGCGGCTGGCGCTGATCATCGCGGAATACCAATGCGACGTGACCTATCGCGGCCAGAAAGAGGCGCTGGCCGAATTCCTGCCGCTGGACGCGCAGAACTGGATCACCTGCGGCAACGCCCTGCGGCTGGACTGGCTGTCGGTCTGCCCGCCCACGGGGACGGGGGTGAAGTTCCAGGCCGACGACCTGTTCATGCCGCCGCTGGATCAGGCGCAGATCGATTTCGCGAACGAGGGGGGCGAGACCTATATTTGCGGGAACCCGCCTTACGTAGGCGACAAATATCAGAGCTTGGAGCACAAGAGCGACCTAGCCAATCTGGCAGTTGGCATGAAGAATGCAAAAGCTGTCGACTATGTCGTTGGCTGGATTTGGAAAGCATCAGAATACATCAAACACGTAGATGGTTTATTTGCATTTGTGACTACAAATTCCATATGTCAGGGGGTGCAAGTCCCCATAATTTGGCCTCCAGTTTTCAAAAATGGTCAAGAAATTTTCTTTGCACATCGGAGCTTCTACTGGTCGAACAACGCCAGCAACAATGCCAATGTGATTTGTGTAATTGTTGGAGTTGCGCCAAAGGGAAATGCGAATTCTCCCAAGAAAATCTATGATGATTGCCATCAAACTGTCGCAGAGAACATAAACGCCTATCTCGTTGATGGGCCGAGTGTTATTGTGCAGAAGCACGCCGAACCTGTTAATGGTCTTCCAGAGATGGTTGCAGGTAATATTCCCCGTGACCTCGGGAATTTCATGTTGGATCCAGAAGCCAAGATTCAACTTTTGAGCGAATATCAAGAGGCCCAGCCGCTAATAAGAAAGATACAAGGCTCCAAGGAATTTATTAATGGAATCGAGCGTTACTGCTTATGGATTGGTGACGATCAGGTGCCTCTAGCACAATCAATACCACCTATCCTAGAGAGGCTTGATCGGGTTAAAGAATATAGGCGAACAGGGAGTGAGCGCGGAAAGCTCGGTTATGCTACGCCGCATCGTTTTGAGCGGCGGATTTTGGGAAAGACTTCAACTATTATCGTCCCAAGAGTGTCGTCAGAACGCCGCGAGTATCTTCCTGCGGGCCTTCTAGAGCCTGACATTATTATTTCGGATGCGGCGCAGGCTGTCTATGACGCTCCCTTGTATGTGTTCGCTGTTCTACAGACAAGATTGCACACAGCATGGGTCAAGTTGACAGCTGGCCGAATGAAGTCTGACTTCCGGTATTCGTCTGGGGTTTGTTACAATGCCTTCCCGGTCCCGAAACTGACCGAAAAGAACCGCGCCGATCTGACGGCGGCGGCAGAAGGCATCCTTCTGGCCCGCGAGGCGCATTTCCCCGCCACTATCGCCGACCTCTACGACCCCGAAAAAATGCCCGCCAACCTGCGCGCTGCGCATGACCACAACGACGAGGTGCTGGAACGCATCTACATCGGCCGCCGCTTCCGCAACGACACCGAACGGCTGGAAAAACTGTTCGAGATGTACACGAAGATGACGACAAAGGTAAGCGCATGAATAAGAATGCAGACCCTAACAACGCCACGCCGGGTGACTTCGAAGCCTTGTTCGTGAACAACCGTGAGCTTGATCGAATTTCAGCTTACCTTAACCGCTTCAATCCAATTCGCGTTATGCGCATGCAATCCATGGAGATACGGCATTCTGCGATACTTGCATGGTTGCTAGACCCAACTGAAAACCATGGTTTCGATGACGAATTCCTACGCGCATTTCTGGCGCAAGCACTTGTTGGATCAAAGAACGCAAAATTATCGGCATTAGACGTCTCTCAAGCAGATCTGCGAGATGCCGAAATTCAGCGCGAAAAGCGCGACATGGATATTTTTGTTATTTCGCCCTCGCAAGGCTGGGCGTTCGTTATCGAGAATAAGTTTCATAGCAAGCAGAGCGACGGACAGCTTTCCAAATATCTTGAGCGCGCGAAAAAAGATGCAATGGATGCTGGTAAGGCTTTCACCCACCAAGGTATTTTTCTCACACTGCACGATGAAGCGCCTAACGACGATGCAGCGGATCAGTATGTTGCTCTGAAATATTCAGAGATATGCGAAATCCTTTCTTCAGTTATGACGGCACGTGAAGGCAGGATGGGCGGCGAGGTTCGGCAGTTCCTCGAACACTATTTGGATGTTATAAGAGAGGCTACTGATATGAGTGACGATCAGAAGGTCATGGCCAACATCGCGCGACAGCTCTACCGAACACACAAAAAGGCCCTCGATTTCATCATGGAGCACGGCGTTTCAACGGAATTCATGGTCGCTGCAGAGATCGTATTTGGAGAAAACCTGGAATACGGTGATAAGCTACCTGTTCACGGTTTAGACGCTAGCGTCATGTATCATTCACAAAACCAACGTATATTCAGCTTCCTGCCCACAACCTGGTTGGATGCATTGGGTGATGAAACAAGTAAGCCGTGGATAGGCTGCGAAAATTGGTGGGCCGGCTTTCCAGTCATATGCTGGCTACAGTTGAACACTAAACCTGATGGCGTGCAGGGCGGCCTTTTTCTCTATGCCGAAGTTGGACCTCTTGCCGACGCGGAGGCCCGAACCGACCTAATCGAAAGCATAAAGCATTGTGCACAAGGCAGAACCAAGGATCGCATCAAGTTTCGCGCTGATGCCACCAAGCCGGGTGCGAAATATTCGAAGTTTTTCAATCGCAACAACACCACGATAGAGGACATCAGCGACGCAGAGGCTATCGCAAAGGGGATGAAAAAACTGATCAAGGAATTTAACCCTGTCTTTGATAATGTCGCGAACAGCCTAAAAGAATATTCGAGTCGTAGGGGCGATCAAGATGGCTGACACGTCTAGCGTACCTTCCGTCTCCGTCAAATACGCCGCCAATGGCAGCTCGACCAAGTCGAACGAGTTGGGCATGCGGGCGATGCAGGAACGCGCCTATGAGAAGCGCGGCGAGCAATACCTGCTGATCAAGTCGCCCCCCGCTTCGGGCAAATCCCGGGCGCTCATGTTCATCGCGCTCGACAAGCTGCATAATCAGGGCCTGCGTCAGGCCATAGTCGTAGTACCGGAAAAGTCCATCGGGTCCAGCTTCAACGACGAGCCGTTGAGCAAGTACGGCTTCTGGACCGACTGGACCGTCCAGCCGCAATGGAACCTGTGCAATGCCCCCGGCGGAGATGACGGCAAGGTCGGAGCCGTCGGCAAGTTCCTGGCCAGCGGCGACAAGGTGCTAGTCTGCACCCATGCCACTTTCCGCTTCGCCGTGGACAAGTTCGGGATCGAGGCTTTTGACGATCGCCTGATCGCCGTGGACGAATTCCACCACGTCTCGGCCAACCCGGACAATAAGCTGGGCACGCACCTGGGCGCACTGGTCGCGCGCGACAAGGTGCATCTGGTCGCCATGACCGGATCGTATTTCCGCGGAGATGCCGAGGCCGTTCTGTCGCCCGAGGACGAGGCGCGGTTCGATACAGTGACCTACACCTATTACGAGCAGCTGAACGGCTACAAATACCTTAAGTCGCTCGACATCGGGTATTTCTTTTATTCCGGGTCCTATGCGGACGACATCCTCAAGGTGCTGGACCCAGCCGAGAAGACGATCCTGCACATCCCTAACGTGAACTCACGCGAGAGCACGAAGGACAAGCATCGCGAGGTCGAGCACATCATCGACGCTCTGGGTGACTGGCAGGGCACCGACCCCGCCACCGGGTTTCAACTGGTCAAGACGCCTGAGGGGCGTGTGCTGCGCATCGCCGATCTGGTGGATGATGAACCGGCCAAGCGGGACAAGGTCTCCGCTGCGCTGAAGGACCCCGCGCAGAAGAACAACCGCGACCATGTCGACATCATCATCGCCCTGGGGATGGCGAAGGAAGGGTTCGACTGGATCTGGTGCGAACACGCCCTGACGGTCGGCTATCGCGCCAGCCTGACCGAGATCGTCCAGATCATCGGCCGCGCCACCCGCGATGCCGAGGGCAAGACGCGCGCGCGCTTCACCAACCTGATCGCGGAGCCCGACGCCGCGGCCGAGGCCGTGACCGAGGCGGTCAACGACACGCTGAAAGCGATCGCCGCGAGCCTGCTGATGGAGCAGGTTCTTGCCCCACGTTTCAACTTCACGCCCAAGACCGTGAAAAGTGGCCCTGTCGAAGGGTTCGATTACGGCGAGGGCGGCTATGATCCGAACAAGGAGAACGTCGGCTTCAACGAGGCCAGCGGGCAGTTCCAGATCGAGATCAAGGGCCTGGTAGAGCCCAAGAGCAAGGAAGCCAAGCGCATCTGCCAGGAAGACCTCAACGAGGTGATCACCGCTTTCGTTCAGGACAAGACCACGATCGAGCGGGGCCTCTTCGATGAGGAACTGGTACCCGAGGAACTGACGCAGGTTCGCATGGGCAAGATCGTCGGAGCAAAGTTCCCGGAGCTGGATGCCGAGGATCAGGAAGCCGTGCGGCAGCATGCGGTGGCCGCGCTCAACCTGACCCAGAAGGCGAAGGAGATCGCTCTGTCGAGCAGCGATGACATACAGACCACGGGAAACACAGCCTTGATCGACGGGGTGCGCAAATTCGCAATGGACGTGCGTGAACTCGACATTGACTTGATCGACCGGATCAACCCCTTCGGCGAAGCCTACTCGATCCTGGCAAAGACGATGAGCGAGGAGAGCCTTCGGCAGGTACAGGCCGTGATCTCGGCGAAAAAGGTGCAACTGTCCTCGGACGAGGCGCGTGATCTGGCGAAGCGCGCTGTCAAGTTCAAGCAGGAGCGGGGCCGATTGCCTTCCATCACATCGCTTGATCCGTGGGAGAAGAAAATGGCCGAAGGTGTGGCCTATCTCGCGCGCATGAAGCAGGAGGCTGCCAATGGCTAAGGGTTTCACTGATGAGGACGACGCTCTTCTCGCTGAGCTTGGCGTCGAGGTCGAGGTCAAGAAGCAGCTCAGCCGCACACCACGCGAAGAGCGCATCATCGCAGGCTTTGAGGAAATTTTGCGATTTGCAGAGGAGCATGGTCGGCCTCCCCAGCACGGGGAGGATCGTGATATCTTTGAACGCCTCTACGCCGTGCGTCTTGATCGGATACGCGAATTGCAGGAGTGCCGCGACCTCCTTGCACCACTGGACGAGCAAGGTCTCCTTGCAAAAACCTCTGCGCCCTTAGCGGGGGACGCCGATGATCTAGATGACGACGCACTCCTCGCTGAACTGGGCGTAGAAGTTGCCACGTCACCACTCACAGAGTTGAAGCATGTCCGGTCGACAGCTGAGAAAAAGGCCGCCGATGAAGTGGCGAACCGAGAGAAATGCGAGGATTTCGCGACGTTCAAGCCCTTGTTCGAGCAGGTCCAGAAAGAGATGGATAGCGGCTTGCGCGAGACCCGACCGTTCGAGATGAAGGCCGAGATCGAAAAAGGACGCTTCTTCATCGTCAGTGGACAGAAAGCTTATGTCGCGGCCAAGGGCGAAACAATCACCAATGAACAAGGCCGCACGGATGCACGTCTGAGGGTCATTTTCGACAACGGCACGGAAAGCAACATGCTGATGCGCTCGCTTCAGCGCGCTTTGAACAAGGACGACGCCGGACGCCGGATCACAGACCCATCAGCAGGGCCGCTCTTTTCGGATCAGACAATCGACGGAGACGAGGCAAGCGGGACGATTTATGTGCTGCGCAGCAAATCCGATCATCCACTTGTCGCCGAGAACCGCGACCTCGTACACAAGATCGGCGTCACAAATATGAGTGTTGAAAAGCGGATCGCTGGCGCCCAGCTACAGCCAACGTTTCTCATGGCGAATGTAGAGGTGGTGGCAACCTATGAGCTCTACAATATCAACAGGACAAAGCTGGAGAATTTGATCCATCGGATTTTCGAGCCCGCGCGCCTCGAGATCGAGATCATGGATCGTTTTGGGAGACCTGTTCTGCCGCGCGAATGGTTTCTTGTTCCACTCTTCGCGGTCAACGAGGCCGTCGAAAAGATAAAGGAAGGGTCTATCGCGAACTACCTGTACGATCCGAGGCAGGCAAAGCTGGTCAAGCGCGCGGTATGACCCCCTCCCATGGTTCCTCCCTGGCCCTTTGCGTATACGGGGGGGCGCAGCGCGCAAGTTTTCTAGCGTCTGGCCTTTTCACCGGGGAATCCACCGGGAAGCCAGTACTTTCGTGACGCGCAAAAACCTGACTCATTATCAAAGGGTTACGCATCCCAGAGCCCTTTCAGGTGGATTCCACTGAGGAATCCAAGGAAGCCACCTTTCGTGGAATCCACCCGTCCCTTTAGGAAGCCATTGATTCAAAACAGAAAACGGATTGACATTTCTAGCCCCCTTGACCTATCAAGGAAACATCGAAGATTTGCGCCCGGAGGAGACCCTCGCGGGCGCTTTTGTTTTTCTGACATCGTGACTGCCGACGCGCCCGTGACCTCGGGGTTGGCTTCGGCATGCTTCGCCCCTGCCTGTGAGCTTTCCTTCCAATGGATCTTGTCTTTGCGCCGCGCCAGATTGAGCTCTGGCCGATCGAGAAGCTGCGCCCCTATGCCAAGAACGCGAAGATCCATGGCGAGGCACAGGTTGCGAAGATCGCGGCCAGCATGGCGAAGTTCGGCTGGACTGTTCCTTGCCTGGTGGCCGACGACGGCGAGTTGATTGCTGGCCATGGGCGTGTGCTGGCCGCAGGGGCACTGGGCCTGACCGAAGCCCCTGTCATCCGGCTTGGCCATCTCGATGAAGCGGAACGGCGCGCTTATCGCATCGCCGATAACAAGCTGACCGAGCTTGGCGAATGGGACGAGGCGATGCTGCGCGACGAGATCGCAGGGCTCTTGGCGGAAGACTTCGACCTCGATCTACTGGGCTTTTCGGATGAGGACCTGGATGCGCTTCTACAGGATCCAGAGACGATGGGCGAAGACGGGGCTGTCGAAGGCGAGGATGACATCCCAGAGCCGCCGGTTAACCCGGTGTCGGTGGCGGGCGACCTTTGGCAGCTTGGATCGCATCGGCTGATCTGTGGTGACAGCACCAGCGCCGATGTTGTTGGGCGCCTTCTCGGGAGCGTAAAGCCGCTGCTGATGGTGACTGACCCGCCCTATGGCGTGGAATACGATCCGTCCTGGCGCAACCAGGCGGGTGCCGCGAAGACGAAGCGCACCGGCAAGGTGATGAATGACGACCGCGCTGACTGGCGCGAGGCCTGGTCGCTCTTCCCGGGCGATGTCGCCTACATCTGGCACGGCGCGCTGCATGCGGCCACGGTTGCGGACAGCCTGATCGCCGCGGGCTTCGCCATCCGCTCCCAGATCATCTGGGCCAAGGATCGGCTGGTGCTCAGCCGCGGCGACTATCACTGGCAGCATGAGCCCTGCTGGTATGCGGTGCGCGCCAAGGGCAAAGGCCACTGGGCGGGCGATCGGAAACAGACCACGCTCTGGCAGATTGCCAACAAGGATCAGGATGCAGCCACGGTTCATGGGACGCAGAAGCCGGTGGAATGCATGCGCCGCCCAATCTTGAACAACTCAAGCCCGGGCCAAGCGGTCTATGAGCCCTTCATGGGTTCTGGCACCACGCTGATCGCGGCCGAGACGACTGGGCGCCTCTGTTACGGGGTGGAGCTGAACCCGGTTTACGTTGATGTGGCCATCGAGCGCTGGCAGGCCTTCACCGGCGAAGAGGCCGTCTTGCTGGACAGCGGCGAGACCTTTGCAGCGCTCAAGTCGCAGCGGTTGGCCGCGTGACCCAATCCCGCCGGCTGTCGCTGGTCGAGGCAGTCACTAATGTCGCCGTGGGCTATGTGCTGGCGGTGATCACGCAGATCGTGGTGTTCCCATGGTTTGGTATTCACCCCAGCCTTGGCGAGAACCTTGCCATCGGCTCAATCTTCACCGGGATCTCGCTTCTGCGCAGCTACGCGCTGCGCAGGCTATTCGAGCGGCTGAGGTGAGGGCGGGTTGCGGGGGTCAGGCGGCCGGAAGTCTGTAAACGGTGCCGCGCTGATCGAGCTTCTGGGAGATGATCGGCAGCCCCAGTTTCTTCTTCAGCCCGCCCGAGATCAGACCACGGGCACTATGGGGCAACCAGCCCGTCGCCTCGACGATTTCGCCGATGGACGCCCCCTCGGGTCGCTGCAAGAGCGCGATGATTTGAGCCTGCTTGGTACCGGTACGGATGGCAACGGGCTGCGACGTGTCGGCATCGGGCGATGTTTCGATGGGATCCTTTGCCGCCGATGCCAGTTCCAGCTTTGCCTTGCGCAGATTGGTCATGGTCGTCGCGACTACGGGCTCGATGCCGATCGCGGCAAGGCCAGCTTCGGTCGCGATTAGCGTGGTGCTGTGACCATCGCCGGTCTCGCGCCAGAGCGGGTCGCCACGACGCAGATTGGCCTCGACCTCTTCGAGCCAGCCGCGTTCGATCATCTTGGCCACCGCCATTTTCGCGGCCGCGCCAGCCAATCCTTCTGGCAGCGGCATCGCAAGATTGTCGGGGCGCGTGGCCGCGCGGCTGAGGATGATCGACTGCGTATCGGTGAGTTTGGGCATCTTGGCCTCCTATCGTGATGGGATGTCGGGGTTTGCGTCAGTCGCTCTCGGCCCTCTCGGCCGTAATCGCGAAGTGCTGCACCCAACCGGTCAGATAAGGCAGCCCTGCGGGGATACCCTCAGAACGTTCTGTGGCACGATCGATGCGCCAGCCCTGCCAGCGGCGGATCGCGGAGGCGATGGCGGCCTCGAGCCCGATGTTGCAGCCCGTCATGTTGCCGACGACATCGTCGGCGAAATGGCGGCCGATCCGGCTGTCGAGAAAGTCGCGGATGCCGATCATCTCGTCTTCGCTGCTGGCGCCTATGGCCTCGGCGATCAGGCGCGAGGCGAGCGTCCAGACCTCCGCGCTGCGGCGGTCGCGCTGAGGGCAGACGGTCAGGGTGCGAAAGAAGCCGTAATCCTCGTTGCGGCTTGGCAGGTAGGGGTGGGTGGTCATGGTCGGGATCCTCGTGATGGGGGCTGGCGGGGCGCTCGGCCCCGCCGGTTGGGGCTCAGGCGGCGCTAAGGGCTTCGAGCTTGGCGATGTGGCTGCGTAGCGTTGCTGCCTCTTCGAGCGCAGCGTCGGCCCAGAAGGCGGCGCGGGCGTTGCAGGCGGCTGCGAGGCGCTCGGCATCCTCACGGGTGAAGCGGTTGACCTTGTGCGCGCTGCCATGACCCGTGCAGGTCGCGCGATGCTTCCCGCCCTCGGGCGTCAGTTCGAATTTGAGGGGGCCGAAGTCGTCGATGACGATCCAGTTATGCGAGGCGATCGTGGCGCAGGCGCTGGGCGCGAGGCGGGCTTCGATCTCTTCCGCGGCGGCGCGGAAGTTGGCGATCAGGGTGGCGGTCGGGGTGGTCATGGCTCGGGCCTTTCAGGTGAGTTGCATCGTTTTGGTGCGATGACAGTCGCTCTGAACGGCCGATTAACGTAGCAAAATCAGAGCAATAACCTTGCTTTATAATCACTCGGCAGAGGCCGTCGCATCAACCCACGCCCCATCCTGCCAGAGGTAGAGATGGGACAGTTCGCAAGTTGGGCGCGGCAGGATGCGGGGCGCTCGGGGCGGATCGAAACAGTCCAGCGCCTCGGCAGTGACTTGTCGGATTTCGCGGGCGACGAGGATGTCCTCGGGCGTCCAAGGAGCCAGCGCGGGCAGCATGTGCGACGGATAACCGTCGTAATGGACATAGATCTGCGCCCATTCCTCGGGCCCGATCTGAATGGCGATCTGCGCGCGGGTGCTCATCGTCGCGTCCTCAGATCAGCTTGAGGCTCGCCAGCAGGGTGCTGGCAGCAGCAAGCTGGGTGGTCGGCAATTCGATCTTGATGTGGGAAATCACGTCGGAGGCCTCCGCGGTGATCCCCGCGTCACGCAGCTCGGCCTCGATGACCCCGGCGATGGCATCAGGGCACGAGCGTTCGAGATACTTGGGCAGCGCGGCGTAGTCGATGCGGATGGTGGTGATGGCGGTCATGGCGATGTCCTTTCAGGGTTGGGTGTTGGCTGGGCCTGCGCGGCGTCCGGCTTCAAAGGCTTCCTCGAGTGCTGCGCGGATGGCCCAGACGGCGACATCGTGGAAATCCAGCCGGTCCCAGTTCTGGGTCTCCAGCGTCTCGATGCGGAACTGGCGCTGGGCGATCTCAAGGAGCTGGGCGTCGCGCTGGGCAGTTGGGTTGGTGGTTTTGCGGCGGGTCATGGTCAGTCCTCCCAGCGGTGTTCGGGGTGGGTGGTGCGCGCGCGGGCTTCTTCGCGCATCATCTCCTGGGCGCGGGCCATCTCGACCATCCCGTCGGCCTGGCTCATCCGCCCCGACATCACTTCATCCATCACCCAGTTCACTCGGTCTTGGGCAGGGCTGGTATGATCCCGCCACCCTTCGCTCATCGAGCTGTGCCCCATCTTCTCCTGTGCGCGCATGGCTCTCTCCGATCCGTGTTTGCAGGGTGCGATGCACCCGCTTTCTGGACCCATGAATCGCTCGATCAGGGAGTGTAATCAACTCAAATAGATCGTTTTTCCTGTTTATTTCCAATATGTTGAGGCCAGTCCAAACGCCATGGAAGGTATGTCCGAACGCGCCTATGCCGAGCACGCGGGCCTCTCGCGCGGGGCCGTGCAAAAGGCGCGCAAGACTGGGCGGCTGGTGCTCTTCGCCGATGGCTCGATCAATGCCGCCGCCTCGGATGCGCGGCGCGGCAGCATGACCGATCCCGATCAGCAGATACGATCGCGGGGCGGGCTTGGCGCGGGTGGTGATAGCACGGCAATGGCGCCTAGCGCCGTCTCCGGCCCCGGCGATAGCACGTCCTATATCAAGGCACGTACCGCGCTGACGGTGTACCAGGCGCAGGAGCGCCAGCTCTCGATCCAGAAGAAGAAGGGCGTGCTGGTCGACCGCGCGCGCGCCGAAACGCTGGTGTTCCGCCTTGCGCGCCAGGAGCGCGACACCTGGGTCACCTGGCCCACCCGCGTCGCGGCCCTCATGGCCGCGCAGTTATCCGCAGAGGTGGAGAAGGCATCGGGCAGACCCGTGACGATCGAGACTGCGATCTTGCAGAGGGTGCTGGAAACCCATGTCCGAGAGCAGCTCGACGCCCTCGCAGACCTCAGGGTCTCGCTTGCATGAAAGGGAAGGAGAAGATGACCACGATCTGACCTCCGGCCTCGATCTCGGCTTCGACGGGGCCGAGGACGTCCTGCGCGCCTGGCGCCGGGGCATGCGGCCAGATGCCGATCTCACGGTGTCAGAATGGGCCGACAGGCATCGTTGGCTGTCGTCGCGGGCGGCAGCAGAACCCGGTCGGTATCGCACGGCTCGCGCGCCTTATCTGCGCGAGATCATGGATGCGCTGTCGCCAAAGCACCCGGCGCAGCGGATTTCGTTCATGAAGGCCGCGCAGGTTGGGGCTACTGAAGCCGGCAACAACTGGATCGGCTTTGTGATCCATCATGCGCCCGGTCCAATGCTGGCGGTGTTGCCAACAGTGGAAATGGCCAAGCGGACATCGCGCGGGAGGATCGATCCGCTGATCGAGGACAGCCCATCGCTGAAGGAACGCGTGCAACCGGCTCGCTCGCGGGATGCCGGAAACTCGATGCTGTCGAAGGAGTTTCCCGGCGGTATTCTGGTGCTGACGGGGGCGAATTCGGCGACGGGCCTCCGCTCGATGCCAGCGCGCTATGTGTTTCTGGATGAGGTCGATGCCTATCCGGCATCGGCAGACGAGGAAGGCGACCCCGTTAGCCTCGCCGAGGCGCGTACCACCACCTTTGCGCATCGACGCAAGGTGTTCATGGTCTCGACCCCGACCATCCGGGGGCTCTCGCGGATCGAGCGAGAGTTCGAGGCCAGCGATCAGCGGCGCTATTTCGTGCCCTGCCCGCATTGCGACCAGATGCAGTGGCTGCAGTTTGAACGGCTGCGCTGGGACAAGGGACGGCCCGAAACCGCGGCATATGCCTGCGAGAGCTGCGAGCGCCCGATCGCCGAGCATCACAAGACGGACATGTTGGCGCAAGGTGAATGGCGGGCGACAGCGACCAGTGCAGACCCCAACGCGATCGGGTTTCACCTTTCGGCCCTCTATTCACCGATTGGCTGGAAAAGCTGGGAGCAGATCGCGCGGGACTGGCTGGCGGCCCAGGGCTCGGACGAGATGCTGCGCGCGGCGCGCAACACGCTCCTCGGCGAGACCTGGGTTGAAAGTGGCGACGCGCCGGAATGGCAGCGGCTGGCGGATCGGCGAGAAACGTTCCCGGCGCAGATTCCCATGGGTGGGTTGTTCCTGACCGCAGGGGCGGACGTCCAAAAGGACCGGATCGAGATCGACGTCTGGGCCTGGGGTCGAGGTCTAGAGAGCTGGCTGGTTGACCACATCGTGCTTCCGGGCGGCCCTGGTGATCCAGCCTGCTGGCAAGCAATGACAGAGCTGCTTGGCCAAACTTGGGTGCATGAGAACGGCGCGGTGATGCCGCTTGCCAAGCTGGCCATCGATACCGGCTTTGAGACCTCTGCCGTCTACGCTTGGGCACGGGCACAGGGCATTGCGCAGGTCGCACCTGTGAAAGGGCTTGAGGGCTTCAACCGGGCGACACCGGTGTCGGGGCCCACCTTCGTCGATGCGACGGTGAATGGACGCAAGCTGAAACGAGGCGCTCGGCTCTGGACGGTGGCCACGGCCACCTTCAAGGCCGAGACCTATCGCTATCTGCGCCTTGAGCGACCGTCCGATGAGGATTGCGCGCTGGGCGCTCCCAACCCTGCGGGCATGATCCACCTGCCCGACTGGGCGGACAGCGAATGGCTCAAGCAGCTGGTGGCCGAACAACTGGTCACCATCCGCGATCGGCGCGGCTACGCCCGCCAGGAATGGCAAAAGATGCGCGAGAGGAACGAAGCGCTGGACACACGGGTCTACGCGCGGGCTGCCGCGTGGATCCTCGGCGCCGACCGTTTCGACGAACGGATGTGGCGACAGTTGGAGAAGCAGGCCGGTGTGGAAACGGCTGTCCCAGCACAGGGTGCCGAGCCCGAGACATCGAAAGAACCGCAAGCGGGGCGGATCGCATCGCCCCGGCGGCGCGGCTGGAAGATCAGTACGCCCAAATACATGGAATAACGAATGACCCTCGACGAGCTGAAACTCCGCCACAGCACGCTCTTGGCTGCGCGCTACAGTGGCACGCGGTCGGTCAGCTATGACGGCAAGACTGTGAGCTACGCCACGGATGCCGAGCTTGCCGCGGCCATAGGCGATGTCGAACGGCGCATTGCCAAACTCGAACGCGGCGCTGGGCGCATCCTTCGTCCCTATACAGTGAAAGAACTGTGATGAATTGGCGGCAGCGCCTTGGGGCATTCATCGGCGGTTTTGATGCCGGTCAGCACCATCGTCGCCTGCGTGGGTTCCAAGCCACGCGCGCCCATGTAAATGCTCTCATAGCAGCATCGGGGCCCGACATAACCGCTCGGGCGCGCTGGCTCGTGCGCAACAATGGCTACGCCGTGAATGCGGTCGAAATCTGGTCGGCCAACACCGTGGGCGACGGGATCAAACCGCTCTCGAAGCTGCCCGATGCTGCCCGCAAGGAAGAGCTGCAGCGGCTCTGGCTCGCCTGGACCGATGAGGCCGATGCCGAGGGCTTGACGGATTTCTATGGTCTGCAGCGGCGAGCGGCGCGTGAGGTGTTCCTGGCAGGCGAAGTGTTCGTGCGGATCCGCCCGCGCCGGGTCGAGGATGGGCTGACGGTCCCGCTCCAGCTGCAGATGCTGCCTTCGGAGATGCTGCCGCTGCATGAAATGGGCGTGGCCCGGAACGGCAACGCGATCCGTCAGGGGATCGAGTTCGACCGGATCGGGCGGCGCGTCGCCTATCACTTCTTCCGCCGCCACCCGGGTGACAGCACCGATCCTGGTCTCTCGGGTGAGATTGTTCGGGTGCCTGCCTCGGAGGTCATCCATGTGATCGACCCGGTGGAAGGCGGGCAGCTGCGCGGCGTCTCGAAACTGGCCCCGGCGATCGTGAAGCTGTTCCTCCTGGATCAGTACGATGACGCCGAGCTCGACCGGAAGAAGGTCGCAGCGATGTATGCGATGTTCGTGACCTCGCCCGCCCCGGAGAACCCGCTCGCGCCTATCGACGACGAAGAAATGCCCGCAGGCGTCGAGATCAGCCCCGGTCAGATCGTGCGGCTGGATCCCGGCGAGGATGTCACCGTCGGCCAGCCCGCTGACAGCGGCGCGACCTATGAGCCCTTCCAGTACCGGACGCTGCTGCAAATCTCGGCAGCGCTCGGGATCCCCTACCCCTACCTCGCCAATGACATGGTGAAGGGGAGCTTCTCGAACTCGCGGCTGGCGCTGATCGAGTTCCGCCGTCGGGTTTCAGCATGGCAGCACTCAGTGATGGTCTATCAGCTTTGCCGCCCGGTCTATGCACGGTGGCTCGATCTTGCGGTGCTCTCCGGCGCGCTGGCCTTGCCCGGCTATGAAGCCGAGCGCCCACGCATGCTTGCCGCCGACTGGCTCCCCACGAAATGGGACTGGGTCGACCCGCTGAAAGACGCCAATGCCGAGATCGCGCAGATCGAGGCGGGCCTGAAATCCCGAACGCAGGCCATCGCCGAACGCGGCTATGACGCGGAGCAAGTTGATCGGGAAATCGCATCCGAGCGGGAACGCGAACGTGCGCTGGGCCTTGATTTCCGCCGGCCGGGATCGCCCGCGCAGGGCGTGCAGGCAGTGCCGACTGAAGACGATGGGGCTGATCCAGACAATGAGACCGATGACGCGGAAGACCGCCCGCGCCCTGACGAGGACCAAGCCTGATGCTCCATGCCCGCATTGCCGCGCGCGCTTTCAACACGCCGCTGCTGGTTGAACCCACCAAGGCCATGGCGTTTCTGTCGGGGCTCGGGCCACGCATACTGGGGCGGCGCGTCGAGATGGTGGACAGCGACGGCCCCTCAGATGGCGCCGCATATCTTCCCGCGCGCGCCAGCATTCTGGCCGGGAACCTCACCGAGCGCCTACAGCAACACGGCGATGCGCCCTACCCTGTCGTGGACGGCATCGCCGTGATTGAGATTGCCGGCGTGCTGATCCATCGCGGGGGCTGGATCGGCCAGTCCTCGGGTCAGACCAGCTATGAGGGCATCGCGGCTCAGTTTGAGGCTGCAGCCGGGGATCCGGCAGTCCGCGGCATCGCATTGGAAATCGATAGCTTTGGCGGCGAAGTTGCCGGGGTTTTTGACCTCGCAGATCGCATTCGTGCCATTCGCGGCCGCAAGCCCGTCTGGGCCTTCGTCGCCGAACATGCCTTCTCGGCAGGCTACGCGCTGGCATCCCAGGCGGACCGCATCCTGCTGCCGCGCACCGGCGCCGTTGGCAGTATCGGGGTTGTGGTCATGCATGCCGATCTCAGCGGCCAGCTCGATCAGGATGGTGTGCGGGTCACACTTATCCATTCCGGCCAGCACAAGGTCGACGGCAATCCCTACGAGCCACTGCCCGAGAACGTCCAAGACGACATCCAGCGCGAGATCGATGTGCTGCGGTTCCTCTTTGCTGAGACCGTCGCCGCAGGGCGCGCTGGGCGTCTGAGCCAAAATGCGGCGCTGGCGACCGAGGCTGCCACCTTCCGCGGGGCGGATGCCGTCGCCGCAGGCCTGGCCGATGAGGTGATCGACCTCACCCGTGGCTTTGCCCGCTTTCGCGAAAGCCTGTCTGCCCCATCACCTACGGCGCGGCAACCCCGCGCCAGTCATCCCCGAGCAAAGGAGGCAGCCATGAGCGCCACAACTGACGCCACTGAGGCAAACACGGAAATCAGCGATACCGAGGACACCGTGCTGGAGAGCGCGACTGAACAAGATGAGCAGGAAGCTGAACAAAGCGTACAGGAAGAAGACCCCGCGCCCGTCGCAGCTGCCGCGCCTTTGCCCGCCCCGGCGGCTGCGCACCCCAGCAATCTGGCGGAGCTGTCGGCGCAGCTTCGCGAGGCGGCAGCCGAGATCGCCGAGATCGCGGCGCAAGCGGGCCGACTCGGCATCGCGATCGATGCTGCGAAAGCGCTCCGCGATGGCACTGCGCCAGAAGCCCTCCGCAAACTGGTCCTTCAACGCGCCTCCGCCGCAGCGGATGCCCGCGACATCGTTGCGGCCCCACCATCCCCGGTTCTGCCCAAATCTACGGAAAGCCCCATCGTGGCTGCCGCGAAGAAGGCTGCCTCGGCGGGCAGCAGGGGCTGAACTGCTCTCCCTGAAATCTGCACCGCCCACCTAATCCCCCGCCGTTCCTCCCCGGCGGGGGATTTCTTTTTGACACCCAATCTTCAGGAGATTGCCCATGTCCGTGCTGACCCAACCGCCCACCATGGGCGATGTCCTCAAATACGAGCTGAACCCCAACTTTACCCGCGAGACCGTCACGCTGCTGGCCGGCGCCAGCTACCCTGTCGGCGCTGTGCTGGGCCGCGTCACCGCGAGCGGCAAGATGAAGCTCAGCACCGCCACTGGCACTGACGGCGCGCAAAACGCTGCCGCTGTCCTGCTTTATGACGTTGATGCAACGGCTGCGGATGCGACTGGCATCGTCGTCCTGCGTGGGCCTGCCATCGTCTCGAAAGCGGCGCTCGTCTTCGACGCCAGTGTCGATGACGCAGCTAAGACGGCGGCCAAGCACGCCCAGTTGACCGCGCTCGGCATCATCCCACGCGACGCCGCCTGACCCGGCCGCAAGATTCCTCCCCTCATTCCCCGGAGTTCCCCATGACCATCACGCGCAACCCGTTTGACGCGGGCGGCTATTCGCTCGCCGAGATGACGCAGGCCATCAACATCCTGCCCAATCTCTACACCCGCCTCGGCCAGATCGGCCTCTTCCGCTTCGAGGGCGTGACGCAACGCTCGGTTGTCATCGAACAGCGCGAGGGGGTGCTGAGCCTCCTGCCCTCGGTCCCGCTGGGCGCGCCAGCCACGGTCGGCACCCGCGAGCAGCGCTCGATGCGCAGCTTTGCCCTGCCCTGGATCCCGCATGACGACGTGATCCTGCCCGCCGACATTCAGGGCATGCCTGCGCTGGGCCTATCAGACGCAGCCGATCCGCTTGTTGATGTCATGAACCGCAAGCTGACACTGATGCGTCGCAAGCACGCTCAGACCCGCGAATACATGGAGATGAACGCGCTGCGCGGCATCGTGAAGGATGGCGCGGGCACGACCCTCTACAACTACTTCACCGAGTTCGGGCTGGAGATGATCTCGGTCGACTTCGTCTTCGGCACCGCGGGCACCAACATCCAGAGCAAGGTTCGCACCGTGCTGCGCGGGATCGAGGACAACCTGCTCGGCGAGACCATGACCACGGCGCATGCGCTGGTCAGCTCGGAATTCTTCGACAAGCTGATCAGCCACCCGAAGACCGAAGAGGCCTACAAGTTCTTCTCGGCCACCGGCGGCCAGCCGCTGCGCGAGGACATGCGCCGCGCCTTCCCGTTCGCGGGCATCCTCTTCGAGGAATACAACGGCTCGGTCACGCTCTCGAATGGCACCTCCGAACGGCTGATCCCCGCAGGCGAAGGGATAGCGTTTCCCTTGGGGACTTTTGATACCTTCACCACCTATGGTGGGCCTGCGAACCTGCTGGAAACCGCCAACACGGTCGGTCTGCCGCTTTACGCGCGGCAGATGATGGATGCGAAGGGCCGCTGGATTGATCTGATGACCGAGGCCTCGATCCTGCCGGTGAACAAGCGCCCACGGCTGGCGATCCGGATCTTCAGCTCGAACTGAGGCCGCTGAGACATGACGGCCTTTGCCGTGGCCCTCGATCTGCTCTTCGCTGATCCGAACCTCGCCCACGAGGCCTGGCATCGTGACAGCGAAGGGCAGTTCACCCGCATCCGCATCATCATGCGTCGCAATGATGATGTGACCACGTTCGGGGCAGCGCGCTTGGTCTCAGAGACTATGCGCTTTGACGTGCGCGTCTCGGAACTTCCCGCGCCCCGTCCTGACGAGCAGATCCTCATCGGTGATGAAACATTCCTGATCCAGGGCGAGCCGATCCGTGATCGGGAGCGCTTGATCTGGACAGTCGAGGCAACGCCCGCGTGAAACTCGACCTCTCCGTCACGGGCGACATCGTCAACGCCATGCGCGCTGAAATCCTCGCTGGCGAAAAGGCCGTAACCACGGCCATGCACGTTGCAGGCGCTGGTCTTAAATCCGACTGGCGCGCCCAGATCACGCGCGCTCGCCTTGGACAGCGGCTTGCCAACACGATCAGGTCCAAGACCTTTCCGGCGGCGGGCGAAAGCCTCGAGGCGGCCGCACTGGTCTGGTCCAACGCACCCCAGATCATCGGGGCGCATGACACGGGACCCTTGATCAGGTCGAAAGACGGGTTCTGGCTTGCCATCCCAACGCCTGCGGCTGGTAAGGGCACGCGCGGCAAAGCGCTCACGCCCGGTGAATGGGAAAGGCGGCGCGGTCTGCGCCTGCGCTTTGTCTATCGGCGAAACGGTCCAAGCTTGCTCGTGGCCGATGGGCGGCTGAACAGCCGTGGACTGGGCGTGGCATCACGGTCCAAGAGCGGCCGCGGACAGAGCACGGTGCCCATCTTTCTCCTGGTGCGGCAGGTGAAAATGTCGAAACGGCTTTCGCTGGCGCGGGACGCCGAACGGGCGCAGGCGGCGATACCGGGCCTGATCGTGGCGAACTGGCTGGAGGAACGATCTTGAGTGGCAATACCCTTCAGTATCCGGCCTCACGCTGATGACGCACGGCCAGAATAACGGCAGCCTCCGCATCGAGGCGATACAGCGCGACGTAACCGCTGCCTCCAAAGGTGATGAACCACTCGCGAAACTCTGGATCCATGTGCTCCATGGGGCGCCCTGCCCCCGGCTGGTCGCGCAATATCTGCATCCCTTCACGGATCGACTTCGCCGCACGGCGTGCTGCGTCAGGATTTTTCTCGGCCAAAAACTTGTAAAGCCGCTCAACATCCCGCAGCGCGGCGGGAGACCAGATCAGTTGTGGCATTCAGGAAGGTCTGCCTCTTCACCAGCTTCGAGCTTGGCAAGCCAGGCGTCTGCTTCCTCGTATGTCACATGTTGACCCGTGGCTTGATATTCTTGCCACGCCTGAAGTCCGGCTTGGCGAAACGCTTCGCGCTGTTCCTCGCGGGTGATGAACTGCGCAACCGCTTCACGCAGCATCCAATGCGTCGAGCGATCCCGCGCATCCGCCAGCCGCTTCAGACGGTCACGGGTTTCTTGGTCGAGCTTCACGGCGATGGGGCGCACAGCATTCATGGGTGAGTCCTTGTGAGTATTCACAGGTATTACCTGTAACACGCCTTACCCTCTGACAACAGTCAAATTCTTGCACGGTTATCCATGCCCACCCAACGCGAAACTATCCTGACCGCCCTGGCGGACCTGCTCAGGACGATCCCGCATGTGCCTGTTCTGCGCGGGGAAGTTCTCCCGGAACGCATCCCGCCCGCAGGGATGATGATACTGCGCGACGGCACACCGGGAGAGCCAGGCGTGACGTTGTCGCCGCTGACCTATCATTTCCAGCATCGCGCTGAACTCGAGATGATCGTGCAATCGACAACGGGCCGGGACGCCCTTTTCGACGCGCTTGTCGCTCAGATCGGCGCGGTAATCGCCGCGGACCGGACTTTGCGAGGTCTATGCGACTGGGTCGAGCCGGAGGCTGCTGAACCTGTCGATCTTCCCGTCGAGGGCGCCGCCTCTCTGAAAGCCGGGATCATTCCGATCACCCTCCACTACGCGACCAGTGACGCGCTGGGCTGACGAGACCAATTCAAGGAGAAACACCAATGGCACGAGCCCAGGGGGCGCGGGCGCAGATGGCGCTGGCGTTCGAAACGACCTATGGAACGCCGCCTGCGAGCGGCTTCACCAAGATGCCCTTCGCCAGCACGACGCTGGGGGCAGAACAACCGCTGCAGACATCGGAACTGCTGGGCTACGGGCGCGATCCGCAGGCACCGATCAAAGATGCGGTGACGGCGGATGGCGATGTGGTCATCCCGATTGACGCCGAGGCCTTTGGCTTCTGGCTGAAGGCGGGATTTGGAGCGCCCACGACCACCGGCGCGGAAGCGCCCTATAGCCACGAGTTCCGGTCCGGAAACTGGGCGCTGCCGTCGTTCTCGGTCGAGACCGGGATGCCCGAGGTGCCGCGCTATGCGATGTATTCTGGCTGCATGGTGGATAGCCTCAACTGGCAGATGGCGCGCTCTGGGCTGCTGACAGCCACGGCCAGCATTGTGGCGCAGGGGGAAACGATCGCCACGACTACGGCAGCGGGAACGTCCGCCAATATCGCGCTGAAACGCTTCGGGCACTTCAACGGGGCGATCACGCGAAACGGCGCGAACATTGGCAACGTCGTCTCCGCCGACCTGACCTATGCCAACAATCTTGACCGCATTGAGACGATACGAGCGGATGGCAAGATCGACGGTGCGGATCCCTCGATTGCGGCGCTGACCGGCAATGTCGTCGTGCGCTTCGCGGATCAGACACTGGTGCAACAGGCGATCAACGGCGAGGCCTGTGAACTTGAGTTCTCCTACACACTTGCAACCGGCGAGAGCCTGACCGTCACCGCGCATGCCGTTTATCTCCCACGCCCCCGGATCGAGATCTCGGGCCCGCAGGGCGTGCAGGCGACCTTCGACTGGCAGGCTGCAAGCGACCCGGTGGTGGGCCGGATGTGCACCGTGACGCTCACCAATGACCGCGAGGCTTACTGAACATGCTGCGCCTGAACCTGTCGAACGAACCACGCTGGCTTGATTTGGGCCACGGTGTCCGACTGCTTGTAGAGCCGCTGACGACCGCCATCATGTTGGCCGCGCGCAGCGATCCGGCAATTGTCGCCGCGGCGGTGGAAGCGGACAGCGATGCGGCCCATTCCAACGACGATCTCGCGCGCATCGTTGCAAAAGCGGTGGCGCGCATCGTCGTCAAGGATTGGGATGGGATTGGCGACGAGGACGACAACCCGCTGCCGCTGACGCCTGAGGGCATCGACGCGCTTCTGGAACTCTGGCCGATCTTCGAGGCGTTCCAGACGAAATACATCGCGGGCGCGCTCATTCTGGAAGCGGAAAAAAACGCCTGACCGCTCTCGCCGACTGGGAGTTCGGCGGGGGCGGCGACTATTGCGCGGCGTGCACCTCTATGTGCGCGGAATGCCCACGGACCCTGCACAAACCTCTCACTTTGGAAGGCTGGCAGGTCTGGGATCTGGTACAGCGCCTCGGCGGACAGGTGCGCGTCGTGGGCGGCATGAGTGGCGGCGCTATCCTCGGCTGGGACATGGGCGCTGCCCTGCAACTTGGCGCAGCCCTCGGGCTTTCGCCCCTGATCATCGCAGAACTGCTGCCGCCCATCGAGGCGGTGATGGTGCGCAAGACAAACGAAGAGATCGAACACCGTCATGGCTGAGAAGAAGGTATCCGTCCGCCTCTCCGCGACCGGCGGGCGCCAAGTGCGTGCCGAGTTGGAAGGTGTCGGCGAGGCGGGTAGCCGCGGCATGGGGCGCCTGTCGCGCGAGATGGACCAGGCCAATGCGCGCATGGCGGCCTTCGCGCGCCGGGCGCAGATTGCCGCGGCCGCCGCAGCCGCTGCGGTTGCCGCGGCAGGTGTTGCCATGGTGCGCAACGGGCTCTCAAGCATCGACGCCCAGGCCAAACTTGCGCAATCGCTCGATACTACGGTGGCCTCGATCCAGGTTCTGGAGCGGGCGGGCGAACTTGCCGGGGTCTCGATGTCGGGGATTGAGCAAGCCACCAAGGATCTGACGCGACGCCTCAGCCAGGCGGCTGCAGGAACCGGGCCTGCCATCGCTGCGCTTGACCAACTTGGGCTATCAGCCGTCGATCTGATGGCGATGCCACTTGATGAGCGTGTGGCAGCGATCAACACGGCCATTGAAGCCTTTGTGCCTGCGGCGCAGCAGGCGGCTGTTGCAGGACAGCTCTTTGGCGAGGAAGGCTCCATCGCCATGGCGCGTATCGACAGCGCGGCCTTGCGTCAGGCGACGCAGGATATGCGCGACTTCGGCGTCATTGTGTCCGAGCAGGATGCGGATCAGATCGAGCAGACCAATGATGCGATCTCGCGTTTGGGGCTGATCTGGCGGGGCGTATCAAACCAGCTTGCGGTCGCGGCAGCCCCGGCGCTTGAGCGCGTGGCTGGGGTCTTGGCAGGGCTTGCGCGGGTCAGTGGTCCGTTGGGCCAGGCCATTCAGGGTCTTTTTGCCAATCTTGAGCGCATGACGATCTATACTGGCACCTTTGTCACCTTCCTTGCAGGACGCTGGGTCGCGGCGATGGCTGCCGCGGCGCTGTCAGTGCGCGGGCTCGCCACTACGCTGGTGGTGCTCAGAGGCGCCTTGATCCGCACCGGCATTGGCGTCCTGATCGTCGGCGCGGGCGAGCTGGTTTATTGGTTCACCCGGTTGGCCTCCAGTGCAGGCGGCTTTGGCGAAGCCATGGCCCTCTTGAAGGACGTCGCAGTCGAGGTCTGGGACCGGATCAAGATGGGGGCATCAAGCGTTGGGGCCGCGGCCACAGCCATGTTCTACGATCTGAAGGCTGATGCCGCTTCAGGCATGGCCGGCGCCATCGAGAGCGTCGTTAGCTTCGGCAACACCACCGCCAACACGTTTGAGGGCGCACTTTTGGCCGTGCGCGAGATTTGGTCGCGCTTGCCGGATGTGATCGGGGATCTGGTCTTCTCGGCTGCAAACCGCATGCTTGACGGGATCGAAGCCATGCTGAACGGCGCAATCCGCAGGATTGACGCGTTCACGGGTCGAATTCGCGATGCGCTGGCGGCGGTCGGGATCGAGACGACCTTTGGTCAGATCGGCGAAATCAGTCTCGATGACATCCCGAACCCGTTTGCCGGGGCCTCCGCAGATGCTGGAACGGCAGCGGCAAATGCCTTTCGCCGAGCCTTCGAGGACAACCCGCTCTCGGCCCCTGACCTTGGCCTTGATGGCATTGCGGCGGATGCCCTGGAAACAGCCAATATTTACCGGCGTGCCGCCACGGACCTCGCCAATGGCGCGACAGCCCCACTCACCTCTTGGGGCGCACTTCGCGATGCTGTTGCGGGCACGGGTGAAGAAGGCGCGGCGGCGCTAGATGAGGCCACGGCCTCTGCAGATCGCCTATCGGATGCCATGGGCCGAGCTGGTGGTGCAGCCGGGAGCGCTGGCGAACGGGTCGCCACCGGGTGGCTTGCCGTGTCGGAATCCCTTCAAGCCTACGCCACGGATGCGCTGAACTGGGGCAAGGGCCTTGGCGAAACATTGACCGGCGCCTTCAGCGGTGCGGAAAGCGCGTTCCGGAGCTTTGTTGAAACGGGTAAATTCGACTTCAAGGGCCTCGTGCGCTCTATCCTGGCGGACCTTGCGGTTCTGTCGTTCAAGCGCGCGGTGCTGGGGCCCATCGCCTCGGCGCTCTCCGGCATCTTTGGCTGCGGGTCCGTTGCGGCGGCCGTCTCGCATGCGGGCGGTATCGTTGGGCTTTCCGGACATAGTCGCTCGGTGCCTGCGATGGCCTTTGCTGCTGCGACGCGGATGCATTCCGGCGGTTGGGCTGGTCTCCGCCCCGACGAGGTCCCGACGATCCTGCAGCGCGGGGAGCGGGTGCTGAACCGGCGCGAGGCGGCGGACTATGGTCGGGGCGGCAGCATTGGCGCGGGCGTCACCGTGAACATCGACGCGCGCGGGGCACAGATTGGCGCGGCCGAGCAGATCGACGCGCGCCTTCGCGCGGCGATCCCAGAGATCGCCCGCATCGCCAAGGAAAGCGTGGCTGATGGCCGACGCCGAGGTCAGGTGATCTGAGATGGCCATTCCTGTTTTGCCGCTGACGCTTGTGTCCTCGCTCGAGCGGCGACTGGTCACGTCTGTGGCCGAGGCGAGCTCGCCGTTCACTGGCACGTCCCAGATCCAGGACTGGGGTGCCTCCTGGTGGGAATACCAGATCGAGATGGCAGTGACCCAAGGGGCCAAGGCCCGGAGGCTTTCGGCCTTCTTCACCGCCCTTGGTGGACTGCGGGGCCGATTCCTGTTCTCCGATCCCTCGATCGAGGTGCCGTTGGCGGCGGGCAATCCCTATGTCACCGAGGCGCAGGTCGCTGGGGCATCCACCCTTCGCACGGCCGGTTGGGGACTTGGGCTTCGCGCGGGGGATTTCTTACAGCTGGGTTCGGATGCCACCACCCGGCTTTATCAGCTGACGGCGGATGTGACGCCCATCGGCAGTGAGGCGATGCTCGCCTTCGTGCCGCCGCTCCGGGCCTCCGTTCCGGTCGGAACGCTGCTCGGCCTTGATGCCCCGTCGGTTCTTTTGCGGCTGACGTCACCGGTTCCCTCAGTCATCGGCCGGGCGGATCAGCATCGCTTCACGATTTCAGCGCGGGAGGTCCTCTGATGAGCCGCGATCTTACCGTCGCTTTTGCCACTGCGCTGGCTGATCAAAGCCTTCGACTCGTCATCTTCTTCGAAGGGCAGTTCGCCACGGGCTGGGTGCGTATCTGGTCGGGGCTGGGAGAGGTCAGTTGGAACGGTCAAAGCTGGGCTGGGGCTGGGTCGCTCTTGGGCCTTGGCTCGCTCGATGAAACCGGAGAGGTCGTGGCGGGCGGCACGGCGGTGTCGCTGTCCGGCGTGCCACTGGACCTTGTTCAAATGGCGATCGAGGAAGCGCGCCAGGGCCTGCCCGGACGAATTTGGCTGGGGCTTCTGGCCGAGAATGGCAGCATCATTGCCGATCCGGTTCAGGCCTTTTCGGGCCGGCTCGACGTCCCGGAAATCAAGGATGACGCCGACACCTGCACGATCACCATCAGCTATGAAAGCCGGTTGATCGACCTGACCGTGGCGCGAACCTGGCGCTACACCCATGAAAGCCAGCAGGTCTTGTTCCCGGGCGATCTCGGATTCGAATACGTGACAGCGATCCAGGACCGCGAAATCACCTGGGGGCGTGGATAGACATGACTCGCGTTGACCACTGGGAACGCCTGCTTGCAGCAGCGATCGATACCGCACGGGCAAAGCCTTTCGTTTGGGGCGTTCATGACTGCCCGACCTTCGCTTTTGAGGTCCGCATGATACTGACCGGCGGTGAGGACATCGCGGCCCTCTGGCGCGGGCGCTACACCACCGCGCTCGGCGGCGAGCGTGTGATGCGCCGCCTGGGCTGGGCCTCGCTCGAGGAGATGGGCAGCTCCCTTTTGGGAGAACCACGCCAAGCCGTTCTGCTTGCGCAACGCGGCGACATCGTACTGGCCGATACCGGCCTTGGGTTTGGCATTTGCAACGGGGCCTCGGCCGTTGGCATGGCGCCGGAGGGCCTCGTGACCGTACCGCTCACCTCTTGCCGGCTTGCCTGGCCCATCTAAATACGGACCCAATTCATGCCCTTCATCGTGACAGCCGTCACCGCGATCGCGGGGGCGATCAGCGGCGTACTGGCTGCAGGCGGAATTGGCGCGGCACTCTTGCGGATCGGCGGGACGCTGCTTCTGTCTTATGCGGCGCAGGCCCTGATGCCGAAACCGCAGACGACGATGCAGCCGCGGACGGTGACGATCCGCGAGCCCGTGGTGCCGCGCGATCTCGTCTATGGCCGCACCCGCAAGGGCGGGGTCATCGTCTTCCTGCACTCCTCGGGGTCGGACAACAAGTTCCTCGATCTGGTGATCGTGCTGGCCACGCATCGGGTCAAATCGATCGGGGCCATCTATTTTGAAGGCGAAGTGGCGGTGAATGCCGCCGGGACCGCGCAGGGGCGCTGGGCCGGAAAGGTCGTTGTCGAAAAGAAACTGGGCGCCGCCAACCAGACCGCCTTCGCGGGCCTGAAATCCGCGCTGCCCGACAAATGGACGGAAAACCATCGGCTGCGGGGCTGTGCTGCGATCCGGCTGCGCCTCACCTATGATCAGGATGCCTTCCCGGGCGGGATCCCAAACATCACGGTGGATCTGGAGGGCAAGGACGATATCTGGGACCCGCGGACGCAAACCGCAGGCTATTCCGAGAACCCCGCCCTCTGCCTTGCCGACTATATGGCCAACACGACCTGGGGCATTGGCGCGCGCATCGGCCAGCCAGACGGGATCGACGAGATGTCCCTCGTGGAAGCCGCCAATATCTGTGACGAGACCGTCCCACTCGCGGGTGGCGGGTTCGAACCGCGTTACGCCTGCAATGGGGTGATCACCCTCTCGGAGGTCCCGAAGACGATCATCGAGGGGATGCTGTCGTCCTTCGCCGGGCGCTGCGCCTTCTCGGGCGGGGCCTGGCGTATCCACGCGGGGGCGTGGCGCGCGCCGGATGTCGCGCTGACCTCGGACCATGTCCGCGAAGGCGGGCTGACCTTGGCGACACGCGTCACGATGTCGTCGAACTTCAACGGCGTGCGCGGACAGTTCGTCAGCCCCGAGAACGATTGGCAGCCGGATGACTTCCCGGCTTACGCCTCGGATGTTTACCTCGCAGAGGACGGCGGTGAGCGGAAATGGCGCGATATCTCGCTGCCCTTCACGATCTCTGCCTCGATGGCGCAGCGGCTTGCAAAGATCGAACTTGAACGCGCGCGACGGCAGATGACGGTGCGGCTCTCGGGCAAGCTTTCGGCTTGGGCGGCCACCGTCGGAGATGTGGTGACGCTGTCCTACGCCCGCTGGGGCTTTGCCGCCAAACCCTTCGAGGTGCATGGGGTGAGCCTCGATTTGACGGCCTCGGGCGATGGCGCACTGCTCCTGCCGGAACTGGTCCTGCGCGAGACCTCGCCATTGGTCTATGACTGGTCGGCGTCCGAGCAGCAGATCTACGCAGCTGCCCCACGGACGGCGCTGCCCAATGCTTACGACATCCCGGCACCCGGCGCACCGCAGGTCACCGAGGACCTCTATGTGACGCGGGACGGCGGGGGGCTGAAGGTGCTCGCGAAAATCAGTTGGGAGGCGGCACCTTCCGGGTTTGTCGCGGCCTATCAGCTGCAGGGCAAACTTTCTGGCGGGGCCGACTGGATCGACTATGGCCGCACCGACGGAACTGCGCTTGAAATTCGCGACATCGCGCCGGGGGCTTGGGCTTTCCGGGTAAAAGCGATCTCGGTTCTGGGCGTTTCTTCGCCTTGGCAACGGACCGAGGCAGAGATCCTCGGGCTAACTGCCCCGCCAGCACAGCTCGAGAATGTGACGCTCCAAACGGCCGGCGGCCTTGCGATCCTGAAATGGACCCGCTCGGCCGATCCCGATGTTCGCGTGGGCGGCAACATCGTCATCCGGCATTCCAAGGAAGCGACGGCCACCTGGTCCGACAGCTATTCGATGGACCGGGTCTCCGGCAGCGAAGCCATCGCCGTCGTGCCTCTGAAACCTGGCACCTACCTGGTGCGCGCCGAGGACAGCGGCGGCCGTGCCGGTCCTGAAACCAGGGTCTCAACCAAGGGCGCGCAGGTGCTTGCCTTCTCGACTTTGGACTTCCTGCAGGCTGATCCCGGCTTCGTCGGCCCGAAATCAGGGCTACAGGTTACGGGTTCGAACCTGACGCTCGCCACGGCGACCGCGAATGGTGTGACGCAGGTCAGCACGATGGACGGCCAATACGCCTTTGCCGCCGGTCTTGATCTTGGCGCCGTGAAGCGCGTGCGACTGCGCTCGGAAATCGGCGTGGCGGCACTCGCGTTGAATGACCGCATCGATGCCCGCACCGCGCTGATGGACACATGGGCCGACTTTGACGGATCGGCCGGTGCAGAAATCGACGTGCTCTTCGAGATCCGCGAGACCGACGACGATCCGGCCGCATCGCCCAACTGGGGCCCCTGGGGTCGTCTCGACAACCACGAAATCGAAGCCCGCGCGGTAGAGGCGCGGGCGTTTCTCACGACGAAGGATGCGTCCTACACGCCCATCGTCAGCCAATTGCGGCTCTATGCCGATAAGGTCGCGTAATGCCCCAGACATCCAGCTTCGTGATCGCCAACGACGCGGGCGCGGCCGTTCGGGCGCGCATCAATGAGGTGATCGCGGCCCTGCAATCGACGAGTGCGGGGGCCTTGGCGCCAACGGCAACCACGGCTGGCATGCTCTGGGTCGATACCTCGGTCTCTCCGCCGGTTCTGCGTCGCCGGAACGCCACGAACACGGGCTGGGACGCGCTTCTCGATGCGGCCGGCAATCTGGCGGGGCTCGCGAACACCGCCGTGGCACGCACGAACCTCGGGCTCGGGACCATGGCGACCAAGTCGGCGGCGGATTACGACGCGGCGATCGCGGCGAAGGCTGCGCTCGCTGGCGCGACCTTCACCGGCGTCGTCACGGCCCCGAACTTCGTCTCCTCGTCTGATATCAGGCTGAAATCCGATGTGGAGACCATCGTCGACGCGATGGCCTTGGTCAGCGCCTTGCGCGGGGTGCGCTTCACCATGGATGGCAGCCGCCAG
>NZ_JAEPMO010000155.1 GCF_017643905.1 Marivita sp.
CCTTTGAAGGCGGGCATTTCCATTCCGGCGACATCGCGGTGATGCACCCGGACAATTACTGCCAGATTGCGGATCGCGCGAAGGACATCATCATCTCGGGCGGCGAGAACATCTCATCCGTCGAGGTCGAAGGCTGCCTGATGGCGCATGATGCGGTGCTACTGTGTGCCGTGGTCGCCAAGCCGGACGAGAAATGGGGCGAAGTGCCTTGCGCCTTTGTGGAGCTGAAAGGCAACCACAGCGCCACCGAGGAAGAACTGATCGCCTTTGCGCGCACCAAACTGGCCGGGTTCAAGACACCCAAGAAGGTGGTGTTCCAGGAGTTGCCGAAAACGTCGACCGGCAAGATCCAGAAGTTCCAGTTGCGGGAGCGGGCCAAGGCGCTTTGAGCCAGCGGTTTTCGCTTACTGGATATAGCGCATCAGCTCGGCCGCCCGCGCGCGGCCCAGTTCCACCTTGCAGGCATTGATCGCGATCCCCGTACCCGAGCCGCCGCCAAAGGTTGCACCGACATATTCGCATTGTGCATCGCGATAGGCTGACCACGCGGCCTGTGCGGCGTCGAGCGCGGGCACCGTGACCACACGACCAGTGATCCCGTCCAGCTATTCCGCGGAAGACTTTGCAAACCCCAGATAAATCTCGATGGTTGCGTCCACCGGCGCAAGCGTGTCGGCCACGCAATTGCCGATCTCGACCTGGCTGCTGCCACCGCATTCGGTGGCCGGGTCCGCGATGGCAGATCCCGCGCTCCAGAGCACAAGGCACGCGGCGAATGTGAGTGGCTTCATGGCAGAACCTCCGGTCAAGCTGGATCGACGGAACCAATCTCGTCTGTCCGCACCTTAAAACCGTGCAAGTTTTCCCGAAAGCAATAACTCTGCCCAAGCCTGCATCCGCGGCGATGGCCGGCCAAGGCATTGCAACCAACCACTGTCCAAGATGGCATACCTCGTGCAAGCGCGGGGAAAGCCCCTGCCGCATTGCGCGAAAGGCCACACGGGTGTACCCTACCCCATAATCAACGAGGCAGAGCAGCCCGCATGACCGCGCTGAAGGAATTTCAACGGCTGGAGGCCGAAGGTGTCTGGCGTGCAACGCCCACCGACCAGCGCAAGGACGTGATCGTGTCCTTGGGCGATGCCTCTCTGACGATCCTTGATCTGCGGGAAAACGTGCTGGCGCATTGGTCGGTTGCGGCGGTGGCGCGTGCAAACAAGGGGCAGATGCCCGCGATTTATCATCCTGACGGCGATCCGGGCGAAACGCTCGAATTCGGCGAGGACGGCGCGCAGATGATCGAAGCGATCGAGCGGATCCGAACCGCCATCGACAGGACGCGCCCGAAACCGGGCAAGCTGCGGTTCTGGATGACGGGGCTGATCGCGGCTTCGGTGATTGGGGCAATCCTGTTCTGGCTGCCCGATGCGCTGCTGCGACACACCGTGCAAGTGGTGCCTGCGGTCAAGCGGGTCGAGATCGGGGATGCCCTATTGGCACGGATCATGCGGATTTCCGGTCAGGCCTGCATGACGCGGGATGCCCGCGAACCGTTGCGACGGCTGGCCTCGCGCGTGTTGGGACCGGCGCAGCGCGGTGCCTTGGTTGTGCTGCCCGGTGGCGTCACTGAGACGGCACATCTCCCGGGCGGACGTATTCTGCTGAACCGGGCTCTGATCGAAGACCCGGAAGAACCGGATGTGACGGCGGGCTATGTCCTGACCGAACGGCTGCGCGCGCTCACGCAGGATCCGCTGGAGGAAATGCTGATCGAAACGGGTCTCTGGTCGAGCCTGCGTCTGCTCACCACTGGCGAGATGGCGGATGCGGATCTCGACCGATACAGCGAATACCTCTTGGCGCGAACGCCCGCCAAACTGTCGAACGATGTGATCATCGCAGGTTTCGAAATGGCGAACCTGCGGACGACACCCTATGCCTATGCCGTTGATATCACCGGCGAAACGACCCTCCAATTGATCGAGGCCGATCCGATGTCAGGCAAAGAGACGCGCCCCGTCCTTAGCGATGCGGATTGGTTGCGCCTGCAGGGGATCTGCGGCGAGTGATCAGTGGCCAAGTCCCTTGCCGCGCCCGACAATGACCGGTTCCTTGATCTTCTGATCCTTGGTCAACAGCTGCCGTGGTACGGTGTTACTCCAGATCTCTTGTGTCGCGCGATAGCCCTGCCGGGTCATGTGCGCGCGGTGTGGGTTGAGGCGGTCATCTTCCCACGCGGGTTTGTAACCCTTGGGCACTTTGGGCAACGTGTTGCCCTGCGCATCGTAGACATGTTTGGGCACGATGCGTTCTTCGTAAACGCGGGGCTGCGGCTGGCTGTATTTCTGCGCTTGGACAGTCCGGTTAGAAACCATCGGCACGGCCCGTTGCGGCGTGATGATGCGCTGCGGGGTGATGATGACCGGCTGTGCTTCAGCCACGACAACCGGCGCAGGCGCAGAACGGACGAGGCTCGGGGTCTGACCGCAGATCGGTTGCCGGTCCCGCCCGACGCGGGGCACCCAGTTGACCGCGCCATCGACGCCTGCGCGGACATAGACGCAGCCCCTGCTGTCGACATATAGCCGGGCGTCATAGCTGGCAGGAGGCACTTCGGCAGGTGGCGTGACCTGCAAGCCCTGAGCCGATACGGAAATCGTTGAAACGAGAAGCGCGGCCAGGGCGGCCGCAGCTTTGATACGGTACACAATCATTTGTCTGTCCCCACAGATGTGCAGGAAGACTGCCCGTCAGGTGATTGGGTGTAAAGGGCTATTTCGTCCCGAACATCCGGTCGCCCGCATCGCCCAGTCCCGGCACGATGTAGCCCAGTTCGTTGAGGTGCGAATCCAGCGCGGCGGTGACGATGGGAACGTCCGGGTGCGCCTCTTTCATGCGGGCCACACCTTCGGGGGCGGCGAGCAGGCAGAGGAAGATGATGTTCTTGGCCCCCGCATTCTTGACGAGGTCGATGGCGGCGGCAGAGCTGTTGCCGGTGGCGAGCATGGGATCGACGACAATCGTAATCCGGTCTTCGAGTTGCGCGGGGACCTTGAAGTAATACTGCACCGGTTTGAGCGTTTCCTCGTCACGGTAGAGGCCGACAAAGCCGACCCGCGCGGCGGGGATCAGTTCGAGGATACCGTCGAGCAACCCGTTGCCCGCCCGCAGGATCGAGATCAGCGCAAGCTTCTTTCCGTCGATCACCGGCGCGTCCATTTCGCAGAGCGGGGTTTCAATTTTCTTGGTGGTCAGCGGCAGGTTGCGCGTCACCTCGTAGGCCAACAAGTGGCTGATTTCGCGCAGCAATTGGCGGAACGATTTTGTCGAAGTGTCCTTCTCGCGCATCAGGCTCAGTTTGTGCTGAACAAGCGGGTGGTCAACGATGGTCAAATGTTGGGTCATGTGCGCTCCAGTCGTTTCAGGACACGGGTGCGCGTGTCCTCGTCGCAGAAGGCCGCGCGGGCGGCGGTGTCGTTCAGTTCTGAAAATACATCTTCGTCCCAGCGGAAGGTGCGGGCAAGATTGACATATTCGTCACGCATCGTGGTGTGAAAGAACGGCGGATCGTCGGTAGAGACCGTGACCTTCACCCCACGTTTGCGCAGTTTTTCAATCGGGTGTGCAGCAAGGCTCGGGTAAACTTCGAGGGTCACGTTGGAACCCGGGCAAACTTCGAGGGTCACGTTGGAACCCGGGCAAACTTCGAGGGTAATCTCGTTCTCCACAAGCTTGTCCACAAGCGCGAGATCGTTGATCGCGTGGACACCGTGGCCGATGCGTTCGACCTTGAGATCGTCCACCGCGTCGCGCACCGATTGCGCGCCGCCCCATTCCCCGGCATGGGCCGTCAGGCGCAACCCGGCTTCGCGTGCCATGTCAAAGCTGTAGGCGAAGTCCTTGGGTTTACCCTTCATTTCATCACCGGCGATGCCGAAGCCGACAATCCAGTCGCCTGCTGTTTCTGCCGCACACAGCGCCGAAGCCTTGGCCTTTTCCGGGCCGAAATGGCGGATGCAGGTGACGATGCCGCGCAGAATGATCCCGTGGTCGCGTTCGGCCTCGTCGGCGGCGTCCTTGATCGCGTGCAGGTATTCGCGCCATGCGCCCACGTCGCTACCGCCACAGAAATCCGGTGACAGGAAGGTTTCGGAATAGACCACGTCGTTTGCGGCACTTTCTTCAAGCACGGCTTTGGTCAGACGGCCGTAATCCTCGGGCGATTTGAGCACGCTTGTAGCGGCTTCATACACGCTGAGGAAATGGACGAAATCCCGGAAGGCGTAACTGCCATCGGGTTTGAACACGCCATCGAGATTGACGGATTTTTCTTTCGCCAACCCTTTGATGAACGCAGGTGGGCCCGCGCCTTCGTGGTGCAGGTGCAGTTCGACCTTGGGCAGGCGCATGATGCGATCTAGCTGTTCTTCGTCCATCGGACGGCTCAGACGCTCGCGTTCTTCTTCATCCATCACAGGAAACTCCGCCCCGATCCTTTTGACGCCACGCCCAGATGTTTGGCGATGCTGGCCGCCACGTCGACGAACCCGACATGCCCAATCTCGCCCTCGCCTGTCCCGGCGATCAGCACAGGTACCCGTTCGCGGGTGTGGTCCGTGCCAGTCCACGTGGGGTCGTTGCCATGATCCGCCGTGATGAGCAACAGGTCATCGGGTTTCAGCTTTGGCAGCAGTTTGGCCAACTTGGCATCAAACCATTCGAGCGCGCGGGCATAGCCGGACACATCGCGGCGGTGGCCATATTTGCTGTCGAATTCGACGAAGTTTGCAAAGATCAGTGCGCCTTCGGGGGCGGTGTCGATCTGATGCGCGAGATGCGCCATCAACCGAGCATCCGACCCTTTGTGTACCGTGTCGATGCCCGCCATCGAGAAGATGTCGCCGATTTTGCCAATGCCGATGACCGCTTGCCCGGCGTCCTGCACCCAGTTTGTGAGCACGGGTTCGGGCGGTGCGATCGCATAGTCTCGCCGGTTGGTGGTGCGTTCAAAGCTGCCCTCTTGCCCGACAAAGGGCCGTGCGATCACGCGACCGATACGACGGCCGTGGCACATCGGCGCGAGGTCTTGGCAGAGCTTCAACAGTCGGTCGAGGCCAAACGCCTCTTCATGCGCGGCGATCTGAACCACGCTGTCGGCAGAGGTGTAACAGATGGGTTTTCCGGTGCGCAAATGTTCCGCGCCGAAGGTTTCGATCACCCGGACGCCGTTGCTGTGGCAATTGCCGAGGATGCCGTCCGTGCCTGCGAGGTCGCAGATGCGTTGGGTGATGTCGTCTGGAAAGGAGGGCACGGTGTCGGGCAGATAGGTCCAGTCCCACGGCACAGGCAGGCCCGCGAGTTCCCAGTGACCCGAGGGGGTATCCTTGCCCTTGGACAGCTCAGTTGCAGCGCCCCAGCGCCCTGTGGGTCTTGCGGTGAGGTTCGGAGCGGCCTCTCCGCTGGCCAGTTCGACAGCGCGGCCAAGACCCAGAGCGTCGAGCGTCGGCAGGTGCAGCGGGCCGGTGCGCCCCTCTTCGGCCTGTCCCGCCGCGCAGGCTTGGGCGATGTGGAGAAGCGTGTTTGCCCCGGTGTCAGGGACAGTGCCGTTGAAGAACTGGTCGGCGTCCGGCGCACCGCCGATTCCGACGGAATCCATCACCACAAGGAACGCACGGCTCATGTGATGTGCTCCAGCACCAACTTGGGCGGTGAGGCCGTACCGTCACCCAAGGTAATTGCGGCGCGAACGGCCAGTTCGGCCTCATCCGCCTGGCTTTCCCGTGCGGCGTGGATGCGGACAAGCGGTTGACCTTTCGTCACCCGGTCCCCGATAGAGACCACATCGCTGAGCCCAACAGAGGGATTGACCACATCCGTTTCCACTTGGCGTCCCCCGCCCAGCGCAACAACGGTCAGGCCCAAGGCTTCGCCGTCGATGGTGGTGACGGTGCCGGATGTGGTGGCAGTGACTTCACGGATCACGGGCGCTTCTGGCAGGAAACGGACCCAGTCCTCGACGAAATGCACCGGGCCACCCATCGCGTAGACCATGGCTGCAAATTTCTCGGCGGCGGCGCCACTGGCGATGGCTTGAGCGATCTTTTTGGTGCCATCGCCGATCCCGGATTGTTCAAGCAGAGCGCCACCCAAAGCGACGGTCAGGTCCAGCAAGCGGCCAGACGCCGCCCCGGTCAGAACGCGCATCACGTCGATAACTTCGAGCGCGTTGCCAAGGCTGGGGGCCAAGGGTTGCGACATGTCGGTGATAAGCGCAGAGGTCGGGCAGCCGGTGGCGTTGGCCGTATCGACCAAGGCACGGGCCAGGGCGCGGGCGTCATCCTGCGATTTCATGAACGCGCCAGAGCCGCATTTCACGTCGAGCACCAAGCCTTCGAGACCTGCGGCGAGTTTCTTGGACAGGATCGAGGCGGTGATCAGATCAAGGCTTTCCACCGTCGCGGTCACATCGCGGATCGCATAAAGCCGCTTGTCCGCAGGGGCGATGTCTGCGCTGGCGCTGACAATGGCGCAGCCGACTTTGGACACGACCTGGCGGAACTGGTCCTCGGTCAGGGTGGTTCGAAATCCAGGGATTGATTCCAGCTTGTCGAGTGTGCCGCCCGTATGACCAAGGCCCCGACCTGAAATCATCGGGACGTAGACCCCGCAAGCTGCCAGCGCAGGTGCCAGGATCAGGCTGACGCAATCGCCCACCCCGCCGGTCGAGTGTTTGTCGAGCACGGGTGCGTCGAGATCCCACCGCAACACCTTACCACTGTCGCGCATGGCAGCGGTCAGGGCTGCACGGCCGGTGTCCCCCAATCCGTTTAGGCACACGCCCATGGCAAATGCCCCAGCCTGCGCATCGCTGACTGATCCATCTGCCAGCCCTTCCGCGAACCAAGCCAGCGCAGCGGCGTCAGGCGTCCCTCCTTTGCGCAGGGTGGCGATGATGGCCCGTGCATCCATCAGGTGCGGTCCATGTGCCCTGCGTCGAACGCGCCCGGCAGCAGGTTTCCGACGGTGGTCTTGAATTCGGAACCATCGGTGGTGGCCAGCGTCACTGCCACATCGCGTGCTGCAAATTCGGACAGTTTTTGGCGGCACCCGCCACATGGAGGCACGGGGTCTGGGCTGTCAGCGATCACATACGCCTCAACGATCCTGTGCGCCCCCGAGGCGATCATCGCGGCAATGGCTCCGGCCTCGGCACAGGTGCCTTCGGGATAAGCCACGTTCTCGACATTGCAGCCGACATAGACGCGGCCATCATCGGCCAGGAGCGCTGCACCAACCTTGAAATTCGAATAGGGCGCGTATGCGTTTTCCCGAACTGCCCGCGCCGCCTCTTTCAGTTCCATCGTGACCCCGCTCCCGATTTCAGACCCACATGATTGCGGGGCCACGCGCCTGATTGCAAGGGCTCGTGGGAACCGGAAACGCAGCGTTTGCGTTTTCTTTTCGACACAAGAGGTGACCATGCCCATTCAGAACAGTGTGAGCCTTGATCCGGCAGTCGGACTTGGCCCCGACCCCGAAGAGGAAATGACTGAACGGCAAGCGATCAAGCTGCGTGAATTGGCCAGCGCAGCAGATGAACCCTTTGATGGCAGCCTGACCCGGAGACAGGCAGAGCGGCGCATCGCGCATCTTGAAGAGTACTTGAAATGAGTTTCTTGCCGCAGGGGTAACTGGCGCTCTTTCCCTCCGCTCGCAAAAGGTTTAACCCTAAACCAAATCTGAGCGGGACGGGATTCATGTCGGACAACACCAACGAAACGCTGCGTCAGGCGGCCCTTTTTTATCACGAACATCCCAAGCCCGGTAAGCTTGAAATCCGCGCCACCAAGCCATTGGCGAATGGCCGTGATCTGGCCCGCGCCTACAGCCCCGGCGTGGCCGAAGCCTGTGTTGAGATCAAGGCCGACCCGACCAATGCTGCGCGTTACACCGCGCGGGGTAATCTTGTGGCGGTTGTGTCGAACGGCACGGCGGTGCTTGGTCTGGGCAATATCGGCGCTTTGGCGTCCAAGCCGGTGATGGAAGGCAAGGCGGTTCTGTTCAAGAAATTCGCAAACATCGACTGTTTCGACATAGAGGTGAACGAGAGCGATCCGGAAAAACTGGCCGACATCGTCTGTGCGCTGGAACCAACCTTTGGTGCAATCAACCTTGAGGACATCAAGGCACCGGACTGTTTCATCGTCGAAAAACTGTGCCGCGAGCGGATGAATATCCCCGTTTTCCACGACGACCAGCACGGAACGGCGATTGTGGTGGGCGCGGCTGCCACAAACGCACTGCACGTGGCGGGCAAAGCGTTCGAGGACATCAAGATCGTCTCTACCGGCGGTGGGGCTGCGGGCATTGCCTGCCTCAACATGCTGGTGAAACTGGGGGTGAAGCGCGAGAACATCTGGCTATGCGATATTCATGGATTGGTCTATGAAGGCCGGGCCGAGGATATGAACCCTCAAAAAGCGGCGTTTGCTCAGAAGAGCGACCTGCGTACGCTGGATGACGTGGTCGACGGGGCGGATTTGTTCCTCGGGCTGAGCGGACCGAAAGTTCTGAAGCCTGAAATGGTGGCCCGCATGGCGGAGCGCCCGATCATCTTTGCCCTGGCCAATCCAACGCCTGAGATCCTGCCCGACGAGGTGCGCGAGGTTGCACCGGGTGCCATCATGGCGACCGGGCGCAGCGATTTTCCCAACCAGGTCAATAACGTGCTCTGCTTCCCGTTCATCTTCCGGGGGGCGCTGGACGTGGGCGCGACCGAGATCAACGACGCGATGCAGATCGCCTGTGTCGAAGGGATCGCCAAGCTGGCCCGCGCGACCACAAGCGCCGAGGCGGCAGCGGCCTATCGCGGCGAGCAACTGACTTTTGGTGCGGATTACCTGATCCCGAAACCTTTTGATCCACGGCTCTCCGGCGTGGTGTCGACCGCAGTCGCTCAGGCCGCGATGGAATCCGGAGTTGCGCTGCGCCCGGTCGAGGATCTGAAGGCATATAAAGCCAAGCTGGATGCCAGCGTCTACAAATCCGCGATGCTCATGCGTCCGGTGTTTGAAGCGGCGGCTACAGGATCGCGCAGAATCGTCTTTGCCGAAGGCGAGGATGAACGGGTGCTGCGAGCAGCACAGGCGATTCTGGAAGAGACCACGGAGACCCCGATCCTGATCGGTCGACCCGACGTGATCGCGTCGCGCTGCGAAAGGTTGGGCCTTGAGATCAGACCCGAGCGGGATTTCACCTTGGTGAACCCGGAAAACGACCCGCGCTACCGCGACTATTGGGAAACCTATCACCGGATCATGGCGCGGCGCGGCGTGACGCCGGATCTGGCCCGCGCGATCATGCGCACCAACACCACCGCGATCGGCGCGGTCATGGTGCATCGCGAAGAGGCCGACAGTCTGATCTGCGGCACGTTCGGCGAATTCCGCTGGCATTTGAATTATGTCACGCAGGTGCTGGGCTCGGAAAAGCACTCGCCCCATGGCGCGCTCAGCATGATGATCCTCGAGGATGGGC
>NZ_JAEPMO010000257.1 GCF_017643905.1 Marivita sp.
CTGACCGCTCTCGCCGACTGGGAATTCGGCGGGGGCGGTGAGTATTGCGCAGCTTGTTCGCCTACGTGTGTGGAATGCCCAGGCACTCTCCATCAACCCATGACCCTCGAGGGCTGGCAGATCTGGGATCTGGTGCAGCGCCTCGGTGGACAGGTGCGCGTGGCCGGCGGGATGAGTGGCGGCACCGTTCTCGGCTGGGATATGGGCGCGGCCCTGCAACTTGGGGCGGCCCTCGGGCTTTCGCCCATCATCATCGCGGAACTGTTGCCGCCCATGGAGGCGGTCATGGTGCGCAAGATCAACGAAACAACGCAGGCCGGATCAGGCCTGACCTGACCTCGTTTCCATTGGGAACGAGGTGTCATCCATTGAGGACGTCTTTCCATGGCAGAAAAGCGCGTTTCCGTCCGGCTTTCCGCGACTGGCGGCCGACAGGTGCGCGCCGAATTGGAAGGCGTTGGAGAGGCTGGATCGCGAGGCTTTGGCCGTCTCAGCCGTGAGATGGAACTCGCGAACACTCGCATGGCCGCTTTCGCGCGCCGAGCGCGGATCGCGGCGACCGCCGCCGCAACTGCTTTGGCCGGTGCCGTTGTCGCGATGACCCGCTCAACCGTGGCAGCGGCTAATGAGATCGGCCAGCTTTCTCAGGTGGCCAATGCCACGCCGGAGGTCTTCCAGCGCTGGTCCGCGGCCTCGGTCACCGTCGGCATCGAACAAGAAAAGCTCGCGGATATCCTGAAGGACGTGAACGACCGTGTCGGGGATTTCCTACAAACCGGCGGCGGGCCGATGGCGGATTTCTTCGAGAACATCGCGCCGCGGGTTGGCGTGACGGCCGATCAGTTCGCCCGCCTTTCCGGGCCGGAGGCGCTCCAGCTCTATGTCGACAGCCTCGAACGCGCGGGCGTCAGCCAACAGGAGATGACCTTCTATCTCGAGGCCATGGCCTCGGACGCCACGCGGCTGATCCCGCTACTGCAAAACGGCGGGGCAGAGATGACCCGGCTCGGGGCACAGGCACAGGCGCTTGGCGCGGTGCTCGACGCTGATGCCATCACAGCCATGCGCCGGTCGGAACTCGCGCTGGCCAGCATCGGCCAGGTATTCACCGGCGTTCGCAACCGGATTGCCGTGGCGCTCGCCCCGTCGCTGGAGGCAGTGGCCAATGCGTTTGTCGCCCTTGCGTCCAGTACCAGCCCGATCAGCCGGGCTTTTGACACGGTGCTGAGCAACCTTGATCGCCTGGCCATCTACGCCGGGACCTTTGCCACCTTCCTCGCCGGCCGCTGGGTAGCTGCCATGGCGGTAGCCGCTCTCTCTGTTCGTGGGCTCGCCACCACGCTGGTGGTCCTGAAAGGCGCGTTGATCCGCACAGGCATCGGCGCCCTCATCGTCGGCGCAGGGGAACTGGTCTATTGGTTCACGCGGCTCGCCTCCGGCACAGGCGGTTTTGGTGAAGCCATGCGGCTTTTGAAAGATGTCGCTGTCGAGGTCTGGGACCGGATCAAGATGGGGGCCAACGCGGCCGGGTCGCGTGCCACAGCCATGTTTTATGATCTCAAAGCCGATGCGGCGACCGGCATGGCTGGAGCCATCGAGAGTGTGGTCGCCTTTGGCAACACCACCGCCAACACCTTCGAGGGCGCGCTTTTGGCCGTGCGCGAAATTTGGTCGCGCCTTCCGGATGTGATCGGGGATCTGGTTTTCTCGGCGGCCAACCGCGTGCTCGACGGGATCGAGGCCATGCTGAACGGTGCTATCCGCAGGATCGACGCCTTCACTGGAAACATTCGGGATGCGCTGGCGGCTGTCGGCATCGAGACGACCTTCGGGCAAATCGGCGAGATCAATCTCGGCGACATCACAAACCCCTTTTCTGGGGCCTCTGCGGATGCGGGAACAGCTGCGGCAGAGGCCTTTCGTCGGGCCTTTGAGGACAACCCACTCACTGTTCCCGACCTTGGGCTGGATGGCATTGCAGCGGACGCACTGGAAACAGCCAATATTTACCGGCGTGCCGCCACGGATCTTGCGAATGGAGCGACAGCCCCACTCACTTCCTGGGGTGCACTTCGCGATGCCGTTGCGGGCACGGGTGAAGACGGCGCGGCGGCACTGGATGAGGCCACGGCCTCCGCGGATCGGGTATCGGACGCCATGGGCCGAGCTGGTGGCGCGGCAGGAAGTGCCGGAGATCGGATCGCCACCGGTTGGCGTGCAGTCTCGGAGGCCCTTCAGGCTTATGCCACCGACGCCCTGAACTGGGGCAAGGGTCTTGGTGAAACCCTGACCGGCGCTTTCAGTGGCGCGGAAAGCGCGTTTCGGAGCTTCGTCGAGACCGGCAAGTTCGACTTCAAAAGCCTCGTGCGGTCGATCCTGGCGGACTTGGCTGTCCTGTCGTTCAAGCGCGCGGTGCTGGGGCCCATCGCCTCGGCGCTCTCCGGCATCTTTGGCGGCGGGTCCGTCGCGGCGGCCGTTTCGCATGCGGGCGGCATCGTAGGGTTATCGGGACACACTCGCTCGGTGCCGGCAATGGCCTTCGCTGGAGCTTCCCGCATGCACTCTGGCGGTTGGGCCGGTCTGCGCCCCGACGAGGTCCCAACGATCCTGCAGCGCGGGGAACGGGTGCTGAACCGGCGCGAAGCGGCTGACTATGGCCGGGGCGGCAGTTCTGGCTCGGGCGTGACCGTGAACATCGACGCGCGCGGGGCGCAAATAGGTGTGGCTGAGCAGATAGACGCCCGCCTTCGCGCGGCGATCCCGGAGATCGCCCGCATCGCCAAAGAAAGCGTGGCCGATGGGCGGCGCCGGGGTCAGGTGATCTGAAATGACCATTCCTGTCTTGCCTCTAACGCTCGTGTCTTCGCTCGAACGGTGCTTGGTGACATCTGTGGCCGAGGCCCGCTCGCCCTTTACCGGCACGTCGCAGATCCAGGACTGGGGTGCCTCTTGGTGGGAATACCAGATCGAGATGGCGGTGACACAAGGGGCGAAGGCTCGGCGGCTTTCGGCCTTCTTCACCGCGCTTGGTGGATTGCGGGGCCGGTTCCTCTTCCCCGATCCCTCGATCGCGGTGCCGTTGGCAGCGGGCAATCCTTACGTGACCGAGGTGCAAGCTGCGGGAGCCTCCACCTTGCGCACGGCCGGTTGGGGGCTTGGTCTGCGCGCAGGGGATTTCTTCCAGTTGGGCGGAGATGCCACTACGCGGCTTTATCAGCTGACGGGCGATGTGACGCCTTTGGGCAGCGAGGCCACGCTCGCCTTCGTGCCGCCGCTCCGGGCTTCCGTGCCGGTCGGCCAAGTTCGACAGCAAATCGTCTAAGTGATTGATATTGTTATGGCCAGGTCTGCCATTGTGTGACTACCGAGAAGGGATCAAGCGGGTTTTGGTATA
>NZ_JAEPMO010000272.1 GCF_017643905.1 Marivita sp.
CGAACACCTTCAGGTCAGCCGCCTTTGCTGGGAAAGCCAGCCAGATCGCAACCAATGTGGCGCGCAAAATCGGGATCACGGCAGACGGAACCTTGTTCTTGAGGGCAATTCTTTGACGTACCTGACCAATTGCACCGATCCGAGGCAAGGGCTGACACGCAAGGTGCGACGAATCTCTTGAGAACAAAATAAGAACACGTAAACTGCTGCCATGCAAAGTGCCAACGCCCTTCTCTCCCGACGCCCCCACCGCCCCGCGCCGCAGATCACGCTAGGCGATCCCGAAATCGCGTTGCGGCTGGGACGCGTGCACGAACTCTGTGGGCAGGCGCGGCACACACTCGCGGTGACCATTGCCGCACAATTGGGGGGACCGGTGGTCTGGATCACGCAGCACGCGGCGACTGAATTCCTCTGCCCTGACGCCATCGCGGGTCACATCACGCCGGGCCATATCCTGTTCGTCACACCCGCCAAACGGGACATGCTGCTCTGGGCGATGGAAGAAGCGCTGCGTGACGGGCATGCGCCCGTGGTGGTGGCCGATCTGACTGCACCCCCCGCGATGGTGCCGATCCGCCGTCTGCATCTGGCCGCCGAGGCGGGATGTGGTGCGGGCGTCTGCCGTCCACTTGCCCTGCTTCTGACCCCCGGTCAGGGCGGCGCGCCGGGGATCGAAACCCGCTGGTCGCTGGACCCTGCCCATCACCACGGGGCGGGTCACTGGACCCTGAGCCGCCTGCGCGCCCGCATGGCCCCGCCCCGTGACTGGTTGATGACAATCCGTTCGTCTGGCCTCGTTCCCAAAATCTCTGCAACCGGGAGATCACCCGCTTTACCGGACAAGGAGGCGTGCTCTAGGCTAGGCGCAAAGGAGCAACCACATGTCGCTTAGCCAGCTTGCCCCGATAGCAGATATCCTTGCCGCGCTCGGCGTGATCCTGTCACTGATCTTTCTGGCCTACGAACTGCGACAGAACCGAAAACAATCCGAACTCGCCAACTGGCGCGATTTGCTTGAAAGCCTGAGCAACTTCAAAGGATTGAGCAACAATCTGGACTTTGCGGAATTTCTGGAACGCGCAGAAAGAGACTATGATGCGCTCACACCAGCCGAAAAACGCGCGTTCGGAATGTATCTCGAGCAAGGCATCCACATCATCGGCAACTTCGTCAAACACAATGACACCATCCCGAACAAGCTTGTTGGAATGGAGGGCGCGCTTCACAGCCTTCTCCGTGATTTACTGAACAATAAAGGCGCGCGGACTTGGTGGATCGAGACAAAACCAAAAGGACGCTTCATGCCACAGACCTATGTCATGGTGGACACCGCCCTCGACCAATACAACAAAGTCTAAGCGGAACACTGCACGTCCAAAGCGCGGAAAACGACCTCTCGCGTCGGATAAACAGTGGACGTGCCCGGCGTATCAGTCTTTTAAAAGCTGAATGCGCCTGCCCTTGTCCTTCGCCGCCTTGTTCCTGTCTGTTGCCTTGCTTCAGATCTCATCCGGTGGTGTCGGACCACTGGACGCCATCTCCGGCATAACACTGGGCTTTACCACCGCCGAAATCGGGATGCTGGGATCTGCGCATTTCGTTGGTTTCTTTGTCGGCTGCTGGTGGGCTCCGCGTCTGATGGGCACTGTCGGCCATGCACGCGCCTTTTCCGCGTTCACGGTACTGGGAGCGATTGGGCTGATCAGCCACATGATGTGGGCCGATCCCGTCGCTTGGGCACTGATGCGGATCGCAACCGGGGTCTGCGTCGCAGGCTGCTACACCGTGATCGAAGCCTGGCTTCAGGCGGAGGTCACCAACGAGACCCGCGGCCGTGCCATGGGGCTTTACCGGATCGCGGATATGGGCGCATCACTGGTCGCGCAATTGCTGATCGGGGTGCTGACGCCGGCCGCTTATGTCAGCTACAACCTGCTTGCCATCTTCTGCTGTGCAGCGCTGCTACCGCTGGCCCTGACCACCCGGCCACAACCCGAAACACCTGACGCGCCGCGATTGCGCCCCAAAATGGCGATCGCCCGCTCGCCCCTTGCCGTGGCGGGCGTGATCGTCGCTGCGATCTCGTCTGCCTCCTTCCGCATGGTGGGCCCGGTCTATGGGCAAGGTGTCGGCCTCGCGCTGGATCAGATCGCGCTCTTCATGGCGGCCTTCGTGGCGGGCGGCGCATTGGCACAATACCCCGTGGGATGGCTCGCCGACAAACACGACAGGCGTTGGGTGCTGATCTGGCTGTCGGTTGCGGCCATCGCATCCTGTGTGCTGACCGCAACGCTGACGGACCTTCCCACCCTCGGCGGTTTCC
>NZ_JAEPMO010000089.1 GCF_017643905.1 Marivita sp.
GCTCAGGCGGGCAAGCAGGCGGCCGAATTCGGTCGGATCGAAGCGGGGCATGGCGGGTCTCCTCGGGCCTCGGAAGCCTCAGCATACCTCACTGGCACGTAAGAACAAAGAGCGAACCAACACGATTTGCTGACACCGCCGAACAAAACATGTTGAATTTAAAACGCCGCTGGCACCACAGGTCATGAAGCAATGTCATCATGAATACACCCTGATCCGTCAGAGCGCGGCGTTCAGCCGGTTCTTCGTTTCGTTCCATGTCGATCGCAATCCCTCGATCAGCTCGTTTGCTTGCGTGTTCTGTCCGTTTCGCAGGGCGTTCTCGGCGGCAATCAGCTCCTGCCGGAACCGAACCACCCCAAGAGCCGCCGCCGACCCAGCAATTTTGTGCAGGATTTCCGCCATTTCCATGTCCGAAGACGTGCCCTGTTCCACAGTGTCCAGCCCGGTTTCCGTGTCCTGGATGAACTTTGACATCAGACCAAGTAGCACTTCAGCATCGAGGACCGCTCGCAATTCGGCGAGACTGGAAGGGTCTATGTATTCTGGTGCAGCCACAGCCATAAGTGCCTTCGCATGGACGATTTTCGCGAGCGATGGTCACAGAAAGAAACGACACGCATTCCGAACAACAACATTGGCTTGAAAAGCCGGCACTCAGGTCCACCCCCGTCTCACAAAAGGAAACAAATCAGACTGCTATGTCAAGAATCTAGCTGGTTTCGCTAGGTATTGGCCCAGGTGCCGTGAGGGGTTACGAACGGATCACGATCACGCCGCAACCAAAAGGCATCACGGTAGAACCTTCGGCGGCAAGAGCTTGCTGGCGTGATGTTCCACCCGACCGTTGCTACCCGGGCGCGTCAGGCACCCTGGTGTGGCTGAGCCCCGCATTTAGCGCGGGTTTACCGGCCCATCAGGTGTTCTGCGACGGCCTGATAGGCGGGCAGAGAGGTCGGGTCGATGAAGCCGTTCTGCGCCTGCGGGAAGGACGCGAGGCGCACCAGAACCATCTCGGCGGTTGGATCGACATAGATCGTCTGGCCATGCACCCCGCGCGCGGCATAGGCGCCGTGGTCGTTGTGGAAGACCCACCACTGGCTTGTGTAGCTGCCATTGGGGATGGTCTTGAAACCCGCGAACTTGGAGGGGTCGCCTCCAGCGGCGATGGTTTCGACCACCTCAGTCGGGAAGAGCCGTTCGCCGTTGATCTCACCGCCGTTGAGCATCAGCTGCCCCAGCCGGCCGAGGTCGCGTAGCCCGGCTGTCACGCCGCCGCCCGCAAAGGGCACGCCCTTGCCGTCGACGGTCTGGTAGGCGTCCATCTCGGCCCCCATGCGCCGCCAGAGGCGTTCGGATGCGAGATCGGTCACCGATTTGCCGGTGACGCGGCTGATCATCCAGCCCAGCATGTCCGAGTTGATGGTCTTGTAATGGAACGCATCGCCGTGGTTGCCCTCGGGTTTGACCTGCTGGAGATATTCCCAATAGCCATCGGGGCCTTCATAGCCTTCGGGCTTGGGCAGCGGGCTGGCCGCGCGGGAATAGATCCAGATGTCGGCGTTAGGGTCGGAATAGTTCTCCGAATACTGCACGCCGGTGGTCATATCCATGACCTGCCGCACAGTTGCGGAGGCAAAGGCGCTGTCGCCGATCTCGGGGATCACGTCACGCACCAGAAGCGTGTCATCAAGCACGCCTTCGGCCACGAGAATTTCGCCCAGAAGACCGGTGATCGACTTGGTCATCGACATGATCGCGTGTTTGCCGTCTTCCTCAAGACAGCCGAAATAGCGCTCATAGACGACTTCACCTTTGTGCAGGATCAGCATCCCGTCGGTATAATTGGCGTAAAGCGACTGTTCCCACGTCATCGGCGTGTCGCCGTCGATCGGCATGAAGGTCAACGCGTCGATCTCGCGGGCCAGATCGGCGAATTCGGCGGGCGACGGATAGGTCAGAGGGACAGGTGCCCCTGTGCCACGGCTGATTTCCTCGGTCGGCAGAAACTCCCGCAGGTGGCAGACCGACCAGCGCAGCTTGGGGAAGCTGAAGAAGTTGGAATCAGGTTGCGTGATCAATTTGTCAGGGGGCGGTGGGAACCCCTGCATCCAGCCCATGACATTCGGGTCGGACTCCTGCGCCGACAACGGGGCAGATTGGGCGAGCGCGCCAGTCGCGGTTCCGAGCGTGATGGCAATCCCTGCCGCAAGCGCGGCGAGATTAGAAATTGATGACGACATTCACGAAGCCTCCTGTCCAAGGGTCTGCGTTCCCGCCAATGACGTTGTCGATCCCTGCACCGGGGAACGAGACCGAGATACCGGCCGTCAGGAACGTATTGCGATTGATGATGCGGCTGTATTCGAGGAACAGATCGTCAGCGAGGTGCCTGTCGGTGACGCCGGCCACGACGTTGCCGTTCACATCAACACGGGTGGCCTGACCGAATTGCACGGGGCTGTTCAGCTCGTTCGCGCGGATATGCGCGTAGCGCAGGGTCAGGGTGTCCTGCCGGGTCGGCTGTACCCGAATCGCCAGCGTCAGCGCGTTGACGTTGGAGTTGATGAAGGTCGAAGCGGATTTCGATCCTGTGGCCCAAGCGCTCGGGCTGCCCTGGTAATAGAGAGGATCGAACCGTTCGAGTTTCGTCGTATCGGGATCGTCGCCGGAAAAGCTTTGGTAGCCCAAGGTCACATTCGGCGTCCACGGCAGGTTCGCGAAGGTGTAACCTGCGGTCACACGACCGGCCCAGGCCTCAAGATCGATGCGGTCATTCCACTGATACGCCAGATCACCTGTGAAGGACCAATTGGCCAATGCGCCTTCAAACGGGTTGGTCTTGGCATAAATACCCAGAGTTTGCGTCTCCTCCCGCGCACCGGGCGTTACGCTTGGCGGTCCGTTGCCGCCCAAGGCAGCCTGAGGATAGGGCGAGTCGGAATTGAGCACTTTGACATAGGTTGCACCAAGATAACCGCCGGCAGGCGCGTCATAGCGCAGATCGACACCCGCCAGTTCGTTGTGACCGTCGGTCGAGGGCAATTCATTGGGATCAAGAAAAAATGCCGTCCCGGTGACATCTCCATATGACAGCCGCGCGATGGCGGCCCGTTCCCATGCCTTGCGCGGCCCGAATTTCAACGCCCCGCGTTCGAACCCGCTGGTCGCACCGTTTGCAATCAACATGCCCGTTCCAAGGGTCAGTTCGCGCGGGCCAAAAGACAGGTCGTATGAGAGGCCGTTGGAAAGATCCCCACGAATGGCAAGATAGGCCTCTTCAAGTGTCGTTTCGCCGGTATCGCCCGTGTCGAACGCGTCTGTACCCCACGTGTAGGACGCGACCGCCGACAGCTTGCCGTAAAGCACGGCGCCCGCATCCAGTTGGTACTCGAAGCTGAGGCCCGGTTTGATGTACCCTTCGAGCCAGTTCGTGTCGGCATCAAACCCGCTTCCCGGCGCAGTTGTCCCCGCGAGGTCCCAAAAGAGATTGCGCTCGGCCACCGCGTTCAGACCGAATTGCAGGTGCCCCCGGACCTTGAACCCATTGGCATCATGGAACAGCATCGGATCGCGCTCCTGCGCGTGTGCTGTTTCCGCAAAACTGGCTGCGGCGATCACCGAGATCGTGAGAAAACTGCGGTACCAGAGGACTTTGCGCGAGGGCCTGACACGTACCGAATGGCTTTGAAACATTGTTTTGCGCTCACAATTCCAGTGGATCCCACGCGCCGCCTCTGCTGCGCAGAACGGCTCTAGCCCCACAAATCCATCACCAAAGGGAACTGGTTATGCACTTTTGTTTTCAAGTCAGGTCGATAGTTTTGGACTTTCCGCCAACAGTCAAGCAAAGCGGTAAATTTTCCACTTGCACCCTGTCCAGACACGCACTAAATCCGCCCCACCAGATTGGCAGCGCGGGCGTAGCTCAGGGGTAGAGCATAACCTTGCCAAGGTTAGGGTCGGGCGTTCGAATCGCCTCGCCCGCTCCAATCCGGTCTGATCGATGGCAGCGCGGGCGTAGCTCAGGGGTAGAGCATAACCTTGCCAAGGTTAGGGTCGGGCGTTCGAATCGCCTCGCCCGCTCCATCGACATTCGCTTACACCGGTATCCACATTGCTGCTCGGGCGAGCGTCTCGCCGTGGCGCGTGACCGTTTCGTGGTGGTCGATCACAAAGCCATGCCGCGCAAAGGCGGGCTGTGCCATCAGGCTGGCATGGGTGCTGAGCCGGGTGAGGCCATTCTTGCGGGCTTCGTCTGTTATCCGGGATAGAAGCGCTGAAAACAGCCCCTGCCTCCGCGCCACCGGCAAGATATACGCGAGGTCGATATATCCCTCGGGCGTCATCGTCATGAAGCCCGTGATCGCATCTGGTTCCGCCAGCACCACATGCTGCGCCGCCAGCCGTGCAGACCAGTCAGGACCGATGTAGGGCTGGGCCAGCCATGCGATGCGCTGTTCCTGTGTGTAGGGACTGAGCCCCTCATGGATGGCGCGGAACATCACGATCCCCAGCGCGTCGGCATCGGCGGCGGTGGCAGTGCGCAGCTGGGGCTGTGTCATGGTCGGCATTCCTTCTGTGACGTGACAGAGATGCACGGATGAAAGCGCATCTGCAACAAGGCCTTGGCGCATGCTGCAGGCCCGCCTATAAGGCCGCGACACTTGCCAAGGAGAGGCGATATGCGCAGCGCCACAGTGACCCGCAATACGGCCGAGACCAAGATCACCGTTGAGGTGAACCTTGACGGCACCGGGCAGTACGACAACCAGACCGGGGTCGGGTTCTTCGACCACATGCTGGACCAGCTTGCGCGCCATTCCCTGATCGACATGAAGGTCCGCTGCGACGGCGATCTGCATATCGACGACCACCACACGGTCGAGGATGTGGGCATCGCTTTGGGCCAAGCCCTGACACAAGCCGTGGGCGACAAGCGCGGCATCGTCCGGTACGGTGCCTGCCTTCTGCCGATGGACGACGCTTTGGTGCGGGCAGCACTTGACCTGTCGGCGCGGCCCTTCCTCGTGTGGAACGTGGACCTGCCGTCCGCCAAGATCGGCACCTTCGACACAGAGCTGGTGCGCGAGTTCTTTCAGGCGCTCAGCACCCATGGCGGCATCACCCTGCATGTGGACATGCTGCATGGTGTGAACAGCCACCACATCGCCGAAGCCGCGTTCAAGGCGGTGGCCCGCAGCCTGCGCGATGCATTGGAGGTCGACCCGCGCAAGGCGGATGCGATCCCTTCGACCAAAGGTGCTTTGTAAGTGCTGACAGCGATCATCGACTATGAAAGCGGCAACCTTCATTCCGCCGAAAAGGCGTTTCAGCGGATGGCGTTGGAAGTGGGCGCGGGCGATGTCGTCGTCACCTCTGACCCTGATGTCATCGCGGGGGCAGACCGTTTGGTCCTGCCCGGCGATGGCGCATTTCCGGCCTGTGCCGCAGCCCTGCGCGCGTCTGGTGCCTTTGCAGCGATGATCGAGGCGGTCGAGGTCAAGGCGCGGCCTTTTCTTGGCATTTGCGTCGGCATGCAGTTGATGGCGCGTGAGGGGCTGGAATACACCCCGACCGGAGGTCTCGGCTGGATCGACGGTGTTGTCGAACGGATCGCCCCCTCGGACGCGGGGATGAAAGTCCCGCATATGGGCTGGAACGATCTGGTGATCGACGCGCCTCATCCAGTGCTGGACGGGGTCGCGACAGGCGAGCACGCGTATTTCGTGCATTCCTACCAGATGCGCGTCGACACGCCGGCCCAGCGCGTCGCACATGTGGATTATGGCGGCGATGTCACCGCCGTGGTGGCGCGCGACAATATGGTGGGCTTCCAGTTCCACCCGGAAAAAAGCGCCGCCACCGGCCTGCGGATGATCGCCAATTTCCTGCGTTGGGCGCCCTGAACGCGCAGGAACCGGGTCGCCTCACGCGGGATCACGGCCAAGAGTGATGTCCTGACCACAGGACATCCTAATGACCGAAACAATCCTCGCCCTTTTGATCTTCCTCTTCCCACTGGCCTACAGCCCCGGCCCCGGCAACATGCTTTTTGCCGCCAATGGCGCGCTGTTCGGGTTCCGGGCGACGCTCCCCGCCAGCATCGGCTATCATCTTGCCACGTGGATCGTGACATTGGGCCTGGGGTTTGGCCTCCTCGGCGTTTTCGAGACATGGCCGATGCTGTTTCCCGTGCTCAAGACGGCGGGTGCTGCCTATGTCCTGTGGCTGGCGCTCAAACTCTGGCGCGCCAGAACATCGACATCCGAGCAAACCCCGCGCCCGGCGTCTTTCACCGATGGGGTGATGCTGCTGCTTCTCAACCCCAAGGCCTACGTCATCATTGCGCTGATGTTTTCACAGTTCCTGTCCCCGGCAGAGCCACATGTCCTGACGGCCGTTCTGCTGATCACGACCGTGTTCACGCTCAACAATCTTGTGGCTTTTTCGACATGGACACTGATCGGAGACTGCCTTGCCCGCGTGTTCCGTGAAGACCATAGCGCGGTCTGGCTGAACCGGAGTTTTGCAGCAATATTGGTGGGCGTGGCGACATGGATGCTCGTCGCGTGACGCGCCGCGCGCCTCTCAGCCGCCCGGCCGAGACACAGCGGCCCCCTCTTCTTCGGTTTACAAATACTTTGGGGGGTCTGGGGGGCAACGCCCCCCAGCAGGTCGCGGGGGCACAGCCCCCGCGACACAAGGATCACTTCACACGCGTCCAGGTCTGACCACGGCAGATTCCCAAAACGCAGCCTTCAACCTTCAATTGGTTGCCGTTCAGCGTCATCTTGGAATTGTAGGTCTTGTCCCGGTCCGGGGCCCAGATCTTGCCGCCTTTGTAGGCGCCATTGCCCTGAGCCTTCATGCCCCAGATCATCTGCTTGCCGATATTGGGCGACGCAATCTTCTTCCCGCCGGAATCATAGCCCTGCCCCAGCACGCCACAGATTTCCGCACCGCATGTGCTGATGGTGACCAGACCGTAATTGCCGTCATCACCCGGCTGGGTTTTCCATGTGCCTTCCACCGGATCGGCAAAGGCGGCGCTGGCAGCGAGCACGAGGCCTGCGGCGAGTGTGATCAGTCTCATCTCTGTCTCCTCCCTCAGAGTGGTGCAAAAACTCTGAACCGAGCTTGCAAATCCAATCAAGATTGACGCTGGGTCGCGTTGCATGTGCCGTTCCGTCATGTCAAAGCGCGGGGGACATTTGACCGGAGACCGCGCCATGATCCTCTATCCCGCCATCGACCTCAAAGACGGTCAGGCCGTCCGCCTGCTGCGCGGCGACATGGAAAAATCCACCGTGTTCAACGACGACCCCGCGGCACAGGCCATGGAATTTGTCGAGGCGGGTTGCGAGTGGCTGCATCTGGTCGATCTGAACGGCGCATTCGCAGGTGAGCCGGTGAACGCAGCAGCGGTTGAAGCGATTCTGGAGCGCTGCAAAGTGCCTGCGCAGCTGGGCGGCGGCATCCGCGACATGGCGACCATCGAACGCTGGCTCGACAAGGGTTTGCAGCGGGTGATCCTCGGCACTGTGGCAGTCGAAGACCCGGATCTCGTGCGCGAGGCAGCACGCGCCTTTCCCGGCCACGTCGCCGTCGGCATCGACGCGCGCAATGGGCGGGTGGCGACCAAGGGCTGGGCCGAGGAAACCGACGTGATGGTCACCGATCTGGCCCGCTCCTTCGAGGACGCGGGTGTTGCGGCAATCATCTACACAGACATCAACCGTGACGGTGCGATGCAGGGGCCGAACGTTGAAGCCACCGCCGATCTGGCGCGCGCCGTGTCGATCCCTGTCATCGCCTCGGGCGGTGTGTCGTCGCTGGACGACCTGATCGCCCTGCGCGACTGCGGCGCGGGCCTCAACGGCGCAATTTCAGGCCGCGCGGTTTATGATGGCGCAATTGACCTGAAAGCGGCGCTGGCAGCTCTTCGCAGTTAATTTGCCGCCATATCTGTAAACTTCGCCAAGGCCCCCGCCATGGTCTTGAGATAGGCGGCATCCTTGGGCACACCGCCCAGCTTGCCCAGCATCTCTGCAGGCTCTTCATAGACGATCTTGGTGGCACCCATGGCGTCTTCATAGACCAACACCTTGAGCGGCAAGTACAAACCGGACACCGGGTCGTCCTTGATGGCCGGGGTGCCCACCTTCGGATTGCCGAAAATCAGCACTTGCGACGCGCCGATGTCTTCGCCAATGGATGCTGCCCCTGCTCCGTGATCGATCCGGGCGAAGATGGTCAGGCCCGCCCCTTCCATCGCGGTCACCATCGCATCCACGGTTTCGGTCACGCCCAAAGCGCTGTCTTTGCGCATCAACCCGTTGTCACCGGCCACAGCCATCGTGCCCGCGACCGCAAGGGCAGCTGCAAGAATCACGTGCTTCATATCCATCCCCCTGTTTGCGTGTTCAAAGGGTCAGGCAGTTCCAGTTCACTTGATATGCACGTTGGCGTGAGTGGCGCAGGTCCGCTCAGATCGACCCAGCTTCAACCATGAAATTGTTGGCCGTGCACATGGCCGCGTCGTCCGAAGCAAGATACAGCACCATGCGCGCCACGTAGACAGGCTCGATCAGGTCGGGCAGGCACTGGTTCTGCCGGTGCTTCTCTATCGCCTCGGGCGTCGCCCAAAGCTCTTTCTGCCGCTCGGTCATGATCCAGCCGGGCACCACGGTGTTCACCCGGATACGGTGCCCTCCCAGATCCCGCGCCATGGTGCGGGTCAGACCATGCACCGCGCCCTTGGCCGTGACATAGGCGGGCATGTTGCCGACCGCTTCCCACCAGCTGTTGGAACTCATGTTGATGATCGACCCACCCCCTGCGTCGATCATGTCGGGTGCCACCGCCTGAATGGCGAAGAACATGTGCCGCAGGTTGGTCGCCTGACGTTCATCCCAATACTCGGGTGTCACCTCCCGCCAGTTGTGACGGTCGTCGCGGGCCGCGTTATTCACCAACACCTGCGCAGGACCAAGCCTCGCCTTCAGCTTGGCAAACGCCTCCTGAAGCGCCGCAATATCGCGCAGATCAGCCTGTTCCCACGCCACTGTACCCTCGGTCGCATCAACCAGCGCCTCGGCGCCAGCAGCGTCGAGATCGACAAAACCCACCTGCGCGCTTTGCGCCGCAAAGGCTTTGACGATCTCGGCCCCGATGCCAGAGGCACCGCCGGTGACAAACACGGTTTTGTCTCTCAGGCTGGGATAACGGGCGAACGTGTCGGACATGGGCAACCTCCTTCTTTTCGATGGCCCCCACGCATAATGCGCAACACGCAGGCTTCACAAGCGACGATCTTCGGGGTACGCGATGGCCCATGTTAAAGACCCGCATCATTCCCTGTCTCGATGTCGCCGATGGCCGCGTGGTCAAGGGCGTCAATTTCGTCGATCTGCGCGACGCCGGCGATCCGGTGGACGCCGCCCGCGCCTATGACGCGGCGGGCGCGGACGAGATCTGTTTTCTCGACATCCACGCCACCCACGAAAACCGGGGCACGATGTTCGACGTGGTCACCCGCACGGCAGAGCAATGCTTCATCCCGCTGACTGTGGGCGGCGGGGTACGTACCGTTGCGGATGTGCGCGCTCTGCTGCTGGCGGGGGCCGACAAGGTGTCGTTCAATTCCGCCGCCGTTGCCAACCCCGATGTGGTGGCCGAGGCAGCCGACCAGTTCGGCAGCCAGTGCATCGTCGTCGCCATCGACGCCAAGACGGTGTCGCCCGGCAAGTGGGAAATCTTCACCCATGGCGGGCGCAAGCCCACCGGCATCGACGCAGTGGAGTTCGCCAAGACGGTGGTCGCCAAGGGGGCCGGGGAAATTCTGCTCACCTCGATGGACCGGGACGGGACCAAGGCGGGGTTCAACCTGCCGCTCACCCGCGCGATTTCCGATGCGGTGGATGTCCCGGTGATCGCGTCCGGCGGCGTCGGTACTCTGGATCACCTCGTTGAAGGTGTGACCGAAGGTGGCGCCAGCGCGGTGCTGGCGGCGTCGATCTTCCATTTCGGCGAATACACGATTGGCGAGGCCAAGGCCCACATGGCCGCAGCCGGCATCCCGGTGAGGCTGACATGACGCTGGAAGAGCTGGAACAGATCGTCGCCGCACGAGCGAGTGCGTCCACCGACGAAAGCTGGACAGCCAAACTGCTGGCCAAAGGCCCGGAAAAATGCGCCGAAAAGTTCGGTGAAGAGTCCATCGAGGCCATCATCGAAACGATCAAGGGCGACCGCGACCGCCTAACCTCGGAAGCGGCAGACGTGCTGTTCCACCTGCTGGTGATGCTGAAATCCCGCGATGTGGCACTGGCGGATGTGATGGCAGAACTGGCGCGCCGTCAGGGGCAATCGGGCCTGCAGGAAAAAGCAAACCGGTCCTGATCTTCTCTGGTTTCAAAATACTTCGGGGTTTGGGGCGTCGTCCATTGGGCTTGAACCAATGGCGCACCAACGGACGACCCCAAGCATCTCTGTCCACGGAAACGCACGATGCGTCACCGCATCGTCCGCCCACCCTCAGAGCTTGGACGAAATGATCCCGGTGTTGAACCCGCCCATGCGCAGTTCCCCGAAAAGCCGCTGATATTCGATCTTGGGGCAACGGTTCATCACCACGTCTACCCCCCGCGCTTCGGCTTTGGCAGCAGCCTCCGCATTCTCGACCCCGATCTGCATCCACACGGTCTGCAAGTCCGGAAACTGCTCCAACGCCTCTTCGACGATGGGCGGCACGGCGTCCGAGCGGCGGAAGATATCCACCATATCGACTTTGGCCTCGATATCTGCCAGCGACGCCTTCACTTCGGCACCGAACAGGCGTTCACCCGCATGGCCCGGGTTCACCGGGATCACGGTAAACCCCTTCAGCGCCAGGTAGCGCGCGACGTAATAGGACGGGCGCACCGGGTTCAGGGACACCCCCACCACGGCCACTGTCTTGGTGCGTTTCAGGATGGTGCGCAGGAAATCATCTGTATAGGTCATGCCCCATCTCTACCCGGTCACGCGACAAAGAAAAAGCGCCCAAGGTGACCTTGGGCGCAAGTGCTGGAACGAGGGACAGTGTAGGTGCTGCGGGTGTTCCATTCCCGCGCTCCTTGACTCTCAGATAGGCGCGAACTTCCCGGTTTAAAGGGAAGAAAAGCCGGATTTGGTCACAGAATCGTCAGAACTCACGGCACCAAAGGTTCCGGCACAACCTTGGGCTGCGTGATGTGCAGGGTTTCGTGGACACGCTCGGACCGGTCCTCTCCGACGCGGCGCTTTCGGCGGTAGAGAAACAGCTTTCCCCAGCCCTTCCAGTTGCCCGAGGACGGCGCGTGCACGTTCTGCGGAAACCGCATCCGCCACCCTTCGGGAAGCGGCAGGCCCGCCGTTTCGGCGCGGTCCAGCATCCAGACCAAAGGGATATTGGCCAGCGGACGGGCCTCTTCGTGGCCGCGCAGCTGGCCTCCCACATCGCCATGCACCCCTTTGAACCACACCTGTTCGACATGGCCTTTAAAGCCGGGCGGGCAGGACCAGAGCACCGGTTCATAGGCCATGCGCCGCTCGTGATAGGCCAGAGCGTGCAGACCGCACTGAATCGACGGCCCCAGTTGGTCATTGTGAAACGCGTGCTTGTCGTTGGTGAACCGCCACAGGATCGGCAGACGCATGCCCAGCGCCTTGACCGTGTCCCAGACACCGACCACCGCAATCGTGGTTTCCGGATGACAGAACAGCCGTGCGAAATCCTCTGCGACCGGGCTGTCGGCGGCAAAGCGGTAATGCGCGTAGACCTGCCGGATGTTGCGTTCGGTGGCGTGTTCGGCACGCACCAGCCCGACGCGGTCAATCACCCCGGCCAGCGAACGCACCGCGTAGGCACCACGGGAATAGCCGAACAGGAAAATCCGATCCCCCGGCATATAGCGCGAGGCGAGGAACCCGTACGCTCGGCAGATCTGGCGGTTGATGCCGCGCCCGACAGCAATGTCGGAGGCGCTGCGCCAATCAGACCATTGCAGCCCGGATTCGTAGTAGAGCGACAGATCGCCCCGAACTTCCTGCAGCAAACAAAACAGGCGTCCCGCGTTGGTCTCGCAACCCGGTTCGAGCGAGGACAATGTCCCGTCGAGGATGATCACATGGGTGCGCGGCCCGCGACGGACCGTGACGGGTGACTGGTCTGCCGAAAACCTCCGGCGGAACCAGCCAAGAACAGTGTCACTCAGCCGCGACGCGCGCATCCTGCAACATACCCCAGACCCGCTGCGGCGTGAACGGCATGTCTGCCTGACGTACGCCGCGCTGCCACATCGCGTCCTGCACCGCATTGGCGACAGCGGCCAATGCGCCGACGGTGCCCGCCTCGCCGCAGCCTTTCATGCCCATCGGGTTGGTAACCGACGGCGTCGCTTCTGTGGTGAACCCAATCATGGGGATATCATCGGCGCGTGGCATCGCGTAGTCCATGAACGTTGCCGTGAGGAGCTGTCCATCCTCGTCATAGACCACACGTTCGGTCAGCGCCTGACCCAGCCCCTGCGCCACACCACCATGCACCTGACCTTCGGCCAGCATCGGGTTGATGAGGTTGCCGAAATCATCCACCACCGTGTAGCGGTCAACAGTCACATGGCCGGTATCGGGGTCGATCTCGACCTCGGCCACATGGGCGCCGTTGGGGAAGCTGCGGGCGTCGAGCGTGATCGTTGCGTCAAAGGTCAAGAGGTCCGTACGCCCGGCGTCTCGCGCCATCTGCGCCACTTCGAGCATCGTCGGCGTGACGTTCGATGTGCCAACGCGGAACTGTTCGTCATCAAAGCTGATCTCGGCTTCGTCCAAGCCCTGCTGTTCTGCGAGGAAAGCGGTGAACGCGGTGGTGATCTTTTCAACCGCTGCCAAAGTCGCTGTGTTCTGGATCGTTACGGAACGTGACCCACCCGTGCCACCGCCCCGCGCGATCAGGTCGCTGTCGCCCTGCACAAAGCGGATCTTGTCTGCCGGGATTCCAGTCTGGTCAGACAGGAACTGTGTGAACACGGTCTCGTGCCCCTGCCCGTTCGACTGGGTGCCGACATAGATCGACGCGCCGCCATCGTCGTCGAAGGTGACCTTCACGTCCTCGACCGGCGCGCCCAGGATACTTTCGATGTAATAGCAAAGGCCCATGCCCCGCAGCTTGCCCTGCGCCTCGGACGCCGCGCGGCGGGCGGCGAACCCGGCTCGGTCGGCAAAGCTTTCGGCGCGAGAGAGCACGCGGTCGAAATCGCCCACATCATAGGTCTCGCCGGTTGTGGTCTTGTACGGGAATTGGTGCGGTTTGATGAAGTTGATGCGGCGCAGTTCCCACGGATCAAGACCCAACTCGCGCGCCGCGCGGTCCATGACCCGTTCCAGCAGGTAGATCGCCTCGGGCCGCCCTGCCCCACGATACGCATCGACGGGCGTGGTGTTGGTGTAAACACCTTCTACCTGCAGCCACGAGGTCTGCACGTCATAGACCCCCATCAGCACCTTGGAAAACAGGCTCGTCTGGATGGCCTGCGCAAAATGCGAGTTGTAAGCCCCCATATTGGCCACCGTCTGCACCCGGTAGGCGGTGATGCGGTTGTGTTCGTCAAACGCCAGTTCGGCTGTGTGGCGCAAATCGCGGCCTGCGTTGTCGGACAACATGGCTTCGGTCCGTTCCGACATCCAGCGCACCGGCTTGCCCAGCATCTTGCAGGCGATGGCGTTCAGAAAATTCTCGGGGTGCGGCATCGCCTTCATGCCGAAACCGCCGCCCGTGTCGGGGTTGGTGACGCGAATGTCCTCTTCTGCCATGTTCAGCACGCGAGCGAGCTGTTTTTTGTGCTCCCACACACCCTGAGCGTTGACCGCGAAATGCAGGCGGTCGCCTTCCATCTCGGCATAGCAGCCACGCGGCTCCATCGCGTTGACAATGATGCGGTTGTCCTCGACATCGAGGCTGACCGTACGGTGGGCGGCCTTGAACGCCTCTGCCGTTGCGGCTTCGTCCCCCATGCCCCAGTCGAAGGCGACATTGCCCGGAGCTTCGGCATGAAGAGGCTCACCACCCGAGGCGAGGCCCAGATACACGGGTTTGTCAGTGTAGTCGAAGGTGATCAGTTCAGCCGCATCGCGGGCCGCTTCAAGGCTGTCTGCGACGATAAAGGCAACCGCCTCGCCCACATAGCGGACGGTGTCGGTGGCAAGGACCGGACGGAACGGCGACGCACCCATCGACCCGTCGCGGTTGGGCATCGTCACCCCCCACAGACCTTTGGTAAAGCCTGCCTCTGTCAGGTCGGCAGCCGTCAGAACAAGATGTACGCCCGGCACCTCACGCGCGTCGGTCACATCCAGCGTGTCGATACTGGCATGAGCGACAGAAGACCGGAACACGTAGCCCCGTAACGCGCCCTCAGGTGCGATATCATCGACATAACGTCCGGCCCCAGTGAGAAACCGCACGTCTTCTACCCGTTTGACCGGTTGTGACTTGCCAAATTTATCCATGTTTCCCTCGCGCGTGTGACCTTGGTCTTTCGGCAGGGACACTAGCCTGCGAGGCGGCACTGTCCAGCAGGTTCGGGCATAGAATCGAGGTTTTGCAAATCGGTTGTTCCGTAGCCGTTGAACGGTGTGACCAGCGCCGTGCTGTAGGCCCCCGCCCCGGTGATCAGAATGTAATCGCCATCCGCTATTCCGTCGGGCAGCGTCCATGGGTCCGGCACACGGTCCAGACTGTCGCAGGTGGGGCCAAAGATGGTGAAGGGCCGCGTTTTGCCCGACAAAGGTTGACCCTGCGCTGTCAGGGCGATCTGACGGCTGGGCACGGGCATATCGCGCCATTCGCCCAAGGCACCGTAGAGACCGTCGTTCAGGGTCAGCACCCCGTCTCCCCGCGCTTTCACGCGCAGCACCAGCCATACCGCCTCGGCCACCATCGCGCGACCGGGTTCACACCACAGACGGGGCGGCTGGTTCGGGAAATGCGCTTTGGTTGCAGCTTCGATTGTCTTGAAAAGCCGTTGACGCAGAGCAGCGCCGCAGCGCGGAAGCGATGGAAACCCTCCGCCCACGTTCAAGGCGGACAAATGGACCCCTGCCCGCTCCGCGACCTCTGCGGAGGCGGCGATGTAGTCGGCCCAACTGGCGGGGTCGGTACATTGCGTACCGGGGTGAAAGGTCACTGTCGGGATCATGCCCCGGGCCGCGACGGCGCGCAGTAGGGTTGTTGCCACGTCGGGCGATGCGCCGAACTTGCTGCCGAAATCATAGGCGGCCCCCCCGCGTTTCAGCGACAGGCGCACAGCCACTTCTGTGCCTTTGGGAAGGTCACCCAGCTTGTCCAGTTCCGACATCCGGTCCACCGACCACGAGGCCACGCCCAGCGCCTTGGCCTGCACGATCTCGGACGCGGAGCGGACCGGGTTGTGGTAGTGCAGCCGTGCCGTTGGGCAGATCGCGCGGACGGCCCGCATTTCGGGCACCGAGGCGACATCAAAAACCGTGACCCCGGTTTGCACCAGAATGCGCAGGATGTCGGGGGCCGGATTGGCCTTGACTGCGTAGCTGACCCGACCGGGAAAGCCGCGCAGAAAGCTTTGCGCCGTGCGCCGCAGCACCTCCGGCCGCAGGATCGCCAGCGGATCGTCCGGCTGGCTGTCTGTGATCAGCGTCGCGATACGCGCCCTGTCGAACCGCGCCTGATTGTTGTCTTCTGCCCCTGCAACCATAACTGCCTCATATGGTTCTGTTTCCTTCAGTCTGCTTGCGTTCCACGTCGGTTCGTTTCGGCAGTTCTTGCAAAACAAACTTTTTTGCACTCAGACTGACGGAATGAGCATACAAATCGACGAAACCGATGCAGAACTGATCGCCCTCCTGCGCCGCGACGCGCGGATGCCGGTGGCAGAACTGGCCCGCAAACTGGGTTTGGCGCGTACCACGGTGCAGACGCGCATTGACCGGTTGCTGGAAAAGGGCGTGATTGCCGGCTTCACTCTGCGCAGCGGCGATGCGCTGTCGGCGCCCATCCGGGCCACGGCGCTGGTGTCGATTGCGCCGCGCACCGGGCCTGCGGTCTTGTCCCGACTGCACGCGTTGCCCAATGTGGAAGCGGTGTTCACCGTGTCAGGGCGGGTTGATCTGGTGGTCGAGATCAGCGCCCAGACAACGCAGGAATTGGATCGGACGCTGGATCACATCGCCGAGGCGAAGGGCGTTCAAAGCTCGGAGAGTTTTATCCACCTGTCGACCAAGATCGACCGGCGGGGTTAGTCTTCCTCGGCGGCACTGTATTTCTGGATCAGACCGGCCTGCGCAATGAAGAAGGCAAAGGTCACCACCATCTGCCCGACAGTGTCCCAAAGAACGAAAGCCTGTTCCGACATGAATTGCCAGATCGCAACGTTCAGTATGGCCATCCCGAAAAAGAACCCTGTCACGCGGCGTGTCAGTTGCATCCAGCCTTCATCCTGCAAAGGCATCAGTTCTTCCATCACATAGCGCAACCAAGACCTGCCGAAGAGCAGCCCCACACCAAGGATGGCCCCGAATGCTCCGTACACCAGCGTCGGCTTGAGCTTGACGAAGCGGTCGTCATTGAACCACACGGTCAGTCCGCCCATGACAATCAGCACCACAGCCGTGAAGACCTGCATGCGCCCGATCGTTCCGGTCAGCCACCAGACCGCCGCCATGGACGCGATGAAAACCGGAACAAACACGGCGGTTACAGCGATAAACGCGCTGTATTCTTGCCCACCAACTGTGAAAATACGGTCCTGAAACCAGAAATAGGTGACAAGAAAACCCAGCACCGGGCCCAGTTCCAATACCGATTTCACCCATTGCGGGACGTGTCGTTGTGCCAAGTCTCAGCCTCCGAATTCCACGATGACAGCCCCTAACGCGATCAGGGCCATGAGCGCAATCCTTCGCGGACCCACGGTTTCCTTCAGGAACACCCAACCGATGATCGCGGCAAAGACGGTCGATGTCTCGCGCAGCACCGCCGCTTCGCCCACCTGGTCTAGGCGTGTGGCCACCATGATGGAGCCGAAACTGAAAAAAGCCACCAGCCCGCCGATCACACCTCTGACAGCCAGCGGCCCAAATGCGGGTTTGTGGGTCATGTTGCGATAGCGCAGTGCGGCGATGATCGGCATGACGATGCCGTCAATCATGAAAAACCACGCAAGAAACGTAAACGGGTTTGCGGTCGCGCGGATTCCGTAGGCGTCATAGGTGGTGTAGAGCGCTACGAAGAGACCCGTCGCGATGGCAAGCATCAGGGCCGCTGGCAGCGTGTCGCGCTCTGCTTCGAGAAAGATCAGGTTGTAGACCGCAAGTCCGAAAATGCCCGCAAGCAGCACCGCAAGGCCGAGCCATTGCGTGGCGGTGAAAACCTCTCCGAAGATCAGGTAAGCGCCAATCACGGCAAAGAGCGGACCGGTGCCGCGCACCACGGGGTAGACCACTGTGAACGCGCCTTTGGTGTAGGCTTGTGCCTGAAGAAGTTTGTATCCCAGGTGAATGATGAACGCGCCTGCGAAGATCGGCCACATATGGGGTTCTGGCCATGGGACGACGAAGAGCGCAAAGGGGGCTGCCATCAGCCCGTAGCTGATGTCGATCGCCCCGCGCGATAACCACGGGTCGTGTTTGCCCTTTTGCAGCGCGCCAAAGGCCGCATGCAGCACGGCGGCCAGAAGGGCGAGCCAGAGGGCAAGCTGCTGCCCGGCCTCGGTGCCTTCAATGGAAACAAGCCAGTCGCTGATCATGGGCGGTGGACGGATTTTGCAAAATCCGTCTCAGGGGCTCTGATCCTCGGCGCTGCGCGCCTCACCCCGAAGTATTTGGAAACCGGAGAAAGTCTCATTCGGTGCCAAGCCCCGTCAGGGCGGCGGCAAATTCCTCGGGGTCGAAAGGTTGCAGATCGTCGATCTGTTCGCCAACGCCAATGGCGTGGATCGGCAGGCCGAACTTGTCGGCAAGTGCCACAAGAACCCCACCCTTGGCGGTACCATCGAGTTTGGTCATGACAAGGCCCGTGACATCAGCGAGTTTCTGGAAGGTCTCGACCTGGCTCAGCGCGTTCTGACCCGTTGTGGCGTCGAGCACCAGAAGCGTGTTGTGCGGCGCGTCAGGGTCTTTCTTGCGGATCACGCGGACGATCTTGGCCAGTTCCTCCATCAGGTCCTGACGGTTCTGCAGGCGGCCTGCGGTGTCGATCATCAAGAGATCCGCGGCTTCGGCCTGTGCCTTTGTCATGGCATCAAAGGCAAGGCTGGCCGGGTCCGAGCCTTCGGGGGCGGTGAGCACCGGCACGCCCGCGCGGTCGCCCCACACCTGAAGCTGTTCTACTGCCGCCGCGCGGAACGTGTCACCTGCGGCGATCACCACCTTCTTGCCCGCAGAGCGGAACTGGCTGGCGAGCTTGCCGATGGTTGTGGTCTTGCCAGAGCCGTTCACACCCACGACCAGCACCACCTGCGGTTTGGTGGGGTAAAGCGGCATCGGTTTGGCGACCGGGTCCATGATGCGGGCCACTTCGCCTGCAAGCAGCTCCTTGATCTCGCGCACGCTGAGTTTCTTGCCAAAGCGGCCTTCGGCGATATTGGCCGTAACGCGGAGCGAGGTGTCGACGCCCATATCCGCCTGGATCAGCAGCTCTTCGAGCTGTTCCAGCATGTCGTCGTCGAGCTCGCGCCGGATTTCGGTGGGGGTTGCCGTGCGTCCCAGCAGGCGGCCCAGGAAGCCGGGTTTCTTGGCCTCTGCAACCGGGGTTTCTTCGACAAGCCCCACCGGTTTCACAGGTACTTCGAGCGGTGCGGGTGGTTGCACCTCGGTGCGCGGTGACGGGATTGGGTCGCTGGGTTGCGGGACCTCTGCGGGAGGTGGCGGCGGGCTGATCGGAACGGGTGTGGGCGGCGTGTCCTGCGGTAGGTCGGGCTGCGGGATTTCCTGCGGGGTCTCGGGGGCGGGCAGATCAGGCTGCGGCACCTCAAGCGGTGCGTCAGGCTCCGGCAAGTCTGGCTCGGGCACCTCTTCTGGCGTCGGCGGCGCTGGCACGTCCGGCGGCGGGGTTTGCGGCGCAGGGGGGGAAGGCGGGGTCGGGTCGCTGGGCCGCGGCGCTTCGGGGGTCGGGGTTTCCTCACCACCGTCGGAAACGATGGCGTCCAACCCCTCGTCCAGCTTGGACGAGGACTTGAAGAGCTTGGATTTCAGCTTGCCGAAAAAGGACATGGGGACCGTCCGTGTCTGGGTCGTTCCCCTTCACCTAGTCCTTATCCGGGCAAGATGGAAGGCTCAGACCTCTTCCGGGAAATGCTTCATCGTCAGACGGATGGGGTTCGGCGCCGCCTGCCCAAGCCCGCAGATCGACGCATCGGCCATCGCGGTGCAGAGTTCCTCGAGCAGCGGCTGGTTCCAATGCTCGGCCTGCATCAGTTTGACCGCCTTTTCGCAGCCCAC
>NZ_JAEPMO010000065.1 GCF_017643905.1 Marivita sp.
CGCCCAGAACCTCCGCAAACTGGCAAAGATCTTTCCTGCACCGCAGCAACCGCGAAACGCCTGACAGAAAAGGTGCTCGCGCAACGTTCAGCCGTCGATATTCTGCGCCAGCGAACGCCTGTTTTTCCACAGAATCGGCGCAGAGGTGACGCCTGTCACCACCGCTCTGCATAGTGACACCCCCGTCATCTGCGCCAATCTGACATCAGCACGACGCAGGTTTGCCTTGTAAAGCCCGGCATCCGCCATCCGGGCACTGCCCAGATCTGCATACTCCAACTGCGCCCAGCCAAGATCTGCGCCCTCCAACCGCGCCTCGCGCAAGGTCGCCCAGGGCAGGTGCGCCCGTCTGAGGTCGGCACATTCCATGGCGGCCTGTCTCAGCACAACCCCGTCCATCCGAGCCTTGTAAAGTATGACCCCGGCCATCCGGGCCTTGTATAAAGAGGCAACCTCCAGCCGGGCTTCGAAAAGGTCGGCACCGTCCATGCGCGCTTCTTTGAAGTTTGCCCATTCCGCGCGTGCTTTTCGGAGGATCGCTCCTTGCAGCGTCGCCTCGCGCAGAACCGCCCCTTCCAGAAAGGCGCGGCGCAGGTCAGCGCCGTCCAGTCGTGCCTTGTAAAGGATCGACCCCCGCAGGTGTGCGTCGCGCAGAACGGCGCCTTCCAGTCTTGTCTCGCACAGGATGGCCCCGTCCAACCGGGCCCCATCCAATCGCGCGCCGCTCAGCACAAGCTGCGACAGGTCGGCGGCCTGAAGGTTAGTCTCGCGCAAATCCGGGCGATACCCGCGAAATGCGGCGAGCCCACTGCGCCACTTGCGCAGGTTTGACGTGTAGGCGTCGACCGTCCCGCTGCTCAGAGGGACGGCCTCGGTGGGCCGGATCAAGACAGGGCAGGGTGTGTCAAACACCCAAGGCTCTGTCTGATCTGCCTCCGCCTCCCACAAAGCCTCGATCGTGCGCTGGGCGGCAGAACGGCGTCCGATGATGCGGATCGCAAGCGCGACATCGGCGCGGGGTGGCTTCAGTGCTGCGGCCCAGTCGCGGGCGTTGGAGTTGATCCGGTTGGCGAACCGCACCTCCCGCCACGCCACATGCTGTGCTTTCTCCGCGTCGGTTGCGCCGTCGGGCAAGGGCGTCCACTCGGGCAATGGGAAATTCACCGCCTCGGACGCCGGGGCATTTTCGCGGATATAGGCGCAGACGATCTCCATCACCCGTATATGGGCGCGTCCCCCATCAAAACGTATCGCGTTCTGTGCGATCCGTTCCAGTAACAGTAGCGCGTCGCGTCGCGCATCGAGATCAGGGGTGTTTTTGCCGTTTGGGGCGCCGGAGGGCGGGTCGACTGCGGTCAACCGCGCCTCGGCCTTGGTGATCCGTGCATGGATCCACCGTCGTCGGACCCAGATCAGCGGCGCGACCACCAGCGCGCCGATCCGCCTCACTCGAACCGTGCGATGCGTAATTGCCAAAGCAAACACAGCGATCAGTCCAATACCGGTGACGGCTGACGCAAGTCCGATCTCTTGCATCATCAGCTGCGACAACGGCAGGAAAAACGTCGCGCTGTCGCTCATGCATATCCCGGTGTTTGTTGCGGTGGACCCCGACCAAAATCCCATGCAAGGACCATACCAACTGCGCCCCGTGCGTCCCGCTCTTGTCGGTGCCGCTGCAACCCGCTAGGACGGGCCAAACCACCCATCCGAGGTCCCAGATGCGCCTGTCCCGCTATTTTCTGCCCGTTCTCAAGGAAACCCCCGCCGAGGCCCAGATCGTCAGCCACCGGCTGATGCTGCGCGCTGGCATGATCAAGCAGGCCAGCGCCGGCATCTATTCCTGGCTGCCGCTGGGCTACAAGGTGCTGCGCAACATTGAAAACATTGTGCACGAGGAACAGATCCACGCAGGTCATATCCCGATGCTGATGCCGACGCTGCAATCGGCCGATCTGTGGCGCGAATCCGGGCGCTATGACGATTACGGTCAGGAAATGCTGCGCATCACCGACCGGCATGGCCGCGATATGCTCTACGGTCCCACGAACGAAGAGCTGATCACCGACATTTTCCGCAGCCATGTGGGCAGCTACAAGGACCTGCCCCTGACGCTCTACCACATCCAGTGGAAATTCCGCGACGAGATCCGCCCGCGGTTCGGCGTGATGCGGGGCCGCGAATTTCTGATGAAGGATGGCTACAATTTCGACCTGACCAAGGAAGACGCGCTGCACGCCTACAACCGCCATCTGGTCAGCTACCTGCGCACTTACGAACGCATGGGCCTGCAGGCGATCCCGATGCGGGCGGACTCTGGCCCCATCGGCGGCGACGACACCCATGAATTCCTCGTGCTGGCCGAAACCGGCGAGTCCGAGGTGTTCTATGACAGCCAGATCACCGATCTGAAATTCGGCGACCGCGCCATCGACTATGATGACGTGGCCCAGTGTCAGGCGGTTCTGGAAGAATTCACCTCGCGCTACGCCCGCACCGACGAGACCCATGACGAGGCCGAATTTGCCAAGGTCCCCGAAGAGCGCCGCCGCACCGCGCGCGGAATCGAAGTGGGGCAGATCTTCTACTTCGGCACCAAGTATTCCGACGCCATGGGCGCGACCGTGGCCGACTCGGAAGGCAACAAGGTGCCGGTTCATATGGGCAGCCACGGCATCGGTGTCAGCCGCCTTCTGGGCGCGATCATCGAAGCCAGCCACGACGACAATGGCATCATCTGGCCCGAAGGTGTGACCCCGTTCCATTGCGGGATCGTCAACCTCAAGCAGGGCGATGAAGAAGCGGATGCCGCGTGCGACGTGCTCTACAACAGCCTCACCGCGCTGGGCCTTGAGCCGCTCTACGATGACCGCAACGAACGCGCAGGCGGCAAATTCGCCACCATGGACCTCATTGGCCTGCCATGGCGCATCACCGTCGGCCCGCGCGGGCTCAAGAACGGGGTTGTGGAACTGACATCGCGCCGCACAGGCGAGAGCGAGGAACTGCCCCCCGAACAGGCCATCGCGCGGATAGCGGCTATCTACGGCAAAACCAACGTCTGATCCCAAACTCCGGGCGTGTTTGCATCAACGCAAACAGGGGATGCGTCACCGCATCCTCGCGCCGCCGGATCGGGTGCACGGGTTCCACAGCCTTGGCCCGTTTGCGTCAACGCAACCGTCGGATGGGTCGACCCATCCGCACCCGTCTCACACTGACGCCGCGACCTCGGCCACGATGCCGTCGACAACCTCAACCAGCAGCGCCTCGTCCTCGCATTCCGCCATCACCCGGATCAGCGGTTCGGTTCCTGACTTGCGGATCAAAAGCCGCCCGCTGCCATTCAGCCGCGCTTCCGCATCCGCGATGGCGGCCTTGACCGACGCCACCTCAAGCGGCGCAACCGCCGGATCATAGCGCACGTTTTTTAGCAGTTGCGGCACCGGATCAAAGCTGCGGGCCAACGCACTCGCAGGTTTGCCGGTGCGGCACAACTCGCCCAGAAACTGCAGCCCGGCCATCAACCCGTCGCCCGTTGTGGCGTAATCCGTCATCACGATATGGCCCGACTGTTCCCCGCCCAGGTTCCAGCCGCCGCGGCGCATCGCCTCGACCACGTAGCGGTCGCCGACGCTCGTACGTTCCAGCCGCAATCCGCGCCCGGTCAGGAACCGTTCCAGCCCGAGATTGGACATCACCGTCGCCACCAGAACCCCATCGCGCAGGCGCTTTTCCTCCGCCCAACGCGCCGCCATCAGCGCCATGATCTGGTCCCCATCGGCCACCTGTCCAGTCTCATCAATCAGGATAACCCGGTCGGCATCGCCATCCAGACAGATCCCCACATCCGCGCCATGCGCCACCACTGCGGCGGCGGCCAGTTGCGGATGGGTCGACCCGCAGCCTTCGTTGATGTTCGCACCGTTCGGGGAGACACCCAGCGGAATCACGTCTGCGCCCAGTTCCCAAAGCACTTCGGGGGCAGCGCGGTGAGCCGCGCCATTAGCGCAATCGATCACCACCTTGAGTCCATCGAGCCGCAAATCCGACGGGAAGGTCGACTTCACCCGCTCCTGATAGCGGAAACGTCCATCGTCGATGCGTTTCGCGCGTCCGATATTGTCGGCCTGCGCCGGCTCCACCCCTGTTTCGATCAGCGCCTCGATTTCGGCCTCGTCCGCATCCGAAAGCTTGAACCCATCCGGGCCGAAGAACTTGATCCCGTTATCCGCCGCCGGGTTGTGGCTGGCCGAGATCATGATCCCCAGATCGGCGCGCATCGACGGGGTGAGCAAGCCCACGGCCGGGGTCGGCACCGGGCCAAGCAAGAGCACGTTCATCCCGGTAGAGGTCAGACCGGCGGTCAGCGCATTTTCGAACATGTAACCCGACTGACGCGTGTCCTTGCCGATCACCACACGGTGGACGCCCTTGTAATCCTGACGAAAATGTCGACCGACCGCAGCGCCGATCCGAAGCGCCATATCCGCCGTCATCGGATGCACATTCGCCGTGCCGCGCACGCCATCGGTGCCAAAAAGCTTACGCCCCATTCTCGAAACCCCACTCGATCGCCCGCCAGAGCGCCAACGCCTGACGTGTCTCGTTCACATCATGTACCCGTATGACTTGCACGCCTTGGGTCGCTCCATGCAAGGCCACCGCCACCGATCCCGCGACACGTGTGTCCGCCGTGCCAACACCCGAGATCGTCCCGATGAATTTCTTGCGCGACGCGCCCAGCAGGATCGGACAGCCCAAACCGTGAAACAGGGCGATGTCGCGCAGCAGGGCAAGGTTGTGATCCAGCGTCTTGCCGAACCCGATGCCGGGATCGATCAGGATCTGGTCGCGGGGAATGCCCTGTGCGACCAGTGCCTCGACCCTCTCTGACAGGAAGTCATAGACATCCAGCCGCACATCGTCATAGCGCGGCGCGTCCTGCATGGTTTGCGGATCGCCTTGGGCATGCATCACGCACACCGGCACCTGCCGTGCGGCGCAAAGCGGCGCAAGGTCCGCGTCATAGGTGAACCCGGCCACGTCATTGACCAGCGCCGCCCCGGCATTCAGCGCCGCCTCTGCGACGGGCGCCTTGCGCGTGTCGATCGAGATTGGCACGTCCAGCTCTGCCGCGATTGCCGCAATCGGCCCTGCTACGCGCCGGATTTCCTCGTCCATTGGCACGGTTTCCGCCCCCGGACGGGTGCTTTCGCCGCCAATGTCGATGATTCCGGCACCCTCGGCGGCCATGCGCCGGGCCTGTGTGACAGCGGCCTCGGGATCAAGGTAACGGCCCCCATCGGAAAAGCTGTCCGGCGTGACGTTCAGAATGCCCATCAGGGTCACACCGCCCATTTCGATGCCCGCGAAAGGCGCGCGCGGGGCGGTCAGTCGCGCCAGCACATCCTCGGGGATGGCCTTCGCCGGGATGACCTCTGACGTGCCATCGCGCCGCAATGCCACCGCCTCGGTAAACCAAAGCGGGCCACCAGCAAGCACAAACGCCTCTTTGGGGCGCAGGCCAGAACTTTGGGGCAGGGGGCGAAAATAGACTGTCATGGCGCGTGCATGAAACGCAAATCGTGCTTTGACAAGCGGCTAGAGCACGCTTTCGCCGATGGGGCTGTTGCGAACTGAAACATTCGCCATGGCAGGGGCTTCCGCACCGATCACCAAAAGCTCGCTTGCGTCCATCTCTTCGGCGAACCAGCCGGTCAACGCGACGGTGTCGGTCACCGGCATGTCCGGACCCTCGACCGCGTCCAGCACGATCTTCGATGGAGCCCAGATACACACCTGACCGTTCTTCATCGCCCAGTCGAGCTCGGTGCGCGTGGCCACCACCTTGCACCGCGCGTCGCGGGCGGCCAGAACCCATCCATTCTGTTCGATGGCCAAAAGGTCTATGCGGCGCTGCGCCATGCGGTGTCCCACGTCAGCCCGTGGTTCATCGGGCAGACCGACGCAAAGGATTAGCGGCGCATGTTCCGCACAAAGCGCATCAATCCATGCGCCCAGATGGTCCGATGTCATCGCGGCATTGCTCAGATAGACCACCCTTGGGTGCGGGCGTTCCTGGCTGGTATCCGGCACGCCTCCCCCCAGATCGCTGCGGGACCGCACGATTTCCACTCCCAGCGCACCGGGGCCGCGATCCAGCTTCTCGATCCGCACAAAGGCCCGCAACGCCTGCGGCTCCAACAGGATGCGTTCTGCAATCCGTTCGGCCAGCGTTTCCAGAAGGTTCAGCCGTTCCGCGCCCAGCTCGGTTGCAATCGCTTCGGTCACCCGGTCATAGGACAGGATACGGTCCACGTCGTCGTCGATATGGCCGACGATGGGCTGCACTTCGACCACCACGTTGAAACAGACCCGCTGCCGCGTGCCACGTTCCGCCTGAAACGCGCCAATCTCGACCTCGACAATGTGATCCCGCAGCGAAATGCGGTCCACGGGTCCACCATCGGCGGTGGCAATCGCGCGTTCGGACGGGTGCGCAAAGGCAAGTCGAATTTCAGAGCTCATGGCGCATCCCTCTTGTCAGTCACGTCCCGGCTACCAGAGGATACCGCAAAAGAAAATGCCGCGAAGGGGCATTTTACGCACCGCTCGCGACATCCAAAGGGTCAAAGCCCGTGTTCGGTTCAGCCGTTGGAGCTGACACGCCATGTGTGGCGGTAGAAGACATGCACACCGATTGAGGCCGTCTTGGTATAGGTGCGCGACCAGCGCGGGTTCACAGCGGTGGTGTGATAATGCGTGGCGCCGTTCGTCAGGTTCATCGGCGCGCGGCCGTCCAGAATAGCACGGGCGACCTTGCCGACCCGATCCCAGGCCTGCGGTTCGCGGATGCGCTCGGGGATGCCATCGCAGGTATAGGTGAACTGGCACTGGTATTTCTTGCCTGTGCCCTGATGAATCACTCCGCAGACACTGTCGGAGAAGCGGCCGCTCTTGACGCGGTTCATGATCACTTCGGCAACGGCGAACTGGCCCTTGATGGTTTCACCGCGCGCTTCGAAATAGAGCGCTTCGGCAAGACATTCCCACTGCGCGCCGCCAGAGGCTGCGTTTTGGGAGTTCAACCAGGATGCGTTGTAGATTGCGGCGTTGCGGGACACAGGGGTCACCAGCGATGTCAGGTGTGATTGTCCTGCGGACGCCATTACGGTTTTTTCTTGGGTCAGAAGCTCTTGTGCGGCTTCTTTCGTGCGCTCTGCCAAAGACGGCGTGGCCATGAAGGCCGCAGCCAAAATCAATGCAAACAATCTCGTCATACCGAGTGTTGATCTCGCAGCGTTGTGGGTGGCGACGCTGTGCACAAAAATGTATCAACGCCGCGCAGTCGACGGGCTGTTACAGAAATATTGAGGTTTTAACAAGTTTTGCTGCCATGCATGTCATACATGGCCGATGCCCGATCAGGGATTACGGCAAGATTTAGGCATAAACTTGCTCGAATCTACCCGATCTTGTCGGCCAACGCAAGCTGTGCTGCGGCAAGTCGCGCCACCGGAACCCGGAACGGAGAGCAGCTCACATAGTCGAATCCGGCTGCCCGGCAGAAGGCAATTGATTCGGTATGGGCGGCATGTTCGCCGCAGATCGACAGGACCACATTGGGTCGCGCAGCCCGTCCGCGCACCACGCCAAGCCGCAGCAACTCGCCCACACCCTCGGTATCGAGGATATGAAACGGGTCTTCGTTGAACACGCCCTGCCGGACATATTCTGACATGAAGCGCCCGGCATCGTCGCGCGACAGACCATAAGTCATCTGTGTGAGGTCGTTGGTGCCGAAGCTCAGGAAATGCGTGTGCTCGGCGATGTCACCCGCCCTTAGGCAGGCGCGGGGGGTCTCGACCATGACCCCCAGACGATAGGTGAAATCGGCGCTGTTTTCGGTCCGCACAGCCGACGCAACCGCCTCGACCCGGCCGCGCACGAGTTCCACCTCGCGCTTGGCCGACACCAGCGGGACCATGATTTCGGGCACGATGGTGATGCCTTCATTGGCCGCCTCGACCGTGGCCTCAAAGATGGCACGGGCCTGCATGTCATAGATCTCGGGCACCGAGATCCCCAGTCGGACACCGCGCATGCCCAGCATCGGGTTGTATTCCGCAAGGCTGTCGATCCGACGCGTCACGTCGCTCACCGGAATGTCCAGCGCTTCGGCCAGTTCGCGCTGGCCCGCGCGGCTGGTGGGCAGGAATTCGTGCAGCGGGGGGTCAAACAGGCGGATGCACACCGGGTGACCCTGCATGATGCGGAAAAGTTCAAGAAAATCCGCCCGTTGCATCGGCAGCACCAGTTCCAGCGCCGCCTGACGGTCCTGCGGGTTCTGCGCAAAGATCATCTCGCGCATCGGGGTCAGGCGTTCCGCCTCGAAGAACATGTGTTCGGTCCGGCACAGCCCGATCCCTTGCGCGCGGAAATGCAGCGCGGTCTTTGCATCCGCTGGTGTGTCGGCGTTGGCGCGCACGCCAATGTCGCGCTCGGCATCTGCCCAGCTCATGAAGGTGCGGAAGGTCTCGTCCAGCGTCGCTTCGATCATCTGGACTGACCCGGCCAACACCTGCCCGTTGGTGCCGTCCACCGTGATCTCGTCCCCTTCGCGCAGAACCCGGCCATCGGTGGCCACCAACTGTTTGCGCTTGACGTGGAACCGCAGACTGGCGGCACCCACAACACAGGGAAGGCCCAAACCCCGCCCGATCACCGCTGCGTGGCTGGTCATGCCGCCCCGTTCGGTCAGCACTGCGCAGGCCACATGCATGCCGCGAATGTCCTCCGGGCTGGTCTCGCGCCGCACCAGCACACAGGGTTCGCCGCGTGCCGCACCGGCCTGTGCCGCCTCGGACGAGAACACGATCTTGCCGGTCGCTGCTCCCGGACTGGCGGCAATGCCTGCCCCCAGAACATCGCGCTTTGCCGTCGCGGCCACCTGACGGTGCAACAGCTCGGACAGGGCGCGCGGCTCAATGCGCATCACCGCTTCCTGCTTGGTGATGATCCCGTCCTCGGCCAGCCGCACCACGATCCGCAATGCCGCCCGCGCGCTGCGTTCCACGCGCACACCGTCCAGAATGTGCAGATTGCCGTTCTCGATGGTGAACTCGATCTGCATCTCTTCGCGCAGCCGCGCCCGCATCAGCGCCGCATGTTCCTTGAGCGCGGCAAACGCCTCTGGCGCCAGCTCTTCAAGCGACGGTCCGCGCGGGTCTTTCTCAAGGAAAATCGACGCTGCCCCGCCATCCAGCGCCTCGCGCCCCTGACTCTGGCTCAGATACCGGCCCGTGACCTGTGGCAAACCGGTGAACGAGTTGACCAGTTGCAGCACACCTGATCCACATTCGCCGCTGCCCAGACCCAGCGCCATTTACTGCACCACAAGGCCCAGCCCCGCATCCACCGGAGCACCCTTGGCCTGACGCAAAAGCCGCGCCGTCGTGCCTTCCCAGGCCCGCGCCATCGACCGCAGGATTTCGGCAAGCTGCACCGCAGGGTCCTGCGGAAACGGCTCTTCCGCCTCTTCCTCGTAGATCTGCAGCGCCTCGGTCAGCGCATCATGACCCTCGCCTTCGATCTCGTCGAACGCTTCGGCATCAAGACGCGCCACGTCGATCGCGTAATTCATCACGAAGCGCAGATAGATTTCGGTCGCGGCGGGTGTCCCGATCTGGTCACACAGCGCGACGTAACGCGCATCGTTCATCCCGATGTTGAGCACCGCTCCGGGGCCACCCCAATCCGGGTCTTCCGAGGACGGACGCACGCAGAGCAGAGCGTTGGAGTCAAATTCCGACAGGATTCCCGATACATCCGGACGATAGTCCGACGCGATCTGATGCACTGACGCAAAAGACAGCGCCACGGTGCGCGGCACTGGCAGATCCAGCCGCACAAGCCGCTGCAAACACTTGGCCCGCCCGCCATGGGTTGGCGTGGACATGGGCGATGTGGGTGTGATCAGCGTTACATCGGGGTTGTCAGGACTTGGTTTCTGCACCGCAGCACCTCTTAAATGTGCACGCAGCATACGAAGGATCGTAGGGCTGACAAGTAAAGTTTACACTCTTCCTGTCAGCCTTCTATTCGGGTCAGGTCTGCGACCTGCAAACAGGTGCTGCGGATCGTGCTGAGAAGGTTCAAACGGTTGCGCCGCAAAACCTCGCTGTCCGCATTAACCTGCACCGCCTCGAAAAACGCATCCACCGGGCCACGCAGATCGGCCATCGCCGCCATGGCCGCGCTGAAATCCTGCTCTGTCATCGCCGGGGCGATCTTGGCTTCCGCCTGCGCCAGAGCGTCGAAAAGGGCCTTTTCCGCGGGGTCTTCGGCAAATTTCGGATCGGCCCCGAACGAATACTCCACCCCGTCCTTTTCCTCGGCCTGCGTCAGGATGTTGTTGGCGCGCTTGAACCCCTGAACAAGGTTTTCCCCGTCCTCGGTGTCCAACACCGTCTGCAACGCCTTGGCCCGCTTGACCAGAAGTGCGAGGTCATCATTGCCGGGCATCGAGATACAAGCGTCGATCACGTCATGCCGCACACCTTGATCGCGCAGGTACACCTTGAGCCGGTCGTGGAAGAAGGAAAGGAGGTCGACCGATTTGTCGGGAACCGCCCCGTTCATTGCATCCAGCCCATCAGTCGCACCATCACGCTGCGCTTTCAGCGTGCGATAGGCCGCGCCGAACACACCATGTGCGGCGATTTCGCGGATCAGATCATCCACGTCGGTCTCGCTCACTTCGTCGATCAGGTGGCCTTTGTGACGGACAAGCTGCAGGTCGATGAATTGGTCGAGCGGCAGGCTCAACCCATTCTCCAGCACCAACCGGATCACCCCGAGCGCGGCACGACGCAGCGCGAACGGGTCCTTCGACCCCGTCGGCTTCTCGTCAATCGCCCAGAACCCGGTCAGCGTGTCGATCTTGTCAGCCAGCGCCACCGCCACGGACACGGGCGTAGAGGGCACATCATCCGACGGGCCAAGCGGCGAATAATGCTCCTGACAGGCCGCGCCAACCTCGGGCGGCAAACCTGCGGCATCGCTGTAATAGCGCCCCATAAGCCCCTGAAGTTCAGGGAATTCGTACACCATTTCCGACGCCAGATCGGCCTTCGCGACACGTGCCGCCTGCGCCGCCAGATCAGCATCCGCACCCACCATTGGCGCAAGCTCGCGTGCCAACGCGGCGATCCGCTCGATCCGGTCGCGCTGCGATCCCAGCTTGTTGTGGAACGTCACGTTCGACAGGCTGTCCGTCCACGCCGTGAGACCCTTGTTCTTGGCCACCCGCAGGTCGTTTTCCCAAAAGAACTTCGCATCCGACAGACGCGCCGACAGCACCTTCTGGTTCCCCGCAAGGATCGTCGCGCCGTGGTCTGCGGTTTCCCGGTTCGCCACGGTGATAAACCGCTCGATCCGCCCGGTCTTGGGGTTCTTCACGGAAAAGAACTTCTGATGTTCCTTCATCGAGGTCTGAAGCACCTCTGGCGGCAGGCCAAGGAAATCCTCCCCGATCTGCCCCATCAGAACGACCGGCCATTCCACCAGCCCCGCAACCTCGGCCAAAAGCCCCTTGTCCTCAACCACCTCAAGCCCGCTTGCAAAGGCCTGATTGGTCGCGTCCTGCCAGATCGCCTCGGCCCGCTCGGCGGCATCCAGCACCACATGCGCGCGCTTCAGCTTGGCCTCGTAATCATCAAAACCCGTCACATCGAACGCGCCGGGAGCCATGAACCGATGGCCTTCGGTGATGCGGCCAGACACGATCCCGTCCACATCAAGCGGCACAACCTCGGACCCATCCTCGCGCGTCAGCAGGCAGATGATCCGATGCAACGGACGCACCCAGCGCAAGCTGCCTGCACCCCAACGCATCGACTTGGGCCAAGGGAAATTGCGAATCGTGTCCTCCAGCACCTCAGCCACGATCTCGGCAGCAGGGCGGCCCGGCTTTTCGATCACCGCATAGAATACGCGGACCTTCTTTTCGTCCCGTTCGATCAACTGATCCCGCGTCACACCGGCACCGCGCAGAAAGCCCTCGATCGCCTGCTCCGGCGCATCGGTGCGCGGGCCCTTGCGCTCTTCGGTCACATCCGGCGACCGCTCGGTCAGCCCGTCCACCCGCAACGCCAGGCGTCGTGGCGTGGCATAGGCCGCAGCCCCGGCATAGGTCAGACCCGCCTCGACCAGACCATTGGTCACGCGCGACTTCAGGTCGTCAGCAGCCTTGGCCTGCATCCGCGCCGGGATTTCCTCGGAAAAAAGCTCGATCAGAAGGTCGGGCATCAATTGCCTCCGTTGTCGCGTTCCGGGCAATCGTCGCCCAAGGGGCTGCCATCATAGGCCTTGTCCCCGCAATCGTTGATTTCGTGCCAGATATAGCCGCGCCCGTCTTCGGTCACCGCAACCACCCGGTCGATGCCGAATTCGAGGTTGCGCTGGCTGGTGAACACCTGCGCGCGGCCCATGTCGATGTCATCGCCAATCGTCTCGGCATCAAAGCAGTCAAACCAGCCCGGCGCGTTGCGCGGTGCCGCGCCCACATATTGTTCATAGGTCGATGTCAGCGTCGACAGCGGTGTTTGCGTGGTGAAGCACGCTCTGAACCTGATGGGCGAGCTTTCGGCGTCAATCGCTTGAAAATCCTCGTAAAGGATCGTTTCTTTGCGTCCATCCAATGTGGTCAACTGCACGTCGTCAACGCCGTTCGGGGTCACTGTCTCGTAATAGGCGTACACCTGCAGGTAATACATCGCCACGCCTGCAATCAGCGCGCTGACAACAATGACGATGGTCAGGATCTTGCCGGTCATGGCCTATTTCCAATCCATGTTCACGCGGGGCTGCGTCATCTGCGCCGCCCGATCCCGCAGCGCGTCAGTGCGCGCCAGAAGGTCGGGAATGCGGCTCTCGTGTGTTTCAACAAAAAGGTGCCCGATCCGGGTTTTGACCGGATGGTCAAAAAGCGCTTCCAGAAGCGGCACCTCGGCACCTTCGATGTCCATCTTGATCACCGCAATCTCACCCTCCAACCCCTCCAGAAAGGCAGGAAAGTCGATCACCTTCACATCCACAGCGCTGGCCGTGTCGATATTGCGCTTTTGCGCGATAAGGGATGACGACTGCGACTGCTCCACCGGATCGGCATCAAACGACGCTGTGCGATAAAGCGGAAAGGTCCCGTCCTCGGTCCCCGCCGCGGCCTCGATCACCTCGACATTCGGAACGTCCGCCAGCCGCGTGCGCAGTTCCGCTGCCGTCCACGGGTCTGGCTCGAACGCATAGACCTTGGCGGCATGCGCCGCCATCGTTCGCGTGTGCTGGCCCAGATTGGCCCCAAGGTCGATGCAGATCTTACCTGCCGCACCTGCCAAAGCCTCCCGAAACTCTGCCTCTGCCGCCGGCGCAAAAAGCTTGCGCAGCTTGCGGCGATATTTCAGCCCAAGCTCCCCCGGCAGGTGTTGCATCAGGCCATATTTGGCCCGCCGCAGCGGCGTATTTCGGTTGGCGGATGCCATCAGGCCGCATACCCCCCAGCGTCCGTCATCACGAACGCATCCGCACAGCGTTTCGCCAGCGCGCGCACCCGGCCGATATAGCTTTGCCGTTCCGTGACCGAGATCACACCGCGCGCATCGAGCAGGTTGAAGATGTGGCTTGCCTTGATGCACTGGTCATAGGCCGGATGCGCCATGATGATGCGCTTGCCGGTTTTGGGATCATCCGCGTCCTGATCCAGTATCCGCGCACACTCCGCCTCGGCCTCTTCGAAATGGCGCAGCAGCACATCCGTGTCCGCCACGTCAAAGTTCCAGCGCGAATACTCCTGCTCGGTCTGGCGGAACACGTCGCCATAAGACAGCGCGATGGGCGCATCCGGATCGTTGTAGGGCATGTCCATCACGTGATCGACGCCCAGCACATACATCGCCAGCCGCTCCAACCCGTAGGTCAGCTCGCCCGACACCGGATGACAGTCATGCCCGCCAACCTGTTGAAAATACGTGAACTGTGACACTTCCATGCCGTCGCACCAGACTTCCCAGCCCAGACCCCACGCGCCCAGCGTCGGGCTTTCCCAGTCGTCCTCGACAAACCGGATGTCATGCAGCGCCATGTCGATCCCGATAGCGCGGAGCGACCCTAGATACAGCTCCTGAAGGTCGGGCGGCGACGGTTTGATCAGCACCTGATACTGGTAATAGTGCTGCAAACGGTTGGGGTTCTCGCCATAGCGCCCATCGGTCGGGCGGCGCGACGGCTGCACATAGGCGGCGGCCCACGGCTTGGACCCCAAAGACCGCAGGGTGGTGGCAGGGTGGAAGGTGCCAGCGCCGACTTCCATATCATAGGGCTGCATCACGGCACAGCCCTTGCTGGCCCAATAGGACTGCAGACGGAGGATGATCTCCTGAAAACTGCGCGGCTTCGTGATGGTCTGGTCCATGGCGATGTCACCCCGGTTTGCACTCGCGCCTGATTAGGCGGATGGGGCAGGCGGGTCAATTGCGTGCGAGGCTCTAATTTTCGCGTTCCAGTGGCGTCGCAATCTTGTTAGAGCATGGAGTTGAATGACATTTTTCGGGCAGGTGGCAAGAGAATGGCGCGCAAATTTTTGTTTTCGGTGATCGCGACCCTGATGATGTGGGGCCAGACGGCTTTGGCACAGGACAGTGTTTATGTTCAGATCGAAGCCCAGCCCAGCCTCTCCGTCACCGAAGACCGCTTGCGGGATTATGCCTCCGTCCTTCCCGATGTGAACGGATTCGACCTGGGACGCGGCTGGTATGGCATCGCCCTTGGGCCGTACCCGCGCAACGAAGCCGAAAACGTGCTGCGCAGCCTGCGCGCGCAACGGCTTATTCCCAGCGACAGCTATCTCGAAGGGCCGGATCGCTATGGCCAGCGGATTTGGCCCATTGGCGCGGGCCCTGCCTCCGTGCCCCCGATCACAGCGCCCGAGATTGCCGTTGCCCCCGAACCCGAACCGCAAGCCACCGACGAAACCCCGCGCGAGGCGCGCGAGTCCGAGGCGCTGCTGAGCCGCCAAGAGCGCGAGGCGCTGCAGATCGCCCTGCAATGGGCAGGCTACTACAATTCGGCCATCGACGGCGCGTTTGGCCGCGGCACGCGGGCCTCCATGGCCGCTTGGCAGGCCGATAACGGCTTTGAAGCGACGGGCATCCTCACCACAGCGCAACGCGCCGAACTGTTCCGCCAGTATAACGCCGTTCTCGAAGGCATGGACATCACCTCCGTGCGCGACACCCGCGCTGGCATTGCCATCGACCTGCCGCTCGGCGCTGTCGCCTTCAGCCGCTACGACAGCCCGTTTGCGCATTTCGATGCAACCGGAACCGTGGAAGGCGCACGTGTCCTGCTGATCAGCCAGCCGGGCGACCGCGACCGTCTGGCCGGGCTCTACGAGATCATGCAGACGCTTGACATCGTGCCGCTGGAAGGCCCGCGCGAGCGCAGTGGAGACCGGTTTACCCTGACCGGGCAGGACAGCCGCATCGTCTCGCATACCGAAGCACGCCTCGCGGATGGCGCGATCAAGGGCTTCACACTGATCTGGCCCGCAGGTGACGAAGAGCGCCGCAGCCGCATTCTGGCGGCGATGCAGTCCAGCTTTGCGCCGATTCCGGGCGTACTTGACCCGGCGGTGATCGCCGAGGACAGCCAAAGCGTCGATCTGGTCGCAGGCCTTGCCATCCGCCAGCCCAAGCTGACCGCCTCGGGCTTTTTCGTCGACCGTCAGGGCAGGGTGGTCACCACCGACACTGCCGTGGCCAATTGCGGGCGCATCACGCTGAACAGTGATTACAACGCCGAGGTGATGGCCACCGATCCGGCACTTGGAATCGCTGTCCTGCGCGCAACCCAGCCCTTGGCCCCGAATGACATCGCCCAGTTCCGCGACGGCGCACCGCGTCTGCAATCCGAGATCGCCGTGGCGGGCTTTTCCTTTGGTGGCGTTCTGCCCTCGGCCACGATGACCTTCGGACGCCTCTCTGATCTGCGCGGCCTGAACGGCGAAAACACGTTGACCCGGCTGGCCATCAGCACGCTTGACGGGGATGCGGGCGGCCCGGTGCTTGACGATGGCGGTGCCGTGATCGGGATGCTGGTGCCGCATGACGTGGGTGGCCGGCAATTGCCGGACGACGTCAACTTTGCCGCCAACAGCGCAGCCGTGCAGCAGGTCTTGTCGCGCGCAGGTGTCGCACCGCAGGTCACGCCGGGGCTGACCCGGCTTGATCCGGTGGACCTGACCGCCAAAGCCACCGCGATGACCGTTCTGGTCAGCTGCTGGGAGTAACCTGACGCCGGAAAAGCCGGTTCAAGGCACCCCATTGGCTGATCAGAACGCCGAGCAGGATCAACCCCATCGCCAGCAAAAGCTGGATCTTGAAGGGTTCTCCCAGCACGACAATGCCCAGGATCACCGACCACATCGGCACCTGATAGCTGACCAATGACATGAAGACCGGCCCTGCGCTGCGGATCACAAGAATACGCAGCATGTTGGCCCCGGCGGTCGGGATCAATCCCAGCAACGCCACGATCCACAGCGTCCGCGTGTCCGGCAGCGGCGGTAGCCCCTCGACAACAAGCGCTGCCGGGATCACCAGCATCGACCCGAACACCAACGCCATCGCGGCCAGCCCGAACGGATCAATCGGCGGCAGGCGGCGCACCAGCACCGAGCTGACCGCATAGCACCCTGCCGCGCCAAAGCAGGCCAGTCGGCCATAGGGTTCGATGGGATCGCCGCTCGACGCAAAGGCCTGTCCGCCCAACAGCACGGCGACGCCGACAAACCCCACCAGCATCCCGATGGTGCGGCGCGGCGTGATCCGCTCGCCCGGGACGAAGACATGGGCGAGCGGCAACATGATCAGCGCACCCGACGCCATCGACACGCCCGCAAATCCTGATGTCACCGTCTGCTGTCCCCAGCTGAGCAGCATGAAGGGCACCGCCGAATTGAACAGCCCCGACACCGCCAACGCGCGCCATGCGGTGTCCTTTGTCAGAAACAGCCGTCCGCCCCGAACTTGCCAGATGGCGACGGCCAGCAGCGCGGCAAACCCGATGCGCCCGGCCGCCAGCCAGAACGGTGTGATGCCCTCCAGCGCCAGTTCGGTGAACAGGAACGTGGCCCCCCAGATAAGGCCAAGCGTCGCCACCATGCCCCAGCTGGCAGGAGTGATCTGTGGTTGGGTGTGCATCAGAGTCAGGCATCCTGATCGGAGGTTCGGCCAAGTCCTGTGGCTGGGGGTGCAACCGGCGGGCCTTCGCGGTGCTCTCTAGACCTGTGGCTACGCCTCGGCAACGGCTTTTGGCACAAACATGGGGTCTCAGAAGGACCACATAAACGAGAATTCCATGATCCAGTGCGTGCTGCATCTGGAGGACAGCATGAGATCCGCGCGCACCCCACATCACCCTCGGACAGGCCCCGTTTCCGCCAACGGAAACGCGCGATGCGTCGACGCATCGCACCCACCGTTCGTCCCAAAGCGCAATCCGTGCTAAGCTCATCCTCGCGCATGTATTGGCGTTCTCAATTTATTAAGCACCGCAGACATTTGACCTCAAAAGGCTTGGCACAATGACAGATCACCTTGTTGCATTCTGGAATCTCGAAAACCTCTTTGGCCCCGAAAACCACGTCCATCGCATCCCTTGGGTGGCGGATCAGGTGGCCAGCGATCTGAGCGGCTGGACGCCGCAAATCTACCAGACCAAACTTGACCAGCTCTCCGCAATCATCCGCCAGATGAAAGGTGGCGCGGGGCCGGACATTCTGGGCGTCTGCGAGGTCGAGGACGATCACGTTCTGAACGATCTGACCACCGTGCTCCACGCGGCCCTGCCACAGCGCACCTACGCCACCGTGCATGCCACAGCGGATCTGAGTTCACGCGGCATCGACACGGCCTTCATCTATGATGCTGCTCTCTTCTCGGTCGATCCAAGCCTTGTCTTCAACCATTTCGTCATGCGCCGCACCGGCACCCGCGACATCCTGCAGGCCACGTTCAAACGCCTGACCACAGGGGCCGAACTCGTGGTCATGGCCAACCACTGGCCCTCGCGCTTTGGCGGGCGCGGTCCTGAGGTCAGTTCGGGCTTCCGCGCCACGGCGGGCGAAACGCTGTCCTATTGGCACAGCCGCATTTTTGAAGCGGCCCCCTTGAAAAACCGCACCCCGGTGCTCGCGCTGGGGGACCTGAACGACGACCCGTGGGACCGCAGCGTCACCATCAACGCGCTGGCCACCCGCGAGCGCGGCGATGTCGAACGCGCCACGTCGCCAAGGTTCTACAACATGACATGGGAATACATGCTGACCCAGACGACCGACCTCAACGGCAAGGCGCGGCTTCTTGAAGGGACGCTCTATTTCGACAAGAACGGTAATCTCTTTGACCAGATCCTCGCCAATCGCCCGCTGCTCGACAAGAAGACCGACAGCGGTTTCAAGGTGGTGACAGGCACCGCGCAAGTCATCGCACTCCCCGAAATGGTGTCGCACAAAACCGGCGAAGGCCCGCGCCGCTTTGGCCTGCCCAAGGGCGACGCGGCCAAGAACGTGGATCTGACCGGGTTCAGCGACCATTTCCCGGTCGGCGTCATGGTACGCGAAACCTGACAGCGCTGTCCCCAACGAGAAAGGGCGGCCCACCGGACCGCCCTCTGCTTCGATAATCCCGAAGATCAGTTCTTCGACTTGTCGACCATCTTGCCTGCCGAAATCCACGGCATCATGCCGCGCAGCTTTTCGCCGGTCGCTTCGATCTGGTGCTCGTCGTTGATGCGACGGGTTGCCTTGAACATCGGCTGACCCACGGCGTTTTCCTGCATGAAGTCACGCACGAACTTGCCGGTCTGGATGTCGGTCAGAACCGCTTTCATCCGCGCCTTTGTCTCGTCATAGGGCAGGATGCGCGGGCCGGACACGTACTCGCCGTACTCGGCCGTGTTCGAGATCGAGTAGTTCATGTTCGCGATGCCGCCTTCGTAGATCAGGTCCACGATCAGCTTCACTTCGTGCAGACACTCGAAATACGCCATTTCCGGCTCGTAACCGGCTTCCACCAGGGTCTCAAAGCCCATGCGGATCAGCTCAACAAGGCCACCGCAAAGAACCGCCTGCTCACCAAAGAGGTCGGTTTCGCACTCTTCGCGGAAGTTCGTTTCGATGATGCCCGAACGGCCGCCACCGATGGCCGAGCAGTAGCTCAGACCGATTTCCAGCGCACGACCCGACGCGTCGTTGTGAACCGCCACAAGGCAGGGCACGCCGCCGCCCTTGGTGTATTCGCCGCGCACGGTGTGGCCCGGACCCTTGGGCGCCATCATGATGACGTCGACACCGGCTTTCGGTTCGATCAGACCGAAATGCACGTTCAGACCGTGGGCAAACGCGATGGCCGCGCCTTCCTTCAGGTTGTCATGCACATATTGCTTGTAGGTCGCTGCCTGAAGTTCATCGGGCATGGTGAACATGATCAGGTCGCACCAGGCCGCCGCTTCGGCGATGCCCATGACCTTGAGCCCTTCGCCTTCGGCTTTCTTGGCCGAGGGCGAGCCTTCGCGCAGGGCGACGACCACGTTCTTGGCGCCAGAGTCGCGCAGGTTCAGCGCGTGGGCGTGGCCCTGGCTGCCGTAGCCCAGAATGGCCACTTTCATGTCTTTGATCAGGTTGATGTCGCAATCGCGATCGTAATAAACGCGCATGATGTTTCCCTCGTCTGCGTTTCGATTGAGGGGCACAATAGGGATTTTCCGTGCAGACAGGCGGCGAACTGCGCGTATCGCGACAAATTTACGGGGATTTCATTCTCATATGGCGCATGATACGGAGATTTCATGCTCGACGCCACCGATCTCCGAATCCTGCGCCAGTTTCAGGCCGCCCCCGATCTGCCCACCGCCGATCTGGCTGACAGGGCAGGGGTCACGCCCACCACGCTCGCGCGCCGCATCGACAAGATGCGCGAAGCAGGCATCATCCGCGCCGTGCGCGCGGTGATCAACTGGCCCGCCTTGGGCTACACGGTCGAGGTGAGCTTACGCGTCACCCTCGACAAAACCCAACCCCGCGCCTTTGACGAATTCCTTGCCGCCGCCCGCGAGGTGCCCGAGGTGATCGAGGCGCAGACCTTTCTGGGGCAGGTCGACGCGCGCCTCTCCGTCATCGCCCGTGACATGCCGCATTACCAGCAGGTCTACCGCGACAAACTGCTGACCCTGCCGCATATCGCCGATATCGAAGCCCGGATGCATGGCGCGCGCGTGAAATTCGACGAGACGCTTCCCCTATGATCGACCTCGACGACATCGACCGCGCCATGATCCGTGCCGTGGCCGCCGACGCCCTGATCAGCGCAGGTGCTTTGGGCCGGCAACTCGGCCTCAGCCAGCCCGCAGCGTGGCGCAGGCTGAAACGCCTGAAAGACGCAGGCGTCTTCCGGGGCCAAAGGCTCGATCTCGATGCACAGGCGTTCGGATTTACGGTGACTGTCTTTCTGGGCGTCAAACTCGCCACCAAGGGTCGCGTCAGCCTGGAAGATTTCGAACGCGCCGTGACCGCGATCCCCGAGGTGCAGACCGTGGAACACGTGCTCGGCCTCTACGACTACCGCCTGCGCGTGGTCGCCCGCGACATCGCCGATTTCGAACGTGTGCTGCGTCGCCGCATTATGACGCTGCCGGGGGTGGGGAATATCGACGCCAATGTCCTTCTCAGCGAAGAACGCCTGCCCGGTCCGATCGGCTAGGCCGCATCAGGCGGCATTGCTCAGAAGCGCAATCGCCTCGTGCCGCTTGAGCGTATAGCGCGCCATCTGCTGCGCATCGAGGATCAACGCTTCGGTTTCTTTCAGGAGTCCAAGAATTTCGTCCCGCGCATCGTCCTCGACACTCTGCAGCGCCATATTCCCGGGATAGAGCGTTTCAGCCGGGCAGCCCTCGGCGAACACCACATGATGCGCGTCACACAGAAAGTGCCAATACTCCACCATCGGCCTCGGGTCAGGAACAATGGTCGTTCCGTTCACAAGGTGTTTGGCCGCCACGAAAACCTCATCCTCACCGAACATCAATTCGGCTTTGGAGCCGCGCAGCAACATGCGATGGTTGGGGGATACCCACAGATCCCGGATGTTCCCCAATGCGCCACGGCTGATGCGGATGGGGGTATTGACCCCATTGCCCGGCACCCGGACATGCCCGATCCAGCGGATCGGCTTCGGTCCCGCATCCAGCGTGTTGACCTCGTCGCCTTCGCGTAAGGACTCGATAAAGCGCGGGCCTCCGGGAGTTTCGATCAGCGTGCCAGCCGCAAAGCAGATGACCACCAGAAAATCGGCAACATCCGACGAAAACGAACCGTCAGCGGCTTCCTCAGGTGAGATGATCCCGTCGCCATTCAGGTCGAGATCCTCGTTTGTAGGTATCTCTAGTGGCCCATTCTGTGTCGCGAGCGTTTCAAGAATATTCACACCGGCAATTGCGGCCACATCGCCAAGCACCGGTGCGCCAGGATCGGTCGAGGTGAGCCCAGTTGCGTCGATCTCCAAATAGCGGTCGCCCATGGTCCGGCGTCCCATGTCGACATCGGCGCTGCCGGTATAGGTGTATTTGGCGATGTCGTTGTAATAGTCCGAGGCATTGTCGTAGACGATGATCGACGTGACCACTGAGTCCTCGGTCAGGACTCCGTCCACGGTCGTGTTCTCGACAACATAGACGACAATATCATTGTCTTCGAACAGCGCCGTGGCGCTGTGCAGCATATATTCCCCACCGTTTGACGCGTTCGTATTCGTCGTCTGCGGGTCACCCACGACGCTGAATCCGTTCAACAACAACGTGGTTGTTGCCATGCCTGCTCTGCCTCTCGGGGTCTGTCGCCCCTTTTGATATTTTTATATCGAAAGATAACGCGCCCCGCCGCAACAGGTCAAATGTTCATAATTTGGAAACAATATCGGCTTTTGAATGTGACCTTAGGGCACCTTGCCGGGGGTTTTGCGCGGCCCGAGATATGGCCAATCGCCCATGCCGCGACTTTTTGCACGCAACAAGGCTTTGCCAAACGCCCGCCGCGCCGCTACCCAAGACGAAACTCAGGGAGGCTTTGCAATGGCTCTGCTCGATACGGTTGACCCGACGGGTCTCGAAGAATTCTCGGTCGTGTTCACCGACCGGTCGCTCAATCACATGTCCAAGTCGTTCCAGAAGGTGATGACCGATATTTCAGCCATGCTGAAAGAGGTCTATCACGCTGATGCCGTGGCCCTTGTGCCCGGCGGTGGCAGCTACGGGATGGAGGCGGTGGCCCGCCAGTTCGGGCAGGGTGCCAAGACCCTGATCGTGCGCAACGGCTGGTTCTCGTATCGCTGGACCCAGATCTTCGACGCGGGCAAATTCGGCGGCGATACCGTGGTGATGAAGGCCCGCCAGACCGGGAATGAACCCACAGCACCTTTCGCGCCCGCGCCCATCGCCGACGTGACCGCCCGCATCCGCGAGGAAAAACCCGACATCGTCTTTGCACCACACGTCGAAACCAGTGCCGGGATCATCCTGCCCGATGATTACGTGACCGCTCTGGCCGATGCAGCGCATGAGGTGGGGGCCCTTATGGTGCTCGACTGCATCGCCTCGGGCTGCGCATGGGTGGATATGAAGGCCACGGGTGTCGATGTCCTTATTTCAGCCCCGCAAAAAGGCTGGTCCGCCACACCCTGCGCCGGTCTTGTGATGCTGTCCGACCGCGCCGTCGCACGGATGCAGGACACGACGTCGAACAGCTTTGCCGTCGATCTCAAGAAATGGCACCAGATCATGCTGGCCTATGAAAATGGCGGCCATGCCTACCACGCCACCATGCCCACCGACGGGCTCAAGGCGTTCCGCGACACGATGGTGGAAACCCGCGATTACGGCTTCGACAAGCTGAAAGACGCCCAATGGGCGCTCGGAAACGCCGTCCGTGCGCATCTATCGGCCAAAGGCATCCACTCTGTCGCGGCCGACGGCTTCGGCGCACCCGGCGTGGTGGTGAGCTACACCTCCGATCCGGAAATTCAGTCCGGCCGTGCCTTCGCCGTCCGTGGCATGCAGATCGCCGCAGGTGTGCCCCTGCAATGCGATGAGCCGCCCGAATTCAGCACGTTCCGCCTCGGTCTCTTCGGCCTCGACAAGCTTTATGATGTCGATGGCACCGTCGCCCGGCTGACCAGCGTGTTGGACGAGGTGCTCTGACCCGGCCACGCGTCCGGACCGATCCGGTCCAAATGCCCACATCTGCCTAAGGCGCATCCAAGCCTGCCCCGTAGGCCGGGCTTCAGCCCGGCTTACCGGCATGAAAAAAAGCCGCCCCGAAGGCGGCCTTTTCAACAACACCCAACCCATCACTTGAAGTTGCGGCTGTCCTTGATCTGATCCCAGGCCCAGACCACCTCTTGCAGCTGTTCCTCCTGAGACCGATCCCCGCCGTTCATATCCGGGTGCAACACCTTGATCAGCGCCTTGTACGACTTGCGCACCTCGGCCTTGGTCCACGTGTCCTTCGCCTCGAGGATCTCGATCGCGCGCCGCTCGGTGGGCGGCAGCCGCTTGGTATGCCCCGCCGAAGTGCCCGCCTTGCCGGGGTTGCGCGTGGCATTGTTGCCCAGCACCTGATGCGGGTCCTCGATCCCCAGCCGCGCCCAGGCCTTGGCCTCGGGATCGCGCCAATCCTTCGTCTGGCGCTCCCACACCTTGTCCGACGTCGCCTGCGCGTTCATCTCGGCCTCGGTCTTGCCGTCGAAGAAGTTCCACTTGGTGTTGTACTCGCGCACATGCTCCTGGCAGAACCAGAAGTAATCATCCAGAACATCCGGCGCTTTCGGCGCCCGGAACTTGCCCGCTTCCTCGCAACCCTCGTGATCACACAGACGGGTCGAGGTCTCGGACGCACCGGACATCCCCCGTCGGCCGCGGGGGTTCTTCTTCTTGGCCGATTTGATCGACATATCGAAACCGAATGGATCTGATTTGCTCATAGCCTGCCCTTTCCGACTCGGAGGCAACACTCTAGACCAAAACGCGACAGAGGTAAGGTGGGGAAGGCGAAAAAAATGAACAGAACCCAACAGATTGAGACACGGTTGCGCGAGGCGCTGACCCCCCGCGAACTCACCGTCATCGACGACAGTGAAAGCCACCGAGGCCATGGCGGCTACCAGGAGGGCGGCGAAAGCCATTTCCACGTGATCATCCGCTCGGACGCGTTCGAGGGCAAATCCCGCATCGCGCGGCACCGCATGGTGCACAAGGCGCTTGGCCCAGAGCTGGTCGCAGCCATCCACGCGCTTTCGATGGATCTTGACACGTAGGGGGCGTGCTTGCACGCACCACGCTCAAGCAGGCCGCGTTTCCTCGGTGCCTTCCTCGAACTCCGTCTCTGCTGCGCTGTCCGCCTCGGCCACCCCGTCGCCCTCGGGCACCATCGAGGTCACAACCGCCGCCGTCGCCGCCGCCGTCAGCACTGGCTCGACCCGCCCCGCAGGGGCAGGGGCCCCGGCCCCCTCGGGCGCGGCCGCCCCCGCCCCCGCCCGCCGGACCACCATCACTGTCCCCCACTCCGTCTCCGCCCCCGCCCCCCCCCCCCCCCCCCCCCCGGCCCGGCCGCCCGCGCCCCCACCCCCCCCCCC
>NZ_JAEPMO010000064.1 GCF_017643905.1 Marivita sp.
CCGCAGAACAATCCGGTGATCGTGCAGATGTACGCCACCGTGGGCCAGGATTGGGTCGAGCATGACAGCGTGGCCTGGTGCGCCGCCTTTGTCGGTCATTGCGTCGAACGCGCCGGCCTGCGCTCCACCCGCAAGCTCAACGCCCGATCTTATCTGAATTGGGGCGTGCCGGTCGATCTGGCCGACGCGCAGGAAGGCGACATCGCGATCTTTACCCGTGGCGACCCGAGTGGCTGGCAGGGCCATGTCGGCTTCTTCGTGCGCAAGACCGCCGCCTCGATCGAGGTGCTCGGCGGCAATCAGGCCGATGCGGTCAACATCAAGCGCTATTCAAAGACCCGGCTTCTCGGCATCCGCCGGTCAGGCAGCGTCGCACCCGCTGTGACCCTCTCGGTGCGCGACGTTCAGCAGCGGTTGCGCGCCCTTGGCTATCATGAGGTCGGGACCGTCGATGGCATCATGGGGCCGCGCACAAGAGGTGCAATTCTGGCCTTCCGGCAGGACAACGCGCTCACACTGGCCCCGATCATCGACACCGCTCTGATCGACGCTCTCGAAACTGCCTCGCCGCGCGAAATTGCGGCTGAGCGGGCCTCCGGCATGCCGCGCAACAGCCGGATTGTCACCGCCGCCAATACCCAGATCGGATTGGGCACTCTCGGCGCGCTCGGAACGCTGAGCAGTCAGATCGGGCCTGCCTTGGCGCAAGCTGAAGGCGCGCAAGGGCTGGCGCATCGCCTGATCGCCCTTCTGGGTCTGGACGGATGGCTCCCAGCACTTCTGCCCTGGATCGGTGCCGCTGTCTTTCTTGCGGTGGTCTACGCCGCCTGGCGCGCCAGAGCCGAGCGTATCGAAGACCACCGGTCGGGGAAAACGCCATGATCGGCGCGGTCCTCACCGCAGCGATGGGGAGGGTCGGTCGCACTCTGGCGCGCGCGGCCACCCTCGCCGCCGGGGTCGCGGGTCTCGTCTGGCTGGCCTTCCGCCGCGGTCGGCGCGACGCTCAGGCCGAAGAGACCCTCCGCCGCGCCAACGCCCGCATCACCGCCCTGAAAACCGCACGGGATATCCATCATGACCTGCAAGACGCGGATCGCAATGATCTTCATCGCCGCGCTGACCGCTGGATGCGCGACTGAGCCAACCAGCCAGGCCGACGCCTGTGACTGGGCGCAGCCCATTCGGCCATCGCGGGCGGATGTGTTGACCGAGGGCACGCTCGTGCAGATCGTTGTGCATAATGAAACCGGGGAAGTGCTGTGTGGGTGGCGGCCGTGAAATCACCAGGGCCCCAATTTGCAGAGGCACAGGCAGGATAAAAATCGCGAGTCCAGCAAATTCACCAAGCTGTGTGCTCGTCAGAGTTTTTAGGGAATAATCCGCGTGTACTTCACGCCTTCAAGTGACGCGCCGAGCCGTAAACCCGCATGACCAAAAACCATGGCTATGACTGGCGCGAGAGAAGTTGTTGTTTCAGCGGCAATGGTCCTGCCACCAGATGGCAACGCGTACTCGATATCCGCGCCAGCAGCCCAGCCCGACGAATGTCGAAAATCCATGAGTGCATCTTCGGTCATGAAAAACAGAACATGGGCATATTGCTGGGCTCCGAGCTGCAAGCCAGCACTCGCCTTAGCAGCAGAATAATAATCCACCGAAAAGCCATTGATACGGAGTGCGCCGCGTCCGTAAGCACCTCCAATACCCAGCCCAGCCTCTGTCATTAAAGGCATGACCAGAACCCCTCGTGCTTTTTGCCCAAGCTGGTTTGTCCCTGGGAATTGGCTATACAACTGTGTCAAGGTCGCGTCCACGCGAGCGTCGATTTTCGCAGCGCCATTTCTGCCTGCGCTGTCAGTGCAGGCAGCAGCAAACGTGGTTCCGGCAAGGCCAAGCAACAGCTCACGTCTTTTGATGGAAATCATTCTCGTATTCTCTTTATATCAGGTTCATATCGGACCTTGCGGTTTTCCACTTGCTTGAAGCCACACAAGTACCCCACTGGGGATTAGTGACCATTCAACAAACTCGAGACATACGGCCGTGCGCTATTTGCCCCTCAGGTTGAACAAACAAAAAGCGTCTCTCGCTGTGCCAAATGAAACGATAGCCCTCGCATGATTGGCTTGAAGCCCAGTGGATTCGTCTCCCATCTGTGCATCAAGCCGGTGAACGGTCAACTCAGAGACACGATTTTGAGTCGATAGAAAAAAATGTTTATCGCAAATGCGTATAGGGGTGCGCGATACGCACCAATGCGGATGGAGATAAGCGCGACACCGCAATCCAGTTTCAAAGCCCTCCCGTGCTGCTATAACTACACAATGCAAGGAGAAATCTCGTGAACATTTTGGAAATCAGGAAAGCAGTCCGGGCGAATCTGCGCCTCAAACAGACGGACTTGGCACCGGGGAGCGATGAGGAAATACAGCTTGTGAACCGTATAGCGAGAAAAGCTGATGAGGCTATGAAAGCAGCACAACGCGACCAGCCAAAACTGACGCGCGCCGAAGCCTGGGACAGCGTGAAGCAGATGTTCTTGACAGCGCCCGACGCCCCCTTGCCAGATACGGAGTGATGACAAACAGAACGATCTTAGCCGTCGACTTAACCCGAAGCCTGACGTTGTCGACTGTCACAAAAACTCCCGAGGCAGCGACTGATCAATTTTTTCTTTGAGGTCTTTACCCGTTTTAACAAACCCCAAGATCCGCGCGATAGCGACGATAAGGTCTTCTCTCGGCATCTCCCCGCTTTCTGCAATCACGAGACTTGCGGCAGCTCGAATTTCAAGCGGTGGGATTTGATCAGCCTTAGTCGGCGCACTTTCGCCTGAACGGTCTCGTACCGGGCATTTATCGAGCTGATCGGCAGTCATGATAAAATCGCCATCAATCAAAATACTACCAGATTTGGCAGCACGATCGACAGCCTGATCGGAAGCGATTTGAATGCGTCCCCCGGTCCTCGCCTTCCCGAAAGCTGTTGAGACTCGACGAGCAATGAGATCGCGATGAATTGGCCCTTCCACTGTTACTATTTTGGTCACCAGATCGACGAGCACATTTATGGGTGCCTCGTGGAGCTCGACGCTCGTGCTCGCCGTGAAATTCGATGTCACATAGGCTGGCGCACTGAGTCGGGGCGGTGGCGGCAAGACTGACTCTGCCAATGCCTCCGGCACCGGTTCCGCACCAGTTGCGCGCCGCCCACCCGTATTTGCACCCGAAAACGTTGGCCCCTCCGCAAGAGCGGCAGCCTCAAGAGCCACCCTAAGACGATCGATTTCGGCAGCACGGCGATGGAACCAATCGGTGCTCCAGATCCGGTGGAAACGCCAGCCAAGCCCTTCCAAGACATCCTGGCGAAGGCGATCCCGTTCGCGCGCCCAGAGTGCAGAGTGATAGGTTGCGCCATCACATTCAACGGCGAGGATATAACGCCCCGGTTGCTCAGGATGCCGCACGCCCAGATCGATCCGGAAGCCAGCGGCCCCAACCTGGTGATCACAAGGATGGCCAAGACGCTTGATCACGTCAGCCACATCGGACTCGAGCGGGCTGTCAGGCAGTTCGCCTGTAGCCTGCGGCTGGGCCATCTGCCCGCTGCGCGCAAACTCGAGGAACCGCTTGAGAACCCGCGGACCATCACGACTGGTTCGACTGGTGTCGATGTCATTGGGGTCAAACGAGCAAAAGACGAGGCAACGGGTCCTGGCGCGCGAGAAGAGAACGTTCAGGCGCCGTTCACCGCCCTCGCCGTTCACAGGACCGAACGACATGGACGTCAGTCGCCCATTTGGTTCTGCCGGCCCATACCCGACCGAAATCAGGATCACATCGCGTTCGTCGCCCTGCACGTTTTCGATGTTCTTGACGAAGACATCCTCCGACCGCCCCTCGCGCAAGAAGTCATTGAGGATTTCGTCTTGGCGCCGCGCGACTTCGAGCACCTCGGTCAGCATATCGGATTGCGCCTTCGAGAAGGCGACCACCCCGAGGGAAAGGTCGGGACGGGTGCGCGCATGCTCGGCAACCGCCTTGGCAATGGCCTCGGCCTCTATCCGGTTGGTGCCAGGCCTCCCAGTTCCTCGAGACCGGCTCGTGTACACACCCGGCACGCGCTGAAATGCGAGCCCGTACTCAGGATCGTTTTGCACTGGCGACGGCGGAAGGATTAAACGGTGATCATAGAATTCGGCGTTGTTGACCATGATGAGCGAAGGATCGCGCGACCGATAATGCCATTCGAGCATGGCCGGGTTCAGGCCGCGGGCTTCGCAGAGCGTCAAGACGCTCTCCATCTCCGTCGCAGTCGCTGTGCGGACTTCCTCCTCGGCTTCCTCGCCCAACTCCACATCATCAGACCCGGCGATCCGATCAAAAAAGCTGGTGGGCGGAAGCTGCTTCTGATCGCCGACCACAACGATCTGGCGGCAACGCGCAATAGCGCCCAGCGCTTCTTCAGGTCTGACTTGGCTGGCCTCATCGATCACCAGCAAGTCGAATTCTGCCGCCCCTGGCGGCAGATACTGCGCGATGGAGATGGGGCTCATGAGCAGGACCGGCTTGATCCTCTGCACCATCTGCCCGGCAGCTTTCATCATTTGGCGGATCGGCCGGTGCCGCCGTTGCTTGGCCATCTCGCCGCGCAAGAAGCCCATCTGCCCGGCAGCACCTGTCGGCAGCTGCGCCAGATGTTTCGCGCGAACAAGTCGCCTGGTCTCAGAAAGACGGGCTGTCTCGAGCTCGCGAAAGGCCTCAACGAGCGCGTGCCGATCAAGATAAGCCAGCTCGTTCAGTCCAGGGAGGGCGCTGCGGGCTGCTTCCCAGCGCGCCTCCGCGGTCGCATAGAGAAATTCATCCACGGCCATGCTGGGTGAAAGCTCACCCGCGTCCAACATCGTGATCAGAGACCCGAGGCCGTTATCTTGCAGTTCGGCGGCAAGATACGTGAGGCGCGCCCACTCGCCGAAACGATCAAGAGCGGCCCGCATGGCCTCTATGCGCTTGGCCAGTCTGTCGAGGGTGATACCGTCAGCTTCAGGCCAAGTGATCGCAAGCCGTGCCGCCAGCGGATCCAAAACGGCTGCTAGGCCATCCAAGGCGGCCGTCAGTTCGGCCTCACCTGCCGACGCCGCACTGATCTGATTGACACTCTCAGGGTCAGCGGACGGTACGATCGCTGTGATCCGTCCGAGCCATTCAGCCTGGGCAAGAAGTGCAGCAAAAGGCGTACGTTCGCCGCGCCACGCAGACCCCAGGACCTCCTTGAGCCAGCCTTCCTCATCCGCAAGCTCTTTCCGTCGACGCTGAACACCGACCAGTTCATCGACAAGCTTAAGGCGATCCGCAGGCGCGCTGGGCAAAGGGCCGCTCAAAACAGTCGCAAGTTCCTTGCTGGCCCCACGATAGGGACCGAAGAGCCGCGCCCAGAACGAACCAACGCCCGGTGCCAATCGGGATCGCAGCGCGTCGGCAGATATCTCAAAAGCCGCCTCGGCGAAACGCGAGCCAGCCGCCCCTCGTGCCTCTGCCCACGCGCGCCCTGCCCCAAGGGCTTCCTGAAGGCGGGGGTCGCTCGCTCGCGACAATAGAACGGCTGTCGCCTCCCGGGCTTCCACCGGCCTACCCGCCGCTGCACGCAGAAGGTCACGCAACCGAAAGCTGTCCGGCAGCGACGAGGGCTCGGCTCTTTGCGCCAATGCGGCCAGCTGCGAGGCAGTCGTTTGCAGCCGCTTGATGGCTTCCGAGACTTGGCGCAGTTCGGGTTCAAGCCGCTGCAGATCGGTTGGCTGCAAGCTCGTTGAGCCAACACCCGCGAATGGATGGCTTGGCCGGGGGCCGGAGGTTTCGAGCAGATCGGCAAAAGCCTTCACTCGATCCGCCAAGCTCCTGCGGGTCGCTTCGTCAAGGACAGCCAACCCGTCACGCGCCAGCCTTGGGGGCGGCAGTTCCTTGCCGACGAAACGGGCAATTTCTGCCATCGCCCTATACGGCGTGAAAGCATACCCGGGAACGGTTTCATGCAACAGGGCGCTTACGCTGTTCAGTCTGTCTCGTGCCTCGCGCAGCGCATCGAGCGGTTCGGGCATCTCTGGCGCCGCCCGACCAGCATTCAAGGTGCGTGCGAGTTCCCCGAGAAAAGCCTTCTTGTTGGCAGCGCGCGAATGGATTTCTAGGCAAAGGTCACCCAGTCCCACTTTCTGCAGTCGATCATGCACGACCGAGAGCGCGGCCATTTTCTCAGCCACAAATAGCACGGTCTTTCCGTCATGCGCGGCACCCGCGATGATGTTGGCGATCGTCTGAGACTTGCCTGTTCCTGGCGGTCCCTGAACGACGAGATTGCGACCCGCCCGCACCTCCTCGATGACGCGGGTTTGAGACGCGTCCGCTGGGACCACGTGCAACAGATCAGAAGGGGCAAGCCGAGGATCGAGCGGTTCCTGCGGACCGAAAAGCGGCTCTGATCGTTCGAACCCGCCCCCAAGCAGTCCACCAAGAACCGGGTGATCCTCGAACGCGCCCTCTGGCCATTGCACTGGCTCCAGGTCTCGCATCATCAAGAGCTTCGAGAACGAAAAGAAGCCAAGCTGCATGCCATCGCGATCGATCGACCAGCGGGTACGGTTTTCGATACGCTCGGCCAACTCATCGAAATACGCTTCCGGCGAGAATGTGTCGTCCTCGGCAATCTCTGGCAGCTCGAACCCGAAATCCGCCCGCAGCCGTTCCTGAAGCGGCAGGTTGGTCACGATTTCAGTATCCCGCGCGCGCAGATCAAACGTCGCTCGCCGGTCATCTCTGACAAGCTCGACGGGCAGCAGGATAAGCGGGGACTCGCGGAGGGTCTGCGAGCTCTCGCTTTCGTACCAGCGCAGAAAACCCATCGCGAGGTACAGGATGTTGAAACCCTGCTCTTCCTCGGACGTGCGGGCGTCCGTGAACAAGCGCAGCAGGCGACGCTGCAGTGCTTCCTGACCGAGCCGCGTTTCAAGGAATTGATCCTGATATCGCGCGGTACGATCGACGTCGTCCAAGTCCCCAACGGATAAAAGTAGGCCTTCGCTGTCACCCTCATCGTCGGCTTCTTTTTCATCTCGCGCCAGGAAACGCATCCGCTTTCCCTGAACCCGAAGAAGATCGAAGATATCAGCCGTGCGCTCGCCATCAATGTCCAGCGCATTGGAGCGCTTGGATGAACGGTTCACGTGGATAAGTCGGTTCCGCGTCCCCGTTTCCACCAGGCGACGGCGCGCATCCTCCAACAAGGCAGCCAATTTACCTGAGCGTGGCGCGCTATTCATACTTTGATCTCTCTAAATACGTCTCGTTTGAACACCTTTTCGCGATGCCACTCGAGCTTCGTTCGATGCTCATCTGTCAAACGCATGGGTGCCTGGTTGCGCAATTCATTTATCGCAAGACGACTTAGCAGGTCTGAAAAGATTGGCCTTCCGTCATCGTCAAAGGTCACAAGCCCCTTGTCAAAAGCCGCATCCCAGAGTGCGGACAAAAGTAAACCGTTATGCACATCCAACCGTTCGGCATCATCGTCGCAACTCTTCCAGGGCTTGATATGTGAGGCTCGCAGAAGCGCCGGATCACTGATGCCGGTCAGAGGGCACTTTCCCTGCCAATACGTCATTAGCCGATCTCGGAATATGTCCTGTCCAACACGTTGGATGACTAGGCGCTCTGCCTCGGTTGAGGATGGCAGGCCCTTGGTCTTGTGGCGGAACTCGTGCAGCGGCGCGTCGGGCAAGGTGCGCGCAAGCTCGTATATACGCGGCATGACCGCATAAAGGTCACCCAAGCCTACGAACTGGTATCGGCTGATGCCGGGGCCGTCATGATCGGTCGCTGGGATATCAAGCTCAGCAATGACCCCAGCGTGATCGAGTGCCAATAGCCACGTCCCTCCTGCCCCCTGCGCCAACCAGATAGCCCCCTGCGCGGTGGTTGATGAAAATCGCGCCCAGCCGCCCTCTTCGGGATGCGCGCGGCGGTAGCCGTTTTGAAAGGCCACCTTCTCGCATTCCTGACGCGTGACAAAGGATTGCGGCGTTTCGATCATCACATCCCCATCGCCGCAACATCCGCCCCGGGTTCGGTGCGGGTCTTCAATGCGTCAAGGAAGATCGGCCTGAACTTGGCATATGTCTCGGGATCGATGACAGCCATCACTCACATCCCCATCGCCGTGAATTCGCCGTTGGTTTCCATCCGGTCCCAGGCGGCGAGGACGAGGCGGCGGGTGCGGTATTCGCCGTGTTGGCGGATTTCCTTTTCCTTGAGGACGCGGAAGGTTTCCGAGGGGTAGTCGGGGCCTTTCACGTCGGCGGGGTCGAGGATGTAGCGCAGTTCGTCGCGGGTCAGGCCGTAGGCGCGGGCATAGAAGGCGTCGAGATCGGCACGCAGGTGGGCGCGGCGGTCCTCGTCCCAGGCGAAGGGCGGGCCGTCATGGCCCAGATCGCGGGCGAAGGGCGCGAGGCTGTGCGAGGTGTAGGTGAGTTCCAGTACCTTCGGGGTGATGAAGGTGAGGCGGGGTTCGGTGTAGAAGTCGGGGTGCAGGACAGGAAACTGCTTTACATAGTGGAAAGCCAAGTCCGTGCCGCCGAGTTTCAATCGAGCAACATAGTCGATTACGAGCGAATTGAGCGAACCGAGAAGCGCTGCATCTTTCACTGGGGGCTGATCCGTCAGCAATGCTGGGAGCTTGCCGCTCAAGCCAATTTGAGGCAGAGCACAAGAAATGATGGTTCTTTCATCACCGGTTCGAGCAATGCTCCTGAAAGCAATCCAGTAGGCTTTGCCTTCTGCCTTAGAGCGCTTCTCTGCGACTGCTGATTCTGGAACCCAATACCAAGGAAGTATTTCAGAGCTATCGCAGTTGCTTCCAACTTTTTCAAAGCGAGGCCATGGCGAGTTCGAGGGGCGCTCTTCAAGCGTCCTGGCATCACCAAAACGATGGTCAAACTGATGAACCATTTTTGCCTCGTATAGAGGCACAAAAAATTCATCTCTCCTGATCCAATTCACCCCTGTCAGAGAAAACCCTTCATCTTCTAACTGTGATTTGGTGCGAAACAGTTCTGAATCGTTTGACATATGGAACATCGCAATAAACGACGCACCCCAAGGGTTTCCGTCCTTTCCCATGCTTTCTTCAATTAGGACTGCAGCGTTGGAATAAATCTTCGCGGTCATCTCAGCGTCAGCCCGAGACCGAAACACAGGTGCAGTTCTGGTATTGGGATTGATTGAGGCTATCTCATTTTGGGACAAAGAGAAATTGCGCCTGGCGTCAGATATTTCCGCTGTCGCATCCAACGAGAAAGAGAACCTTGGCTTCGCGTAGCTTTCACCCATTGTTAGCAAGCAGAATGACTTTCGATCATCTGTAGCAAGGAAATGGGCTCGAACCTCTTTGAAGCTGAACAAGGAAACAAGACGCTCATTCTCGATCAGGTCCTGAAAGAAGACTTTGGTAGTGTCGTCAGTTGCAATTCCGGTGGGAACGATAACGCCCGCACGACGGCCCGCCAATTTTAGGAAAAGTTCAGCGAAGAGCGCGTATGTGTTCACATCCCCCCGCCCAGTCAGAGCAAAGCGGCCGCCATCAACGCTTGGCACGCGGACGAATTCACTTGAAGCTTCAGCCTCGCGTTTGGCGTTTGAAAAGGCGACGAAAAGATCAGCTTCTTGGCTCCCGGGCGGGGCACTACCCAGAGCTTTGATCAACTTGTCTCGTGCAGACTTGTTTGATGCCTTTGCGATCTCGGGCGAGCGGGACGCAAAGAACTCCTGCTCCTGCAGCTTGATCCGCTCCCAAGGCGGGTTGCCGAGCACCACATCGAACCCGCCGCGCTGCATCACATCGGGGAACTCCAGCGGCCAATGCAGGGCGCGGGCGTTGCGGGCGGCCTTAGGGGCTTCGACCATCGCCTGACGCATTTTGCCCTGATTGAGGGCCATCCACAGCTCCTCGGTCGTCGGCACGGTTCGGGCCGATGCCCCCGCCGGTGCGCCGCCGACCTTGGGCAGCAGGAAGGCCGCGACATAGAGGTCCGCCGCCGCCTTGGCGCGGACAAAGGTCTGGCCCTTGCGCAGTTCCTTGAACCGCTTGGCCTTGGCGCCGATCTGCTCGACCGTATCCTCGGGCAGGTCGCGGAAGCCCGAGAAATCCAGCGCCAGCGGCTTCATCGCGGGCATCGACGCCTGTCCGGTGCCGAAGTCGAACCCGCCTTGCCCCGCCGTCGCATCACGATTGGCCTTGAGGTAGTATTTCGCGGTTTCCTTGTCGTCGCCGGTCAGCGGCTTGTAGGCGGCGTCGGGGATGCCGTCCTGCAGCACCTTTAGGTCAAACACCCCCAGCAGCGCATCGCCGCAGCGGATCTGCGCGTCGAAGAAGCCGAGGGGAAGACCGAGGTCTACCGTCTCGATCCACAGCGCGACCTTGGTCAACTCCACCGCCATCGGGTTGCGGTCCACCCCGTGGATACAGCAGCGCGCGACATCGCGTAGGGCATGGCGGAAGTCAGCGAGCGAGGGCGTGCCCTCGGCCCGGATGCGCGCAAGCCGCGTGGCAATGCGGCGGGCGGCGGCCAGCAGGAAGTGGCCCGAGCCGCAGGCAGGGTCGATCACCGACAGTTTCAGCAGCGCCTTGGCGGGATCGTCCGCCTCGGCCTCGGTCTTGTCGAGCACGGGGTCGAGCGCGGTATCGAGCAACGCCTGAACGAGGCTGTCGGGCGTGTAGTAGGAGCCGGTGGTCTTGCGCTGGTTGCCCTTCTGCTCGGCCGCCTCGGAGGCGAAGATCAGCGTCTTGCCGTCATCGCCCAGCTGCGGCTGGAGTTCGAGGAGGGATTCGTAGACAGAGCCCAGTTCCTCGGTCTCCATCGCGCGCCAGTTGACGGGGACCATGCCGGATTTGTCGGCGAGCCAGGACAGCCGATAGAGCGCCTCCATGAAGGCGCGGTTGCGCAGGCGGGCGGTCTCGAGGTGGGGCAGTCTGTCCTCGGCGAAGAGGCCACCGAGGGCGGGCAGCGCAAGGGCGGGTTGGCCATGCGTGAGGGCGCGGAAGACGATCTTCACCCCCTCGTAGCGGTCATGGTGCTTGTCCCAAGTGGCCGCGCGGTAGCATTGCTTGCGCAGCGACTGGAGCGAATAGCCCTGGGCGTAGAGGGCGCGGGCCTCTGGTTTGGCCTTTTCCGGGTGAAGGAGGTTCCGGTCCTCGGCCACCATGAGGAAGATCAGGCGGTAGACGAGGCGCAGGAGTTCGTTGAACCATTCGGTCAGGTTCACTTCGCCGGAGTGCAGTTTCGCGGCGAGGTCAGGGTTGGCTTCGAGGAAACCCGAGCCAAGGAGCTTCAGGGCCAGCTGGACCTGACCTGCTAGGCGATCACGCGCGGCTTCGCCCTCCTTGGAGCCGGCATCGCGCCAGCGTTCGAGGGGGCAATCGGTGGCGGGGGTGTCTGCCGCGCCGAAGCGGGTGCGGTGGATCAGGAGCCAGAGCACCGCAAACGACGCGATGTCCTCGTTGGTGAACATCTGCGCCAGATCGGCTTCGATATATGCTGGACGGGTCAGCGAGGCATTGTCGCGCATGAGGCGCAACTGCATCCCGTTGGTCACGATGCCCCAAAGGGCCTCGTCACGATCATTCAAGTGGTCCTGAAGAGCAAAGGCCGGAGAGCGCGACCTGTCCGTCGAAAGCGTCGGGCTGCGCCGATCAAGCAGCTCGGACGGAGGGACGACGACAACGGGCACACGGTCTGACGCGATCAGTGCGATCGGTGCCGCCGCTACCGCGAGGTCGGTGTACCCGAAGGTTTCCTTGAAGAAGTCGGCGATGAAACGCGCGGTCGCGGCGGCCGAGGGGTGCTCGATCTTCGCAAAGGCATCGAAATGCGATTGGCCCACGCGGAAGGCGGTGGCGATTTCCTCGCGGATCTGCAGACCTTTGCGAACCCCGTATTCCTCGGGGGATTGCTCAGGTGCCTGGCGCTGATCGATCTTTGCGATCATTGCAGGCGCGATCAGGTTGCCTTCGAGGCTCAGCGACGGCCACGCAGACATATCGGTGATTGATTTGCGAGCCATGATTACACCACCCCTGGAACAAGAACGAAGAGGCCGATGACGTCTGGGGGAATGATCGGCTCCACACTGACACGCGACGCAGAACCGGCGGCAGCACGAAGACGGGCGTGGTCTTCAACCAGCTCCGCAGCACGCTTTTGCACGAAATCGGCAATCGGGCCGCCCAGCAGGTCAGGAAGTGCTGCCTTCGCCGAATTGATCATCCGATTGCGGGCGACAGGCGCGAGATCAGCAGTCGCGGGAGAAGCAAGCAGAGCGCGGGCCTCGCTGCCAGAGGCGATCACCATGTTGCTGTCGAGGGCAACGAGGGCGGCTTCTTCTGCCAGCAGAAGGCGCTCGCGCCGTGCATGAACCGTGAGCTTGTAGCGGATACGCAAGAGAGCGACACACGTCATCTGAGTGACGGCGGCACTCGGCCAGGCCCCGACACGACCGATGCCCAAATCCGGCAAAGCTTCGGTGTCGAGAGAGGCTTCAAGCAAGCTTTCCGCCAGGGACGAGGTCAGCGGATGGGTTCTGGTCAGAAGCGAAGCCCCTGAGGGCACCGGTTCCTGCGTGGCCAGTTTCAGAGAGCCGTTCAGCCCACGCTGCTCCAGCTTTTCCTTGAGGCTATCTTGCAGGGCATGTACGTGGGCGAACTGCAGCGATTTCTTCTTCTCGAGGGGCACCCCGAACCGAGACATCGCGCGCTCGAGAAATTCGAGCGTTTCTGCTGGCGATCCCAGCAGGGACTTAACCTTGTCCCATTCAGGAGCGACTTCACTCGGCTTCATGGCGTTTTGTGCGAACCGGGCGCGTGACCGCTTTTCGTTCTCGCTTGCGTCGCGCCAGCGGGTCTCCATCACCTGGATCCCGTCGCCGAGTTGCAGATCCAGCGTGAGCTGCTTGTGGCTGCCACCGCCACGGCGGAGCATCATTGCAGCCATGAGCGCATCGGTGACCGGTCCCCGCTCGTCGGGCAGAGGCACAGTCACGCCCGTAGCATCGTGGATTTCCTTGGCCTTGCGAAGAATGACGTCCAAGACAGCACCGTCGATGGCGCTGTCGGGCGAAAACATCATGATCGAGCGCACGAGTTCGGCGGGCTGTCCAAAGCGATTGACGCGACCCTCGCGTTGTTGATGACGCGTGGGGTTCCAGGACAAATCGTAGTGGATCACGGTGTCGAACAGCTGTTGAAGGTTGATCCCCTCGGACAGGCAGTCTGTGGCTACAAGGATGCGCTGATCTGTGGCGGCACTTTCTTCCGCCGCCATGTCCGCGACGCGATCGCGACGTTCGTCCGGCGTCAATTCACCCGTCACGGCCTGCACATGCAGTTTGGGGAAGGCCTTACGAAGCCCTTGCTTCACATGTTCGGCCGTGGCGAGGTAGCGGCAGAAGACGACGGGGTTGGCGCCATCCTTGATCAAGGGTTTAAGAGCCTTGATGAGGGCGTTCAGTTTGGGATCTTCGGCCGCCAGAAGATCACTGGCCTTGTCGAGTAGTCCTTGGAGAGCGGGATCGTTTGAGAAGACGGTGTTTGGCTCAATGTCCACGGCGTCTTCGTCATCGCCATCTTCGTCGTAAATCTGCGGCTCGAGGCGGTCGTCTTCATTGGAAGCCCGGTTTCGCAACGCGCTCATTGCGGCTGCGGGTGACGATCCGACACAGCGCATCAGCGCAAGAGTGCCCCAGAAGGCTAAGCGGCGATCCTTTTTTGCGTCTCCAGCCCGGGACACGACTGAGAAGCAGTAATCAAGTACCTCCTCTTGGAAGGCCCGATGCTCGTCGTTAAGACGATACGAGTATTCTGTCGTTTCGTGTTTGGGGAACGATCGGTTCTCATCCCAGTCGCCCTCGACCAGGTCGACGCGCCGCCGCTGAACAAAGTGCCTGACAAGGCGCTCGCGGTATTTTTGGTTGTCGAAGTTGACGGCCCCGAATTCCGCGTCGATCAGCGATAGAAGCCGAGCGAACGCATCTTCGTCTCCAGAGTGCGGCGTAGCTGTCAGCAGGATCAACCGACGCTCGGGATCGCGTGCAAGGCCTTGGAGCAGGTCGAAACGCTGCTGCTTTCCCTTGTGCGTCCCGACGCAGGCGTGTGCTTCGTCCACGATAACGAAATCCGGGCAGGCCCTCGCGAAGCCATCCCGGCGTTTCTCGGCCTTGATGTAGTCGAGGCTGACCACCGTGAAGGGATAGGCATCGAAAAGGGTTTGCGCCAATGGGAGATTGCGCTCAAGACGTGCCGCCGTACCGGAGGTGACGGCAACGGCATCAATCCCAAAGCGATCCTTCAATTCGATGATCCACTGGTCCACGAGGTGCGGCGGGCAAAGAACCGAAAACGCATCGACCTCTCCGCGATCCATCAGTTCGCGCAGGATCAGACCCGCTTCGATGGTCTTGCCGATGCCGACGTCGTCAGCAATCAAAATCCGCGGGACCTGAAGCCTAAGGGCCATGAGAAGCGGGACCAGTTGGTACGTCCGAGGCTCAAAAGCAAGCTGTGCGGCGGATCGGAACGGGCCTGCCCCCCGGCGGAGGGTCAGGCGCAACGCGTCGGCAAGAAGGGCCGCCTTGGACTGCACTGTCGTGCGCGCATCGTCAGGCAGGTCGAAGCGAGCGGCTTCGACCGGCGTAAGCTCGAGATCCGGAGCAAGAACCACGATGTCGTTTTCATTGCCCGAGAGAGGACGTAGGGCGAGCAGGCCCTCACCGGGTGTCGGCAAGGCAACCCATTCACGGCCGCGCGCTCTGACGAGATCTCCAGGAGTAAAATTCACAGTCATATCAACCTTCGAAATTCTTCATGAAGCCATCCGGCAGTCCCTCCGACAGAGCCGAAGGCAATCCAAAAACGACCCAGCCCTTGTTCATCGCGTCTGCCTCAGCTTCTGCAGTCAGGTTAGCGGTCGTCGCGGCAACCGCGAATGCGCGCCAAACGAACTCGAATTCGCGTCCCCCAAAGCTCGCGGGCATCGTATCAATTTGGGGAACGCCTGCGGCGCTGAATGCCTCAATCCATGGTGATGCCACCGTTCCAGCGGTCGGCTTCGCAGCAAGGGAAACCACGCCGCGTGCAAGATCGATCAGGAATTGCGCAACTTCCGAGCTCGAGCGGTCGATCAGCTCATGATCCGGTTGGTTGAAGTAGGACAGGAGGCAACGATAGCAGCCGCGAACACAGCTTCCGTCGCTCTTCTCCTGCAACAGCTCCGCATCGCCCGCAGCAATCGCAGCATCTATATTCTCGAAGTGCATCAGGCTCAGAGCTGTCTTTGCCACCTCGTTTATTGCTTTTCCGTCATCGATCAGGCGCGTGAGCACGCCGGCGCCGCCTTCCGTTGCCTCATAGGCCAGGATGGCACGTCGGTTGTCTCGTGCAGGCAGCGGTTCACTGAGGATTTCGCCTTCCTCCAACTGGAAGACCACTTCGATTCCACGAAGCAGCGCGTGCTGCACCGTCGTGATAGTCTCGGGCGCGTACTGCTCCGGTTTTTCGAAGCGGAATAGCAGGGCATTCTTTCTGTCGCGGACGATAGGGACAATCCGCACCGGCTTGACCACGTCGGGTGGGACATCCGTGTCGCTGTCTTCGTCGTCCGACTTCGCCCAGTAACCGGACCTTGGATCGATATTGAAGCCGAACACAGTCTGGTCCTTGCGGCGCTTCAAGCCCTTGTTCAGTCGGCTGATTTCAGCGCTATTGGCGTATTGAAGTGCCAATAGCGAGGTTTCTCCACAGACAAATTTGGCGTTGGTGACTTGGACCTGCCCATCCTTTTTCGGCCAGGAAAATACGGTCTGGATGTCGAAGCCCTGTCGAACTCGCTCTTCATCATTCGCCGTGATGCGTTCAGTCGGGGCGGCCTCGACGTTGTCGATGCGCAGGGTCTTCTTGATCGGGACCTCCCCCGCCATGTGGTTGTTGCAACCATGGCAACGTTCGACCTCGCCTTCATGCGACGCGCCGCAGTTGGAACAAATGTAGATGTCTTTGGTTGCCAGTTCCGATCCGTCACCCTGACGCGCCTCGGGAGGCAGTTTGGCCTTCATGACCCGGTAGGCGCGACCTTCATGATAGATCAGGCTACGCGGACCAAACTCAGAAATGGCTAGGAAGCGGGCTCTGGAAAGGAATGATCCTGTTTTTCCTTCTCCCGGGACAAACGCGTAGAGTGGAAGGCGCGGGAAGTTGTACCCAGGCAAGAATCCCTCCGTGGCCAGATACCGATACGAATAGAAATCAGAGCCATTCGAGGCTTTGCCTTGTTCGAGGATGGCGATCTGATCTTGGGCCTGCATTTGCGCGGCCTTGATCTTGCGCCGGTCGGCTCCCGAGAGGCCTGTAATCTCTGAACGCTTGTTGGCCTCGGCCAACTGCGTCCTGGCAGAGCTGTAAAGCTCTCGCCAACGGTCGAAGGCGCGGTCAAACTCTTTTGGGGCATTCATGGCCGTGTGGAGGACGAACTCGTCTGGATCGTCCATCCAGATCGGGACTTGTCCTTCGTCTGACGCCAGAATTTGCTTCAAGACACGCGCCATCGGTCCCCGAGCCTGTGAAACCAGTGCCGGCTTCGAGATGACCGCCACGACGTTTTCTTTCAGCGGGAATTTATCCCCGTGAAGGTCCAAAATCTCTGGGATGTCGGGAGAAAGCGCCAGTTTCGCTTCCGCAAGCCACACTGCGTGCAGGTGGGATCGGACCAGCTCTTCATTCGTGATGTCGAGCGCCGGCGGCCGCACAACGCCGGCCACCATATCGTTGCGCCGTTCAAAGAAATATTGGTCATGCGGAGACCCCGAGGCGCAGTAGGTCACGACAACCGCGGCCTGACCCGAGCGACCGGCACGGCCAGCGCGCTGCGCGTAATTCGCCGGCGTAGGAGGTACGTTGCGCAGGTAGACGGCGTTCAAGGCGGAAATATCAACGCCGAGTTCCATGGTCGGAGAGCAGAACAGCGCGGGCAGGAACCGATCTGACTCGCCAGTCGCCCGAATTTCCGTTCGGTATTCCGAGGTGGCGAGGTGCTCCATGTCATCCTGTTCGAACCGGAACCGCCACTCGCGCCATTCACGTTGTTTCTGGGAAACCTGTGCCGTGTGCTCGCGTCCCTCCAGACCCCAGTAGGAACTACGCCCGTCGCCAAGGTCACTGGCAATCGCGGTGTAAAGGTCGTGGAAATACCGGTTGCCGCGGTGGGTTTCATCATCGAGGGCCGGTCCGGGAACAAGCCGAACCGCAGATGGAGACAGGCGCCAGCCTGTCACATCGCTATCGAGTTCGACAGGAACCAGCAGCCCTTCGTCGCTCAGGAAGGCAAGCATCCCCTCCATGAACTCGTAGTATTCATCCTTGTTCAATTTTGTGCCAAGAACGGACTTTCGGTTTACGAGCCGTGCGATCCGCGAATTGGGACCTGCCCGAAGAAGCGTTTGTTCTTCACGCAGCGTGACGACGTTCTTGCTGCCCGCGCGCAGGACAAGTGAGGACCGCGCTCGCGGATTTTCCTTTTGGTCAATTGCCCAAGGTGCCTGAAGCAGCATTCGGGATTTCTGAGCCACGCCATCGAGGACAGTCAGATCCAAGGCTTCAGTCTGAACAGCCAGGCCCTCAAGCATCGCGGACAAAATTGCCTTGAGAATTGCCTGTCGCTGTTCGAGGCTGAGGTCTCCCAGCGCTGGATGGATGGCCACAAAGCGCTCGCGATCTTCAGCGAATTCCTCAACGCCGAGGAAATTCACGTCGATCAGGTTCAGGACAGCCAAGCTGGGGTTGGTGAAGCGCCAACCGCGACGCAGGTCCGTCCAAACGCGATGGGCGAGAACCTTTGCGAGCGACCGCTGGGCATCTTCACGAATGATGGCGCCAGCATTCGAATCCAGCAGCCAATGCTGGCGCGCCTCTTTGTTGGCGGCAGTAAAGCCGAGCGCCTTCACCACCTGCAGGCCGAACTCGTCTTCTGCGAGCCCATCTGAGCCAGCAGCAATGACCGCGCGAAGGATGGCTCCGCGCAACAGGCTTACGAACAGGAAGTCATTGAAATGGCCAGACTGCAGGGCTGCATCCTGACGGTTATCCGTAAACCCCAGAAGCTTCCGTTTCGTCTCGGGTACGCCGCTGCCGGGTTTGTTCATCCACTCTAGGGCGCTGGCTACGAGCAAGGTTGTTGCCGAGCTCCGCCCTTCGCCGGAGAGCCCCGCCAACTTGCTGCGTTCGCGCATCCCCTGCGTTGGTTCGTCGTGACAGCACAGGCAGAACGCGAACTTACCCGGGATGAACCAGAAATCGTTTCCGCCCGCTCCGTGGCGACCATCAGCACCCACGACGTAGGATACCGGCATACGCTTTTTGCGATACCCTCTCAGCCGTTCGATGCCGTTCTTGTCTTCTCGCCAACTTTCGGGGTAACCTTCAAGCTCGCCTGTGAACTGAAAGTCTGGATCGTCGGGCGTCACCGGACAGAGATACCCTGCGACCTCGTCCTCCTCAGTGTCGAGCGGTGTGTCGTCGATGCTTCGGGGCAAAAAGCGCAAACTGCCATCATCGTCGACCTTGGTCACGACATGGTATTCTTGGCCACAGTTACGGCAGAACCGCGTGGGGTAGAGGCGGTTGCCAGGGGCTTCAGGATCCTCGAGCTGCCCTTCAAGAAGGATCCGACGCGGCCTGGCTGTAAGCGTTGTAAAGACTTCACCGGCACCGGAGATGAACCGGTGGAGTTTGAAGGCCAGAAAGGCTCCGTCCTTCGTGCCGCCGCGCTCATGCTCCGGCAGACTTACCCGGGTCAGGAATCTTTCGAGATAGTCTCGGCAGGTTTCGGCATCGACCGCACTGACCAGAGAGAGCTTTTCGACAGCCTCTTCGAAAGGGATCGGCTTCTTCCTGCGAAGCTCAAGCCCATCGTCCAATCCGAGTTCGAGTTCGGCCCACACCGATAGCGGATGGCGCTTCAGGATTTCGTCATCGAGTGCGTCCGGCAAAGGCTGCGTCAGGGCCGTCTTCAAAGCGCCAAGGACGTGCTCGGTCTTCAGGGTGTCATCGGTCGCGCGCTGCAATGACTCGTCGATGACCGCGTCCGGGCCAATGTCGGTGCCAAATAGACGCGAAGCTACCTTTGCGACAGCGAGTGCCCGGCTCTCGTCCGATCCCTCGGAGGCCATCGTTGCCGAGGTCCCGATGCAGATTGGCTCCTTGTCAGGCGAGCACCTGTCCCGCAGGCGTCGAACGAGGACCGCGACATCGGCACCTTGGCGCCCGCGATAGGTATGGAGTTCGTCGAGAATGATGAACTCGAGACCGGACGCGTTCGAGACGACTTCCGAGTCCAGGTCGTCCTGACGCGTCAGAAGCAATTCTGCCATCATGTAGTTCGTGAGGAGAATGTCGGGCGGATTGGCAGCGATGCGCTCCCGCTCTTCACGGCTTTCCTGGCCGGTGTAACGTTTGACCACTGGCTTGAGCGCATCGGGCAAACCGGAACCGGCGATGAATTTGTCGATCTCCTTCATCTGGCTGTTTGCCAGTGCATTCATGGGGTAAACGATGATTGCCGACGTGCGACGCGGCTTTCCTGCGCGTCGAGCGCGAATGATCGCGTCGACAACCGGCACGAAGAAACACAGGGATTTCCCCGAACCCGTGCCGGTAGTGACGACATAACTCTTACCTTGCTTCGCCTTCGCAATGGCCTCGGCTTGATGTTTGTGAAAGCGAAGCGGTGTGGCGCCAAACCGGAAAACCTTGCCCGTGCCGTCGTCGAGATCACCCGTGGCGACGAGTTCATCGGCCGTCGGCCCCGCCATGAAGCGTGGGTTCAAAGACAAGAGGGCATCCGGCCAGAATTTTCCAGCGTCGTACTGGGAATCGATCTCAGATCTCAGGTCGGGTGCCCGAATTGCGCTGAATGAACGCGAAAAGTGCTCGTAAGCACGGATCAGTTGATGATCGAACTCAAAGGCTTTCATTCAGGCGGTCTCCTCGTCCCGCACGTCCCGCACGTCCCGCTCTCGCTCCTGCAACGCGATCTCGGCCGCACCAAGCACCATCTCGCGCCACTCGGTATGGCGGTGAGGTAAAAGACACCTTGTAGGGCTGCTTCGCTCCAGCCTCTGCTCTCCGTGCCGCCATGGTCATCCAATGACCTCGTCACGGTTGAGAAGAACGATCTGTTGGTCCTGCGGCCTACGCGCTGCCGGATTGGTATCCAATCCGAGCCGCTTCAGCGCATAAAAAAGCAGCGCACGACGTACAGCGATCTGAGCACGACCCTCTTCCATGCCGTAATCCATTTCGATGGCACGGCGCTGATTGTCTGAGAGGTCCGGGTGTGGGCCAATCTCGAGGACGACCTCGGTGTGCCAAGCATCATCTGAGCTTGGCTCTGCCGTGACAGGTCCCTGCCCGCCAACCTCGACAATCCGCGACAGCAGAAAATCTTTGAAGAGCTGGTCGTTCTGGCAGAACGCACGGGCATGCCAACGGAAGCCGTCAAAGGCGAGGGCGTGCGGCTCGATCCAGCGCGCGCTGGGCTCAGGTCTGGACATGGACTGGTAAGTCACCTGAAGCGCGGCAGGCTCGCGGATCGCTGCCAGTACGTCACGCAGGGTTTCCGGTGCGACCCCGCGTGCGGGCGCAGGCGTGGCCCCAAAGCTGGGGAAGAAGCTGATCCAGCTCTGCTCCGCGCTGACGAGCGCCTGATCCACAGCGCGCAGCTGGGCGAAGTATTCTTCGGCGTCAGGCTTCAAATACTTCGGCTTGAAGAGCTTGCCGCGCAAGTAGGTTCTCAGGCTCTTGTCATAGACCAGATTGCGTTTCGCCTGCTCGATGTAGGCGTTCAGGTCCAGCGATGCCTGCTGTGTCGAAACCCCAAACGCGTCCATCAAGTCCCCTCGGTTGATCCGACCCTGCCAGAAGAGACGGAACTCGATGAACTCGTATCGCCGCTCGACACCCCAGTTCAGCTGCTTGCCCTTCTTGCCAGTCACTCTCGTCCCTTACCTATATGTCGCATGCATACATGCGTCTAGTTTTTTGATTGACTCACTAAGCGGACCTACGGACCTTGGACGTGCCTGAAAGCCGATTCGTGACAAGCCCGACACGTTCTTAGACGTATCACAAACCTGGGGGCCCACTTCAGCATAACCCTCCCGATCTGCTATCGGGAAGGGAAAAGGAGCTTCTGCATGAAAACGTCCTCGACGCCACGTGCCTTTGGCATGATCGCCATCTTGGCCATCGCCGGCTGCGCTGAACTTGAACCGCTCACTGAATACCGCCCCGTGGTCGATCCGGAGCGCACGAACATGCCGCGCTTCGAGCGTGATCTTGAAGCATGCCGGGCGATCGCGGTTCAGGTCGAGGCAGATTACCGGCAGCGGCAACAGGAACAGATGGGCGCCAACATCATGGCCGGTCTGCTCGTTGGTGCAATCACCGGTGCTGTGGTTGGAAGCGGGAGCAGCTACCAGGGAGAAGTGGCTGCTTATGGTGCGGCCAGCGGCATGGCCGCGGGTGCATCGGCCACGGACTACACCCATGACCTGGTGACATTCGGTCCACGCCGGATCGTTGATCGCTGCATGGCCGAGCGTGGGCACCCGATCCTTAACGATGCCGGACGAGGCTGATCTCACCAAGAAGGCCGATCCTTGCTTTGCAAGCAGCTGGCAATCGGTACGGATCCCCCAGACCAGAATATGATGAAAAACCCCAGGAGGTGCTGTGGTAGTCTTTTTTCCTCCCCGCTGCTCGGATTGTGGTGCCCTCCCGGGCAAGGAGCATTTGTCGTGGTGCCCAGACTCAGGTGAAGGCATCTTGCATGAGTGGCCATTTCCACTTGAGCCTGAACAGCCTCAGGCGGCTGTCGATGATGTTGCGAAGCATGGTGTGCCCACAATAACCATAGATCGCGAAACGCTCGACCTTGAAGCTCTGCGCCCATTCTTTACGAAGGAAGCTCTGCGTGATGCGGTCCGGGGGCATTTGGCAGAGTTCGGCTATAGTCAGGCGATTTCCGGTGTGGTGTATGGAAAGCCCGGAAAGCAGGACTGACCGCCGTCGCATCGGATTATCACACCGAAGCACCGTCCATGCGGGGGCACGGGTCTGCTGACGGCCTGTGTCCTGCCATGGCAGCCAAAGAGCGCCAAGTGTGCTTGGTGGCAAAATCTCCGCGTATTCGGTTGTCAACGAAATTTGGCGGTAGCGGCTTGCCATCAAGCGGTCTTGGCAACTCATGTCGAGCTGCTCCAACCTGATCGACATCGGTGTCACCCGCGGGAAGAAGTTTGTCGTCTTGGTTAGGGTAAAAGAAAGCTGTGGCGATCGCGGTGAGGAACGCTTCGAGCCGGCAGCGCCCCAGCGACGAGCGCCATCCAAAGCTTCACCCAGATGCGAAATTTGAGTATCAGGGTGACACATAGAAGGGGCAGATCATGACCAAGGAAGAAAAGCGGCTGGATCGCCTCGACGAACTCTTGCACGCACTGCCTCTTGAAAACATGCCCATGACCCTCAGCGAACTCGATGGGTTTTTGACTGGTGTGCTTTCGTGCCCCGAAATGACCCCACCGTCAGAATGGTTGCCGCAGGTCTGGAGCGAAACGGGCGATGCAGAGTTCGTTGATCAGCGCACGGCGGAGAAAACCATTGGCGCGGTCATGGAGCATTATAATTCGGTCGCCACAACCATCACCAAATCGCTCTGGATCGAGCCGATTTATGAAATCGATCCGAACAGCGACGAGACCTTGTGGGAGTCGTGGGTGGCAGGATTTACCCGTGCCTTGATGCTTCGACCTGACGCTTGGGAGGACCTCATGGATCAGGCTGACAAGGAGACGCAGTCTAGCCTGACCTTTCTGATGGCGCTGCAAGACATCAACGTCGGTACGAGCACGTTCCCCGATGAAGTGATTGATCAGATCGATAAGGAAGCGCCGGACCTGATCCCGAACTGTGTCGCAACGATCCTGCACCAATCGCGCCCGGAGCTGGCTGGAGCGGTTCCCGCTAATCTTCCCGGTATGCCTCACAAGGCAGCCCCGAGGCCCGGGCGGAACGATCCATGCTCTTGTGGATCAGGGCGGAAGTACAAGTTGTGCTGTGGCCGGAATTGAAAAAATAATGAATTCCGGTCGCCGTGTCTCTGCTCCATGCGCGGTTTTCGGGGCTTTAACCCGCACGCCGTAGGGGGACTCGTGATTTGTTGACGTGGCGTTGACGTAAACTGCAAAATAGCGTGGGGTATAAATTTACCATCACGCAAGCGTTTGAATTGTTTGTGGATTTTGGTTGCGGGGGTAGGATTTGAACCTACGACCTTCAGGTTATGAGTCGTGACCCTTTGATTTTGATTTATTTTTTTAAAACAAGCACTTAGACGATAAGCCTTTGTTTTCATTCACTCTACTCACCGACTTCCAACGACATTGGCTGCGTTGAGGCGGCGTGAGATGTAGGCAAAAAGACGTTGAGTGGTTGACGTGGTGTTGACGTAAACCAGCGCGATTATAAACGCAAGATCGGCCTCTGACGGCACCCTGAACCGGCATTTTGATCGCGAACCGGCCCGTTTTCATCAAATTTGAAAACGAAGCGCAGAGCGTCATGTGACGGGCCACAATGCGGGGAAGCGCATCCGAATTCCATAGCGCGCATGGGCCTAATAAGGCGTCTGTAGCGCCCCGGCTGGCCCAACAACCCACTTTCCGGAATTCATTCCGCGCTTATGAGTTCCGGGCTCTTACTGAATTCCGGCGGCACTGACTTGAGCACAGGGCCCAGCTGCTATAGTAAACTTAGCCGGACAGCATCGTGAACGGCCCATTGCGAACTTTGACCAAAACGTCACACGCTGCGCGGCAGCTTTTTTAGAGCGGACCTTCCTGTTCAGAAGTTTGCCGGTTGGCAGGTGCATGATTAAACGCCATGCTCACCAGCATGGCGTTTGGGATTTTCATCCACCGTACTGATTCAATCTATGACGACGTCCCGTCGGAACGATATCAATTTCCGAAGCAATACCTTACGCGTGCGCAGCAATGTGAAGGTGACTGGATTATTTACCTTGAACCCAGCAAGGTCAAACACACCAAAGGCTACTTCGCGGTAGCGAAAGTACAAACGATAGTTCCAGATCCCCGAAACGCCGACATGTACTTGGCCATCATTGAGCCCGGAACGTACCTCGATTTCGGTGATCCGGTACCATTTCGTCATGCTGACGATGTTGTCGAGCAGGGCCTTTTGAATGACGATGGGAAAATCTCTGGCCGTGCTCAGGCTGCTGTGCGGCCACTGTCTCCGGAGGATTTCGCCCGGATTGTTGAACTTGGCCTTGGACAAGATGACAATTTTCTACCTCGGGTTGATCGAAGCGTGCCAGTCGGTGCTTTTCAAGACGCGTATACACCATTTCAACACTTGTCAGCTCGCGAAAGGGTCAATCAGTTGACCAACCGCGCCGTCCGTGACCGGAACTTCCGAAAGAATGTACTCCGCGCCTACGGTGAACGCTGCGCGATAACAGGGCTACGCCTGATTAACGGTGGCGGACGTGCCGAGGCAGAGGCTGCACACATCAGACCAGTGGAGCATGACGGTCCGGATATCGTGAGCAACGGACTCGCGCTATCCGGAACTGCGCATTGGATGTTTGACCGAGGTTTGGTGGGGCTGTCCAACGATCTGGACATACTTGTTTCCCGGCAGAGCAATGATATTGATGCTATTAAAGGCATCATCAACGCTTCAGGCAAGCTCTTGACTCCAGAACGTCCAGCCAACCGGCCGCGGCCTGAGTTTTTAACTTGGCACAGAGAAAATTGCTTCAAGCACTAGCGGCCCA
>NZ_JAEPMO010000056.1 GCF_017643905.1 Marivita sp.
CGACGTTGTTGAATGCGTAGTTGGTTTCGTTGCCGCCGTTCAAGTCCTGCTCGTTGAACCCAACCGTCTGCACCCCACCCGCGCCGACCCGCACGATAGACACGTCGTGATCAGAGGCCTCAAGGATAATCCCACGCGGCGCCTGTGACTGGTCCCACAAGATCGCCGTCATGTCAGGCGCATCGGGGGCCACGTTGTCCACCACCATCGTTTCGGTGATCGACTTGGTGTTGCCCGCCCGGTCGGTCGCGGCGATCTGGATCGACACGTTCTCGCCATCGGACATCGGGATCACGCTGGCGGGAACCGCCAAGGACCATGTGCTGCCGCTGACCTGCGCGTTCAGGCGCTGGCCGCTGATGGTAACCTCGACAGTTGAGCCCTGTTCGACCTGACCGGTCAGGGTGAAGCCCTGCGCCGCCTCTGCCTCGCTGACAACGCCATCGGCGCCGCCCGGTCGGCTGCTTGAGGTGAGCGGAACGACTTCGGTATCGACCTGGAAGGTCTTTGAGGTCGTCGCGGTGTTGCCGGCACGGTCCTGCGTGCTGATCTGCGCAGTGGTGGTGTATGTCCCATCCGGCAGATCAATCGCCGAGAAGCGCGCGGTCCAGTTGCCCGCTGCATCCACGGTGGCGGTGCGGCTGACGCCTTCGACGACCACGGTCACTGTTGCGCCGGGTTCGGTCGTACCGCTCAGCGTGACGCCCTGGCCCTGCTCGGCGTCGTTGACGATGTTATCGGCAGTGACCGGGTTCGCGCTGACCGCGAAATTCCGCACGAAGGTATCGACCATCACGGTGTCGGAACGGGTGAGTTCGTTGCCCGCCGCATCGACGGTATAGGCGGTGATCTGCGCTTCATATTCGCCGGGGCGGATTTCGCCTGCTGCGTAATTCGCGCGCCAAACGCCGAACCCATCGGTCTGAACCGTCTTGCTGACACCGTCTAGGGTGACATCGACCATTGCGAACGGCGTCGATGTGCCTGTGATCACAACGCCATCGGACGCTTCGACATGGTTGATGACATCGTCGGTTTCGATCGGCGCGGGGCTGATCGTCAGCAGGCCCGCATCCGTGTCGAAGATCACGCTGCGTGTTTCCGTTGCCGTGTTGCCCGCCAGATCGGTCGAGCTTGCCGTGAGAGTGGCGGTCTGTTCGCCGCTGGGCAGTTCGTTGGCCGTGAGTGTCACCGTCCAGTTGCCCTGCGCGTCGACGCTGGCGCTGCGCGACACACCGCCAAGCGTCACGGACACCGACGCGCCCGGCTCGGTTGTGCCGGTCACGACCATGCCCTGTGCGGCCTCTTCGGCGTTGACCACACCATCGGCGCCGCCCGCCTGGCTGGTGATGTCAAAGTTGCGCACCCAAGTGTCCAACACGACCTGCCCGGTCGCACTGCTGGTGTTGCCCACTTCGTCGGTCGAGGTTGCGTTGATCGTCAGGTTCTGTTCGCCAACCGGAATTTCCGTGGCGATGAAGGTCACCGACCAGTTGCCCTGCGCATCGACCACGGCGGTCCGGGTATAGCCGTTCATCTCGACCACAACAGAAGAACCGACATCGGTGGTGCCAGTGATCTGAACACCATCGCTGCGCTCTTCGGCGTTGATGATGCCATCGGTTTCGATGGTTGTGGTGTTGATCGTGACACCCGACACGGTGTCGATCTCGACGCCGTCGTTGATGGTGGTGGAGTTGTTGAAACTGTCGGTCGCGATGACGCGGATCGCTTCGACATACTCACCGCGCTCGAAGGTCGAGCTGCTGAGCGTCACGCTCCAGTTGCCTTGCGCGTCCACCTCGGCGACATGGCTCACGCCACCCGCGATCAGAACAACCGAAGCGCCAATTTCTGTTGTGCCGGTGATGGTCGCGCCACCGTCGAATTCGATCTCGGTGATGATGTCCCCGCTCGACGTGGTGCCGCTTGTAATCGCGAGGGGCGGAGGTGTCGTGTCGATGATCACGGTCGGGCCGGTCAATGTGGTGGTCGATCCGCCACCCCCGGTCACCGTGACCGTGGTGGTGTAATTGCCATCCGCAGGGAAGTCCGGTCCGTCAAAAATCACTTCCCACTTGCCGTCAGTGCCGGTGGTCGTGGTTTGTGTCTTGTCGCCGATCACAACGACGACGGTGTCGCCGGAATTCGCGGTGCCGCTGACCAGAACGGTCCGGTCTTCTTCGGTCAGGCCATCGCCGCCGATGACAAATTCGCCGTCATTCACGGTCGGGGGCTTCGGGCCGCCACTCTCGCCGTTATTGCCGACAAGACTGCCACCGCCTTCGCCGCCCCCGCCGATCACAGCGGCGCCAGTTGCGACCGCTGCGCCACCTGCCAGCCAAGGCAGCATACCGCCACCTGCCAAAAGACCGGCCGCCAACATCGAAACGCCGCCCTCATCGTCGGCGGCGACGTAGTCAGCGGCCACCACTTCGGCGCGATCAAAGAAGATCAGGCTGTCATCCGGGCTCCATTTGCCCCAGGCCGCGACATCGGCATATTGCGCGAACAGAGCCCCGCCGTCCCCTTCTGCAAAGGCCACGTCGCTCAGAACGCCATCGGTGCTCAGGAACAGGCGGCCTCCGCCAGAACCAAAGTAATCCTCAAGGACGATCACCCGGCCATCTGCCAATAGAATGTGCAAGTCATTCTCGGCGCGGTCATAGCTGCGCAGATCGGACCTATGAATGTTAATGGAGACTTCGCGACCGCCAGACGCGTCGATCAGATACCCCAGATCATCAGCACCAACTACGCCACGTTCGATCGAACCCGTACGCGTACGGACAACGAAATTAATCGCATTCATAACTACACCGCTCTACCTCAAGACCGCCCGTTTTCGGGTTCGGCATTTTTTTGCTCTAACTTTTGATAGATGAAAAAACCTTTTGGTCAAAGTGGAGATTGTGGCGAAATTTCGTTTTTTTCCCCTTTACGGCAGAGTGTTGCGGGAAAAGCCCGACCTGAATGTGGTCAGATTTGGGTGACAACGCTATAGGATGAGGCGGATTTTTGCGCAGCAATGCCCATCCGAACAGCCCATGCGCCATCTTCTATTGACACCTCAGGCGCCCCCCCATTTCGCACCAGATCAAGGAAGCGTGCGTGCTGGTAAAAGGTCGATCCATTGTGGTCACCCGCATCAAGGATTGTCGGATCGACCGGAATATCGACCGCCTGCGGCCCTTTCGGATGGCGCGGGCTGATGATCACCTGCGCCACCGGCGGCTCCCCCAGATGCGTCGGCCAGAACCGCCCGGGACCGGGGACAAAAGCCTCGATCTTGCCGTTCGGACCGACCGCGCTGATCTCTTCCTGGTACTTCGAGCCTTCGGCATACATGCACAATTCCAGCATCGCCCGCGCGCCATTGGCGAAATCGACGATCACATACGCGGTGTCCCAGATGTCAGGAACCTCGCCATGATAGCTCTCATTCAGATGGTTGACCTCCTGCCCCGCGCTCGCGGTCACCCGCACCGGATCGGACCCGAGGATCAGACGCATCAGGTCGAAGAAGTGGCAGCACTTCTCGACCAAAGTCCCCCCGGTGTTCCGGTTGAAGCGGTTCCAGTCGCCAACCTTGTGCAGAAACGGAAAACGGTGTTCGCGGATCGTCAGCATCTTGACCCCGCCCGTGGCACGCTGCACCTCTTCGGCAAAGGTCTGGATCGGAGGCATGTAGCGGTATTCCATCGCCACCCAGATCGGCGACGGGTAGCTCGCTGCAATCGCCTCGACCCGCGCGATGTCGGCGGGATCGGTATAAAGCGGTTTTTCCATCAAGAGCGGCAAAGGGCTCAATTCGGCGATCTGCTCCAACGCGTCGATGTGGCAATGGTTCGGGCTGGCCACCAGCAGACAGTCCAGATCATCGCGCGCCAGCAGATCTTCGATCGATGCCTCAAGCTTCGCATTCACTGCAATCGCCTTGGCCGCCGCCGCCATGATCTCGTCCGGCTCATAGATCGCCGCGACCCTCGCGCCTTCGAGCAACGCGATATTGCGCAGGTGCTCCTGCCCCATCATGCCGCATCCGATGATGCCGTAATTGATGACTTTCATGTTGGTCCTTCAGGTGATGCGCACGCCCGTGCGGCTTAGGTGATGCGCGCGACGTAGCGCGCGACGTCTGTGTTGATCCAGTTCCATGAGGCTTCGGCCGCCTCGCCTTCGGGGCCGTAGCTGACCCGTGTCGCCCGCATGCAGGGCTGACCCGATGCCACGCCAAAGCTGGCAGGGGCCCAGTCCGGTACGGTGTCGAGATCCAGCCGGTCCACCGCCTTGGTGATCCAGAGACCAAGCGCCTCCCGGTAGTAGAGGTACAGAGACTCACGCAGTGCCACGGTATCGATCCGGTCGACATAGCCGCCATCAAGCCAGATTTCCTCTAGCACCGCAGGCACCCCGTTCAGACGCCGCAAGCGGCGAATCCGGTGTCCCTCGGGCATTGTGCCAAAGCGCGGAAAGCCGTCAGGCTTGATCAAGCGATCCACCGACAATAGCTCTGCCGTCGGCAGGCCCCCACCATCAATAAGTTCAACCCGGAAGAACGCATAGACCGATTGCGTGCCGGGCTTAGCCCGGATGTAGTTACCCGACCCCTGCACCCGCTCAAGCATCCCCTGAGCGGTCAACTCATTCAGCGATTTGCGCAGCGTCCCAACAGAAATCCCCAGCCGCGCCGCCATCTCCCGTTCGGGCGGCAGGCGTTCGCCATCAACCAGACGACCAGCCTGAATGTCCCGGATCAGCAATTCGCTGATCTGGACATATTTCGGCAAGGCATGGGTATCGGACATTTCTCGCACCAAAAATTGATACACTATTGATCTACATTTTTGGCGGTGCTACGCAAGAGGAAATGATGCGCCCCGGAGACACCTTATGACCATCGTGCCGATCACCTCACCCGACCTCGACGCGGTAGAGGTTTCGTGGTTCGCGGCGCTGTGTTCCGATGACTATGAATTCCTCGGCGTGCCTGACGGAAAACTGCGCTCCAGCTTTGCGCATTGCTCCTCCATCGTGAAAGAGGCCGAGGCGCAGGGCTTCCGCAACATTCTCTGCCCGTCGTCTTATCAGGTTGGACAGGACACACTGTCCTTTGTCGCCGGCTGCGCGCCGATCACCGAGAAGATCAATATGCTGGCCGCCGTGCGCTGCGGCGAGATGCAACCGATCATGCTGGCCCGCACGATTGCCACGCTCGACCACATGCTCGAAGGGCGGTTGACGGTGAACATCATCTCCTCGGACTTCCCGGGCGAGAAGGAAGACAGCAAGCTCCGCTACCAGCGGTCGCGCGAGGTGGTGGAGATCCTCAAGCAGGCTTGGACTCAGGGCGAGATCAACTACAAGGGTGATGTCTACAATTTCGACGGGCTCACCACCGATCCGGCAGTGCCATATCAGACAGGTGGCCCGCTCCTCTATTTCGGCGGCTATTCCCCCGACGCGCTGGAACTCTGTGGTCAGCATTGCGATGTCTACCTCATGTGGCCCGAGCCGAAAGCGGCGCTGGCCCAGCGGATGAAAGACGTGAACGCGGTGGCCGAACGCTATGGGCGCACGCTGGATTACGGTCTGCGCGTGCATGTCATCGTCCGCGACACCGAGGCCGAAGCCCGCGAATACGCGCAGCACATTGTCAGCAAGCTGGACGACGAACAGGGCAGGACGATCCGCGAACGCGCACTGGATGCGACCTCGCTCGGTGTGTCGCATCAGGCCAAGAACCGCGAGCTGGCGGATATGGAAGGCTTCGTTGAGCCGCATCTCTGGACAGGTGTGGGCCGGGCGCGCTCGGGCTGTGGCGCGGCGTTGGTGGGATCCACCGATCAGGTGCTGAGCGAATTGGAGCAGTACCAGAAGATGGGCATCCGCGCCTTCATCCTGTCGGGCTATCCGCATCTGGACGAATGCCGCCATTTCGGCAGCCGGGTCCTGCCGCAACTCAAGACCGTGCAGCTGAACCATGCCTATGGCCGAGTGCCCGCAGGCACGCCGATGACGCCTTTGGGCGCCGGGGAGCGTCGCTGATGCCCCTGCATAGTTTACCAGAATTTTATGGAGCGCGTTTAGATTCTTCTACGAAGAATCTAGCCACAAGGCGCAAATCAAACCGCAAAGCAAATGCGTCCCAAGCAACGGCGCGCGTCATGTCTCAACTCCACAAACAGAAAACTACGAACGCACAAGGATGACCATGGACCGCGTAAAACTCAACGACGCCCTTGAAATGAGCCGCCTTGTCTATGGCATGTGGCGGCTGGGTGACGATGCCGACACCAGCGTGGACCACATCCGCAACAAGATCAGCGCCTGCCTCGATCAGGGCATCACCTCGATGGATCAGGCCGACATCTATGGCGGCTACGAGGCCGAGGAAATCCTGGGCACCGCGCTCACACCCGAGTTGCGCAACCAGATCGAGATTGTGACCAAATGCGATATCGTGGCCCCGGTGGGCCGCTATGCAAACGCGCGGGTCAAATACTACGACACGTCGCGCGCGCATATCCTGTCTTCGGTCGACCATTCGCTGCGGCTGATGAAGATCGATCATATCGACCTTCTATTGATCCACCGCCCCGATCCGCTGATGGATGCCTGCGAAACCGGTGCCGCGCTGGACGAAGTGGTGGCCTCCGGCAAAGTCCGCGCGGTCGGCGTGTCAAATTTCCGCCCCTGGGATTGGGAGCTGTTGCAGGCGTCGATGAAGACCCCACTGGTCACCAACCAGATCGAAATCAGCCTGCTGCATCACGCGCCCTTCACCAATGGCGATATCGCCTTCCACCAGAAGCACGGCCAGCCGCCGATGGCGTGGTCTCCGCTTGGTGGTGGTGCGCTTTTCGAGCCGAAAAACGCCGCTCTGCGCACAGCGCTCAAGACCATTGGCGATGATCGTGGTGTGGACGATGCCACAGTCGCGGTCGCATGGCTCTTGGCGCATCCGGCCCGCATTCTACCTGTGCTTGGAACAAACAATCTGGACCGCATCAAGTGCATCGGCGATGCTGCCCGGATACAGATCGACCGGGAGACATGGTTTGAGCTTTACACCCACGCCCTTGGCCATGAAGTGGCCTGAGACACGCGATGAACGCCTTGACGCATAGTTTTGATCCCGCACAGGACAACAGCCGCGAGTTTCGCGATGCCCTTGGTCGTTTCGGAACCGGGGTGACAATCATCACCTGCGATGCGGGCGACGGGCCTCTGGGCATCACCGCCAACAGCTTTGCCAGTGTGTCGCTCGACCCGCCCTTGGTGTTGTGGTCGCCGGCGAAATCGTCAAGCCGCTATCCCTTCTTCATGGCGGCCGATCATTTTGCGATCCATGTCGTCGGCGCAGAACAGGCCGGGCTGTGCACCGCCTTTGCGCGCAACGGCGATGCGTTCGACCAGTTCGACTGGGAAACAGGCGATCACAATGTGCCGCTTATGAACGGCTGCCTGAGCCGGTTCGAATGTACCAAGGTGGCCGAGCATGACGGCGGCGACCATTCCATCGTCATCGCCCGCGTGCGCCGGGTGACCACGCGGGACGGAGATCCGCTTTTGTTTTACAGCGGACGCTACGGAGGATTTACTGCAGCGACATAAACCGCCCCCATAACACAACAAACGGGGCCACCGGCGAGGAGGCCGGTGAGGGACAAGGGAGGAGGCCAGTCATGGCCATGTTGCTTTGGCTTTTGAAGCCATTGGAAGCCGTGCTCGACATCGTTTTGCGGATCGGTCGCTGGATTGCGATCGTCGCCATCGGTCTGATGGTCTGCGCGATCCTTCTGCAGGTCTTTTGTCGCTATGTTCTGGGCAACGCCCTGCCCTGGCCCGAGGAAGCGGCCATCTTCTTGATGCTGTGGATGACTGCAGTCATTGCGCCATCTGCCTATCGGCGCGGGGGCTTTGTGGCTCTGGAAATCCTGTCCTCTGCCCTTCCCAAGCGCGGTGCGGCGGTATTGGCACTGCTGCTTCTCCTAGTCTCTGGCATGGTGCTTTACCTCGGGGCGCAAATGGGGCTCACCGAGATGAGTGGCCTTGCGGGCAAATTCAAAAGCGCCTCGCTCAAGTATCCCACGCCTGACGGCTGGGTGAAGATGCCGAATTCCTGGCAGATCGGGTCACTGGTGGTCGGGCTCTGGCTGCTCTTCATCGTCAATATCGAATTGATCCTGCGCAATCTCATTACTCTGGCAGGAGGGGAGGATCGCTTGCGGCCTGCTTTCGATGCCGAATTGACGGCGGAGTAAACCGATGCTGGTCTGGTTCCTTCCCCTGTTCCTGCTGTTCCTGATGATCGGCCTGCCAGTGTTCTTCGGCATGCTGGCCGCCCCCGGCATCCTGCTGTGGCTCAACGGTCAGGATCGCGATCTGATCCTGCTCTATCGCAACGTCTATAACGGCATGGCGTCTTTTCCCCTGATGGCGATCCCGTTCTTCATGCTGGCGGGCGAATTGATGAACCGCGGTGGCATCACCATGCGGCTGGTCGAGTTCTCTCAGGCGATGATGGGTCACTTCCGGGGCGGACTGGCGCATGTGAACGTGCTCAGCTCGATGCTCTTTGCCGGGTTGTCCGGATCTGCCGTAGCTGACACCTCGGCGCTGGGGTCGATGCTGATCCCCGCGATGGAAAAAGAGGGCTATACTCGCAAATTCGCCGCCGCCATCACCGCCGCAAGCTCGGTGATCGGCCCGATCATTCCGCCTTCGGGCATCATGATCATCTACGCCTATGTGATGGGGGAATCCGTCGCTGCCCTGTTCCTTGCGGGCATCATCCCCGGCATCCTCGTGGGTGTCGGCCTGATGATCATGGTCAAGTTCATGGCCGACAAATACGACTTTCCCGCCTCGCGTGCCAAGGCAAGCTGGGGCGAACGGGGCGACGCGTCTCTCAAGGCGTTCTTCCCGCTGATGACCCCCGTGATCATCCTGGGTGGCATCCTTGGCGGTGTCTTCACCCCGACCGAGGCTGCTGCGGTAGCCGTGGGCTATGCGATCATCGTCGGCATGTTCATCCTGCGCACTCTGACACTCCGCGACCTGCCGGACGTGTTCATGCGCGCCGCGATGACATCGGCCACGGTTCTGCTGCTGGTCGGCGCCGCCATGGCGTTCAAGACGGTGGTGTCCCTGTCGCACACGCCTGAGATATTGGCAGAATTCGTGCTGAGCCTCAGCGAGAACCCATTGGTCCTGTTGTTCCTGATCAACCTCCTGCTGTTCGTCGTGGGCATGTTCCTCGACGCAGGCCCCGCGATCATCATCCTTGGCCCGATCCTTGGGCCGATCTTCGTGGAAATGGGAGTTGATCCGATCCATTTCGCCATCATCATGTCCGTCAACCTGACGGTCGGTCTGGCGACACCCCCGATGGGCCTTGTGCTGTTTGTCGCCTCGTCGGTGTCGGGCGAACGGGTCGAGACCATCTCCAAGGCGATCCTGCCCTTCCTCGCCGTAGAAATCGTGGTGATCTTCCTGATCACCTTCATCCCGGAAATATCCATGACCATTCCGCGCCTGACCGGGTTCGCGGATTGACATCTGCGGGTCACATGGCCCGTGTAACCGACCACGAGAAAGCAACAGGGAGTACACTATGCTCAAAGGTCTTACAAAAGTGGCACTGACGGCGGCCTTGCTCGCCGGAAGCGCAATGACAGCGGCGGCACAGGATTTCACCATCCGCGCCACGGCCAACTCGAACGAGAACGACGAGGATTATGACGGCCTCGTGGTGTTCAAGAACCATGTCGAGAACGCCTCGAACGGCCGTATCGCGGTGGAACTGTTCATCGGCACGCAGCTTTGCTCGGGCGGTGCAGAGTGCCTTCAGGGTGTGTCCGACGGCTCCATCGACGTCTTCGTGACCACCTCTGGCGGTGCAGCGGGCATCTTCCCCTACGTTCAGGTGCTCGACCTGCCCTACCTGATGTCGGATGACCGCGTGGCGGAACACGTCCTGTCGGGCGATTTCACCCGCACCATGCGGAACATGGCGCTTGAGGATTCGGGCGACACGATCCGCATCATGACCATCGGCAACACCGGCGGCTGGCGCAACTTCGCCAACACGCAGCGACGTGTGACCCAGCCGTCCGACCTCGAAGGCCTGAAAATCCGCACCGTGGTCGCCGACCTGCCGCAGGAGCTGGTGAAGGTACTGGGCGCATCCCCGACCCCGATCAGCTGGCCGGAACTGTTCACCTCGATCCAGACCGGTGTGGTTGACGGCTCCAAGAACGGCATCACCGACATCATGGGCATGAAATTCCCGGATGCGGGCCTCAAGTACCTGACGCTGGACGGTCACGCCTATATGGGCGCGATCTGGGTCATGAACAACGCGAAGTTTATGGACATGCCCGAAGACCTGCGCCGTGTCGTGGTCGATGGCTTCTCTGCGCTCCAGCAGGCAACATTCGCCTCGCCCAAGCGCAAGTCGATCCAGGCCTATGAGGATTTCGTCGCAGGTGGTGGTGACCTCTACGTGCCGACCCCGGAAGAAAAGGCGGCGTTCCGCGATGCGGCAGCGCCGGTGTTCGACTGGTTCCAGGCGAATGTCGATGGCGGCCCGGAGATCTTCGAGGCGCTGATGAAAGCTGTGGCCGAGGCCGAAGCTGATCTGGCGGCAGAGTATGAAGCCGATCTGAACTGATCCGGTTCGGAACGCGCGATTGGGCCTCGGAGGGAACTCCGGGGCCTTTTTTCGTTGGCGCTTTGGTGGAGGTGTGCCGGGCAAATGCCCGGCCTACGGGTGCGGTTTCGGTCCGGACTCATGCCACCGGTGTGATCTGGTGTAGGCCGGGCATCTGCCGGGCATGCCAAACCGTCATCCTCGGGCCTGACCCGGGGATCTCTGTGACACGTCTGTTGTCATCCTCGGGCGAAGACCCGAGGATCTCTTCGGTCTGAGGTCCTCGGGTCAAGCCCGAGGATGACGGTGTAAACGAGAAGAAGCGGCGCCGCCCCATGGGCCTGACGGTTCTCTCAACATCCCCGATTCAACGGGCGACCTGTACTCTGGGGTTGCCAGAGCCTGTACGGAAACCGGTCTCTCATGGTCAGCCTTCCGGCGTGTGAGAGGGTGTCAGTTGTCGTCTACGCGGCATGGGAGTGATCCTTCCCGCTCAAAGCGCTTTGTGGCGGGGGTATGCGGGAGGGTTGGTTAACGGGTTGGAAATGGGGCGTGCGCACGGGTGTCTTTTCGAGATCCCACAACCGACACCTACGATCACTCCTATCCAAGATTTGGTAAATGGACAAACTTGGTGCATGATCAGCGCATTAACCTTCGCCTCCGAAAAGGAGTATTGCCATGTCGAAACCCTCCATTGCGGTGACCGGGGACGGTCAATTGTTCGGGATCTGGATCACCCATGGGATGGAACGTTTTCCTATGGCGACCTTCTACGATCAAAGCGCTACACTGACCGCATTTCGGCAGGCCGAAGTCGAATTGGGGCGGCGTGGTCTGCTCGATCCTGCGGGACAGGCAGCCGCGCGGCGCACGGCAGAGAACCTTGCCAATCCTCCGAATTTCGACGTAACCCTCACATTCAAGGGGCCGGTGCAGAACGGGACCGTCACAGTGAGATGTAAGGACGGGCGCGAAAAGACCTTCGACGTGCGCCTGACCGGCATTGATGACCGTTCGGTCAGCCAGGGGTTCCACAACGTGGACAGCGCTGTTTCCCTGTGCCTTGCAGGGCCAAGGATCGTCTGACAATCGCTTGATAGCCGCGCGACGAAGACGCGCGGCGGGCTAGGCTTACCTTTTTGCGCTTTTTTCGTTATGTGGGCGTGCCAATGTCTGCGGCCAGCCGCAAACAAAGTAGGGTGCGTGATTTCTCGCACCACTCGGAACGGATACCCGCAGTTCGGTGCGTGCTAGCACGCACCCTACAAATTGCGCCGCAACCGCCACACTCCTGCCACTTGCCCCAGCTAGAGCAATCCGCAAAACTCACCGAAACGGGTAGAGCCAGACCCTGTAGTCATCCACGAGCTGTTGCGCATGTTCGATCTGATCCGGCGTCATTTTCTTGACCACCTCCTCGACCGAAATAGCCGCGTCGGGGTCTCCGCCGATGGTGCTGAGCTGGTACCACAGGAACGCGCGGACGAGGTCCGGAGCAGGCAGGCCGAGGCCGGTTTCATAGTACCAGCCGACGCCCGATTGCGCGCCGGGATGGCCCTTCATGGCAGAGCGCAGGTACCAGTCGAAGGCGCGGACATAGTCCTGATCGACGCCCAGACCCAGCGCGTACATGACGCCGATCAGCTCCTCGGCCTCGGCATTGCCCGACCGCGCGGCGGGCCAGAGGCGGTCATAGGCCTCTTCAAAGCGGCCCTCTTCCATCAGGTCGCGCGCATCTTCGATATCCGCAAGAACCGGGGTCGCCAGCAGGCAACAGGCAAACATCCAATGGGTCAGCTTCATCTTGGTTTGCTCGTCTCTTTGTCTCTGGCCGCACCTGCCGTGGCCCAACCGATCAGCGCCGAAGATTTCATCGCCTTCGATGCCGATCAGGCGCGGCTGGGTCAACTCCTTTTCTACGACAAGATTTTGAGCGGGAACAAGAACATCTCCTGCGGCACATGCCACCATCACGACCTTGGCGGGACCGATGGACTCTCGCTTGGGATTGGTGAGGGCGGCGTCGGGCTCGGGCCCAAGCGGACGCCCGGCGACGGGGCGGATCGCATCCGCAAACGCATCCCGCGCAACGCGCCTGCGCTGTGGAACCTTGGGCACACAGACGTGCGGGTGCTGTTCCATGACGGGCGGCTGGAAATCTCGGACATCTATGGCAACGGGTTTGACAGCCCCGCCGAAGAATGGCTGCCACAGGGGTTGAAGACGATCCTTGCCGCACAGGCGCTCTTTCCGATGACGGCGCAGTTCGAAATGGCCGGGAATACCGGCGAGAACGAGGTGATCGGCGCCGTGACCGACCGGATCGACCTGGGCTGGCCGATCCTTGCCAAACGGGTGCGCACGATCCCGGAATATGGCGAGATGTTCGTTCAGGCGTTCGACCATATCGACCGGCCCGAGGATGTGACCATCGTCGAGATCGGCAATGCGCTGGCGGCGTTCATCGGCACCGAATGGGCGAATTACGACAGCCCCTATGATGCGTTCCTGACCGACGGCACGCCCCTGCCCGAGGATGCCGAACGCGGGCGGCAGTTGTTCTTTGGCGAGGCGCGTTGTTCGCAGTGTCACAACGGCCCGCTGCTGACGGATCAGGACTTCCATGCGATGGCCCTGCCGCCATTTGGTCCTGGACGCACGCGGCAATGGGATCCGATCCCGCGCGACGTGGGACGCATGGGGGCGACCGATGATTTGGAGGATGCCTATCGGTTCCGCACCCCGGCGTTGCGCAATGTGGCGCTGACCGCGCCCTATGGGCATAACGGTGCCTATGCCAACCTGCGCGACATGGTGAGGCACATGGCCGATCCCGTGTCGATGCGCGCGGACTGGACACCGACGCGGGCGGCGCTGCCAGAGGTGCCTTGGTTGCAGCAGATCGACTTTGTCATTCAATCCGATCGTCTGGAAATGGAGCGTCACGCAGCCACCCTTGACGTGCGACCGGTCTCACTGACCGAGCCACAGGTGGATGATCTTGTGGCGTTCCTCGAGAGCTTGACCGGGGTTAGCGCGATGGAGCGCCCTCTTGGACGGCCAGATCGGGTTCCCAGCGGCTTGCCGGTTGATTGACCCGAGCAAATCGCCCCGGCGTTTTTGCAAATCCGTGCGGGATTTGAACGCCTTACGATGCCTTGAGAAACTCGCGGATCACGGGCTGTTTCGACGGTTTCTTCGCAAGGCTTTTGAGCAGTTTTGCCAGCTTGCGTTCGTTCACCCGTTTGGCCGCGCTCTTGGGGGTGAACCAGCGGCGTTTGCGCTGATGCCGCTCTTTCCAGTTCCGTTCCAGCCGGTCAACAACCATCGGATAGACATCGACCTCGCATTTGAGGTTTGACCCGTCTGCCAGCTTTTTCTTGTAGGTGTACGAGCCGATCACCTCGGTCCCGATATAGCCAACCGCGCCTGCCTCTTCGAGCGCTTCGATCTCTGCGGCATGCCAGGGTTTCTTGCCGTCCATCGTCCAGCCCTTGGGCATGATCCATCTTCCGGTATCGCGCGACGTGACCATGAGAACCTGAAAGGTCCCATCCTCTTTCCACCTTATAGGCAGAGCCGCGATTTGTTTTCCGGATTCCGGCATGAGCCTGACACTATGGGTTGTTGCTCTGGCAAGGTTACACACAAAATGATCGAAAGTATACGTTGGTAAAGTCAAGATAGTATGACATCAATCAGCTTAAAGCCCAGTCATTTTCTTCAAATGCCCCAGAACTTCGTCGACGCCCTGATCATGGCGGATGGCAGCAAAGACAAAGGGACGACCTTCCCGCATCTTTGTGGCGTCGCGGTCCATCACGTCGAGCGACGCGCCGACATAGGGCGCAAGGTCGGTTTTGTTGATCACAAGGATGTCCGAGCGGGTCAGCGCGGGCCCGCCTTTTCGGGGGATTTCCTCACCCGCCGCCACGTCGATCACATAGAGCGTCACATCGGCCAGTTCCGGGCTGAAGGTGGCCGACAGGTTGTCGCCACCGGATTCGATCAGCACCACTTCGACATCGGGATGACGCCGCACCATCTCGGCCACGGCAGCGAGGTTGATCGACGCGTCCTCGCGGATCGCGGTGTGCGGGCAACCGCCGGTTTCGACCCCGATCACCCGGTCCTGCGGCAGGATCTGCATCCGCATCAGCGCCTCGGCGTCTTCCTGCGTGTAGATGTCATTTGTGATCACACCCACCGAATGGGTGTCCTTGAGCCGCTTCGCCAACGCTGCAGTAAGCGAGGTCTTGCCCGCACCGACAGGGCCACCGATGCCAACACGAAGGGGTCCGTTGCGGGGACTCATGTGCGGAAAATCCTTGGGCTGATGGTTTCGTGACGCATCGCTGCGATGTCGGCAGCAAAGCTCTGGCTGGTCAGATCGTCAAGCGTCTGGTCCTCGGTTTGTGTCGCAATGTCGGAACAGAGCGGCGACAGGGCCGCGACGATGCGCTGCGCTTCGGTCTGGCCCAGCGCCATCAGGCGTTGGCAGGCGGCAACCACGGCGGCGACCCAGGCGTGCAGGTACATCTGCACCGCCATCGTCAGAGGCAGGTCCAGGTGTCTGATCCCGACGCCCAGCGCCACGGGGTAGGTGAGTTGTGTCACGTCGATCCCCCAGTTTGCGCGCAGCTGGTCGCAGAACGCAGCACCCTGTGCGTCGATCTCCAACAGTCGTTCCCGGCTGGGGCAGAAGGCGCGCGCGGTCTGGTCCACGTCCCATGGGTCCGCCCCGCTGGCGGCAGCCCGGATCAGGATGGCGTCGCTCACGCCGTTACCGTCGCGTAGCATGTCGGACAGCCAGTCCTTCACGTTGGTGGGTGTCACCAGTTTGTCGGCAATCGCCTGCTCCAGTCCGCTGGAATAGGCGAAGGCCCCGATGGGAAAGCCTGGCGACAGCCATTGTGCCAGCGTCAGGATCGGGTCAGTGGGCGTGCGAATGGGTCCGTCCATGGCCGTAGGCTCCTCCCTCCGGGGTGAAAGGTTCCACCACCTCTGTCACATCCGCGCCCAAAAGGTTCAGCATGTCGCGAATGACGTGATCGCGCTGGATCAGCAAGCGCGTCTCTTCGATCTGGCAGGGGGTATGGCGGTTGCCGATATGCCAGGCAAGCCGGTGCAGGGACTTGCCTTTGACTTCCAACAAGGGTTCAGGCGCGGCAAGGACGGCGATTTCGGACCCATCTTCCAGAACAAGCACGCCGCCATGGTTGAGCGACGTGGTTTTGGGAAGGTCCACCAGAACGCGGCTGCCATCCACAAGGTCAAGCACCTTGCGACGCAGGAAGCGATCCTCATAGGTCAATTGGACCTGCCCCACCGGGCTTTGGTGAGCGTGATCGTGATAGACCTGTGCGATGCGATCAGGGGCGGTCATAGCGCCCCCCGCAGAGTGTGGCTTACAGTGCGCCGCCGGACAGGGCGCGCTGGACAAGCTGCGCGCGCGTGATGCCCATGGACGCCAGTTGGTCGTCCGACACGGCGTTCAGACGCTTCACGGTTTGCGCGCGCGACGAATTTTCGCCCATCTGAACAATCGTATTCCAGATGCGTGCCAGAAGCGTGGTGGACGGAACGTGGTCGAGTGTGTGTGCCATGAGACAGGTCCTTGGAATCGGTCAGACTGTCTCCTCCCTGAGGGTGCAGGTAACATGCGCGTTCCGGCACCAGTAGCACCATGACGGCATGCCGGGATTGCACGGAATGCATATGCGGACCTCTTTTCATCATCATCTGTCAAAACAGGAAATAGCGCTGTGCCATCGGCAGAACCTCTGCCGGTTCGCAGACCAGCAACTCCCCATCCGCCCGCACTTCGTAGGTTTCGGGGTTCACCTCGACCTTGGGGGTGGCGGTGTTCAGCTTGAGGTCCGACTTGCCGATCCCGCGCGTGTTCTGAACCGCGAGCGTTTTCTTGGCGAGGCCCAGCTTTTCCCCGATGCCGTCGGCCTGCGCCGCCTCGGAGACGAAGATCACCGCCGAGTTTTCGACGCTGCGCCCATAGGCCCCCCACATGGGCCGCGTGTAGACCGGCTGCGGCGTCGGAATCGACGCGTTGGGGTCGCCCATCTGCGCACAGGCAATCGTGCCGCCGATCAGCACCATCTCGGGCTTCACGCCAAAGAAGGCCGGATGCCAAAGCACCAGATCGGCGCGCTTGCCTTCCTCGATGCTTCCGATCTCGCGGCTGATGCCGTGGGCGATGGCGGGGTTGATCGTGTATTTCGCGACGTAGCGGCGCACGCGCATGTTGTCGTTGTCGCCGGTTTCCTCGGAGAGCTTGCCGCGCTGCTTCTTCATCTTGTCGGCGGTCTGCCAGGTGCGGATGATCACCTCGCCCACACGGCCCATCGCCTGACTGTCCGACGCGATGATCGAAAACGCGCCCATGTCGTGCAGGATGTCTTCGGCCGCGATGGTCTCACGCCGGATGCGGCTTTCGGCGAAGGCGATGTCCTCGGGGATGGATTTGTCGAGGTGGTGACAGACCATGAGCATGTCGAGATGCTCTTCCAGCGTGTTCACCGTGAAAGGCCGCGTCGGGTTGGTCGAGGATGGGAGCACATGCTCCTCGCCGCAGATCTTGATGATGTCCGGCGCATGGCCGCCGCCCGCCCCTTCGGTGTGAAAGGCGTGGATCGTGCGACCCTTCATGGCTTTGACGGTGTGCTCGACAAAGCCGGATTCGTTGAGCGTGTCGGTGTGGATCATCACCTGCACATCCATCGCGTCAGCGACCGAGAGGCAGCAGTCGATGGCACCGGGGGTGGTGCCCCAATCCTCGTGCAGTTTCAAAGCACAGGCACCCGCCTTGACCTGCTCTTCCAAGGCGGCGGGCAGCGAGGCGTTGCCCTTGCCCGCGAAGGCGAGGTTCATCGGGAAGGCGTCCGCCGCCTGCATCATCCGTCCGATATGCCACGGGCCCGGCGTGCAGGTGGTGGCGAGCGTACCATGCGCTGGGCCGGTGCCGCCGCCCAGCATGGTGGTCAGACCGGAATGCAAAGCGTCCTCGATCTGCTGCGGGCAGATGTAGTGGATGTGGCTGTCGAACCCGCCTGCGGTCAGGATGCGACCTTCGCCAGCAATCGCTTCGGTCCCCGGACCAACGATGATGTTTACCCCCGGCTGGGTGTCGGGGTTGCCCGCCTTGCCGATCTTGTAGATGCGCCCATCGCGCAGGCCCACATCGGCCTTGTAGATGCCGGTATAGTCCACGATCAGCGCGTTGGTGATAACCGTATCCACAGCACCTTCGGCGCGGGTTGCCTGCGACTGGCCCATCCCGTCGCGGATCACCTTGCCGCCGCCGAACTTGACCTCTTCGCCGTAGACCAATGCATTCGCGCCGCTGCCCCCGGCTGTTGCAGCGCCAACGGCCTCGGCGGTCAGGTCGCGCTCGACCTCAATGATCAGGTCGGTATCGGCCAGCCGGAGCTTGTCGCCCACAGTGGGGCCGAACATGGCGGCGTAATCGGCGCGTTTGATCTGTGCTGGCATATCAGGCCCTCTTCAATCCACGTTTCGTCAGGCGTTTGTGATTGGCACGCGTTGCCTGCCGGATCGGTTTGATCGCCAGCGCGGCGACCACATCCGGGCTTTTGCCGGTCATCGCGGCAAGTGACGCATCGGTCGAGCCTTTGACAAAGGCAAAGACCTTTTCATTGAGCATCCGGCTGTTCTCGGTCTTGGGGACCGACCAAAAGCCCAGTGCCCCCATCACCCGCATGGCAATAACGCCCTGCGCTTCAGCCATGACCCAGCCCATTTGCATGGCGTTGGCCCAGTAATCCATCGGGGTGACGATGCGTGGCATCAGAGGTCTCCCATGACCTGTTGGTTGAAGCCGACGACCCGGCGCGCGCCAGAGAGCGGGATCAACTGCACCTCGCGGCGCTGGCCCGGCTCGAACCGCACGGCGGTGCCCGGCGCAATGTCGAGCCGGTGGCCGCGGGCTGCGTCCCGATCAAAGTCGAGCGCCGGGTTGGTTTCTGCGAAATGGTAATGGCTGCCTACCTGAACGGGACGGTCGCCCGTGTTGGCGACCATCAGCGTGATCGCCGGGCGGTCGGGGTTCAGGGTCAGCGACCCTTCCGCCGGAAACAGCTCACCGGGGATCATTTGCGATTCCGGATTTTGCCGAAGGCCAAACCGCCTGCGACCGCGATCAGACCCAGAGCGCTGACCAGTGCCAGCCAATGTGCGCTATCATGCGGGTGCACATGCGCGCCGGGATGGGCCAGTGCGGAAGTCGCCCAAACCATAGACGCAACTGCCAAAGCAAGACCGTTTTTCATCTCGAAACCCTTTCGCTTCTTCTCTTTTCAAATATGCAAATTCAACGGATCGGGTTGTGCACCGTCACCAGTTTGGTGCCGTCCGGAAACGTCGCTTCCACCTGCACCTCGTGGATCATCTCGGGCACGCCTTCCATGCACTGATCCCGCGTGATCACCTGCGCACCGGCCTGCATCATGTCGGCCACGCTGCGCCCGTCGCGCGCGCCTTCGACCACCGCGTCGGTGATCAGCGCAATGGCTTCGGGATGGTTCAGCTTTACACCGCGTTCGAGGCGTTTGCGGGCCACGATGGCCGCCATGGCGACCAGCAGCTTGTCTTTTTCACGGGGAGTCAGGTTCATACGTCAAAGTCTCCAGGATCGCGGCAGGGCGTCACCGCTCAGCCGATCAAGAACAGGAATGAGGGTGCGGCGCAGGTCGTAACCGTCTTTGGCCAGCGCCCGCAGAACAAGCACACCGCTCTGCACCAGCGACACGCCTGCGGTGGGCGGCAGCATCGCACGGATCGGGTCAAGATGCGCCTCGGCCTCGGGGGCGGCAAAGACCATGAGCGCCATCGCGCGGGCGCCACCGCCCAAAGCGGGTTTGTCGAGGAGTCCGGTGATGTCGCCGTTCAGCGTGCTGGCATCGCGGAACACCGGATCCCCGTCGCGTTCGAGCGTCAGGCTGTCGGCAAAGCGGGCTTGTGTGACCTCCTCCCCCATCGCAAGACGACCAAAGATCACAGGTTCCACCACGAGAAGGCGCGCATCCGAGGCCATCTTGATGGTCAGGGACCGACGCAGCGCGCCGTTCTGAAACAGGATGGTTTCCTGCGGCAACCAATCAACGCGTCCGCCGGCTTCGACCGTCACGATGTTGCGCACCCGCGCTGTGGTGTCGCCGGCGGTGCGGTAGACCCGTTCAGCGGCCTGAGTTGTCAGGCGCAGCCGCGCACCCGCTTGCGCCGTTGCCGCGATTGACAGCGTGTCCCCTCCCGTCAGGCCACCAGAGGTGTTGAGGATGACGCCTTCAACCGCATCGCGGGCCGGGGTCATCAGGATCTTCGCAGACCCGGTCTGGTGCAGATCGGCAAGCGCCGACACCCCATCTGCCCGCAGTTTGGCGGCGATGTGCAGCTTGCCATGGGATCGGGGCGGCAAGGTGGTGAGGGCGGTCAAATGAGTCATTCTGCCGAAACGCTAACAATCCGTCGCGACGGAGTTCCAATGCATTTCGTGGACGTGCATCAAAACTGGCGTGATGCCCTGCAGAAAGCAGCCCATGCCGAAACGTATCGCACAACAAATGGGCGCTCATCCGAAGAACGCATTTCGTTTAGGCAAAATTGAATCTGCGAAATCAGGACTCTGGCGCACATTCAGGCAGTTGGTTCAACAGCATGTCACGCGATGGGCGCATGCCCTCAGGCAAGTCCTGCAACACCTCGTCCACCACCTCAGCGCTGAGAGTGGTCACTTCGCAGGAATAGTCGGCAAAACTGCCTTCGGGATTGTCGACCTGCCAATCCCGGTAATCCTGCGCCTCGAAGGCGACAGCCGCCCCTGCACCGACCACTGGAATAGCCACAAGCATACGGCGCAACCGCGCCTTGGCTTTGGCTTTCGCAACGGCCTTGGCCAGAGCCTTGCGATGCTGCACTGCCGCCGCAGTCGCGCTGGCCGTGACTGAGGCAACCTGCGCTGACAGGGTCAGGGCTTGCAGGCCCAAGGCCACGGTGCTGACCAGCAATGCGCTGCAGAGCCACATCAGCACGAATGTCGTGCGCAGCCATCTGAACAGTCGGAACACCGGGCTATCGCAAGCTTTGCAGCAAGGCTTGTGAGGGTGTGCCCGTGACCGGCAATCCCCGGCTTGCCTGATAGGCGCGGATCGCGGTTTCAGTGTTGGCCCCGATCACTCCATCCGCCCCTTGGGTGTCGAAGCCCCGAGCGGTCAGGCGCTGTTGCAGAGCGATCCGGTCCGATTTGGTCAGCCCATTGGCATCCGGCGGGAACGGCGTGCGCAGCGGGCCAGCACCACCAATAAGGTCAGACAGGTGGCCGACCCCAATCGCGTAGGCGTCAGAGTTGTTGTAGCGCTTGATCACCCGGAAATTCGCCGTGGTGGCAAAGCGCGGCCCGCCCGGTTGCGGCTGAAGCGAACCGTTGGGGGATTCAGCCCCCCAGCCGACGCCCCGTTGCCAGCCATTGCGTTGCAGGTAGGCGGCAGCAGACGCCAGAGCATCGCTGGGATCGTCCGACCAGATGTCGCGCCGCCCGTCGCCGGTATAGTCGACCGCAAATTGCAGGAACGATGTCGGGATGAACTGCGTGTGCCCCATGGCACCAGCCCAGCTCCCGGTCATGCGGGACGCCGGAATATCGCCGTTCTGGATGATCCGCAGCGCCGCAACAAGCTGCTGTTCAAAGAACCGACCGCGCCGCCCGTCGAAGGCCAGCGTGGAGGTGGCCGAGATCACCGGCACCTCTCCGCGCCGTTCGCCGTAAAAGCTTTCGAGACCCCAGATCGCACAGATGATCTTTGCATCGACACCATAACGGCCTTCGAGGGCGTTCAGCGTGCCTCGGTGGCGGTCAAAGGCGGCGCGCCCCTTTTGCACCCGTTCGTCCGAAGCCGCGATGGCCAGATAGTCCTCAAGGCTGCGCTTGAATTCCGTCTGGTTGCGGTCGCGCGTCACGACGCCGGGCAAATAGCCGGTGCCGCGAAACGCCGCATCCAAGGTGGAGTGGGATATCCCCTGCGCTGCCGCCCGGCCCCGGAACGCCGCAACCCACGCGTCATAGGCTGCGTTCGGCACGGGTTGAAGATCTACAGGCAGACCAGTGGGGGCTTGTGTGCTCACACGCGCCGGAACGGCACGCGAACACGCAGAAAGGCCAAGGCTCAAAAGCCCCAGCCCGAATAGGCGTCGATTGATCTGCATCGGTCTGCTCACCTCATGATGCGTTTTGCGGCCATTGTGAGGCCAAGTCGCCCGTCACACAATGGGGCGTTGCACAAGCTTCGCTTTTGCGCGGATGCCCGCAAAGCCGGCACACCGCAGCAGAGCAAGAGGCCCGCCGCATCACCGGACTTTTCTTTTTCATAAATCCCGGCCAGTCTGGGGGAAAGTCATCAGGAGGGACCGATGGAAGCCAGTTTTTCGCGCCGCAAACTGCTGACACCTACGGAACTTCGGAGCCTCACAGAGCGCTCTGACCTGCAAGGCGCACTGCAGATGGCAAGCCATGTGGGTGCGATCCTGATCGTCGGCGTTCTGCACGCGCAAGCCATGGGCACGGGGTGGGTCTGGGTCACCGGGTTTGTGCTGGGGGTTCTGATCAACTTCCTTTACGCCGCGCAGCACGAATTGAGCCATGCCACCGTGTTCAAGACGCGGGTGCTGAACGAGGTGTTTGGCCGGATCATCGGGTTCCTCCAGATTTTCCCGCGCGACTATGACCAGGTCATGCATTTCGCCCATCACCAGTACACGCAGGATTGGGAACGCGACGGCGAACTAGTCCGCGAACCCTACACGCTGACAACCTACCTGCTTTGGCTGTCGGGCATCACATATTGGCGCAACCGGGTGTTCGGCGTGGTGCGCCGCGCGCGCGGTGTGATCGTGGAGCCGTTCATCCGGCCCGAGGAAGAGGCCAAGGTGATCCGCGAAAGCCGTATACATCTTGGGCTTTATGCAGGGATTGCTTTGGTGTCGCTTGTGACAGGAAGCTGGGCCGCGCTGTCGTTCTGGATTTTGCCCATGGTCCTGACCAAACCGGTGCACCAGTTGCAGAACACCATCGAACATCTGGGCCTTTCCCACGAGAACGACATTCTGGAAAACACCCGCTCGACCCGCACCAACGCCTTCTTCCGCTGGCTATGCTGGCAGATGCCCTACCACACCGCACATCACACCTTTCCCGCCGTGCCCTTCTGGAAGCTGCGCGAGCTGAACGACAAGATCGAAGGAGCCGCGGGTGAGGTGCACCGCATGGGCTGGATCGAGTTCCAGATCGAAGTCATCAAGAAACTGATGGCCAAGGATGAAAGCCAATACCCGATGAACGAGGTCTGGATCGTACCCATGTCGGGCGGCCGCACCCGCCGGGTGCCTGCGGAGTGAGGCGGCTTCAGATCTACACCTCGCTTTGGGCGATGCAGCTGCATGACCAGACCGGGATGAAACTGTCCTATGATCAGGTCTGCGAGATGGTCGCCGGGGCCGGTTTTGACGGGATGGCGATTGATCTGGGCGCCTCGGATGTGGAAGTCGCCCACGCGGTGCGTCCGCATATGGAGGCCAACGGGTTGACGCCGCTGATCGTGGCGTTTCCGAAGACGATAGAAAGCCTTGAGGACACGCTGCACATGGCCGTCGATTTCGGCGCGCCGTTTGTGGATGTGATCGGTCAGGTGATGCCGATTGCCCTCGACGACATGATCCCGGTGATCGAAACCTGGATGGCGATGTCGGATCGCATCCGAATGCCGATCCAGTTCGAAACCCACCGCAACTGCATCACCAACGACCTCTACACAACGCTGCAACTGCTCGACCGCATCCCCGAGATGCGGATTTGCGCGGACCTGTCGCATTACGTGGTGGACCGGGAATTCTGGTTTCCGCTGTCGGAGCATGACCTTGGGCTGATCTCCCGCATCCTGAAACGCTCGGACAGTTTTCAGGGCCGTGTGGCCAGCCGCCAGCAGATCCAACTGCAACTGGATTTCCCGCAGCACCAGAAATGGGTGGACCTCTTCAAAAGCTGGTGGCGCGAGGGCATGGCCGACTGGCGCGCGCGCAATGCGTCGGGCGACTGCATCTTCGTCTGCGAGCTTGGCCCGCCGGAATATGCGATGACCGGACCGGACGGGCGCGAGATGTCGAACCGCTGGCACGAAGCCCAGGTGATCCAACGATGGGTGCGCGAGATTTGGGAAGACTTGGGCGGCGACACCTGATCGGGCGAACAGATTTGACACCCCCGCGTTTCCTGCCAAAGTGCGCGCCGACACGTTCCAAGGACATACCGATCCCATGACCACCCCCTGTATCATCTGCGTTGCCATCACCGGGTCATTGCCCACCAAGGCCGACAATCCCGCCGTTCCGACCTCTGTTGCAGAGCAGATCGAAAGCACCCATGAAGCTTTTGAGGCGGGTGCCACGATCATGCATGCCCATGTGCGCAATGATGACGAAACTCCCAGTTCGGATCCGGAGAAATTCGCGCGCCTCAAGGAAGGCGTGGAGAAGCACTGCCCCGGCATGATCGTGCAATTGTCCACCGGGGGGCGGTCAGGCGCAGGACAGACACGCGGCGGGATGCTGCCGCTGCGTCCTGACATGGCGTCGCTGTCGGTTGGGTCAAACAACTTTCCAACTCGGGTTTACGAGAACCCACCGGATCTTGTGGCGTGGCTCGCATCCGAGATGAAGACCTACGACATCAAGCCTGAGATTGAGGCCTTTGACCTGTCGCACATCTTCCGCGCTGCTGCCATGTACGAGGCGGGCGAAATCGCCGCGACGCCCTATGTGCAATTCGTCATGGGCGTGAAAAACGCGATGCCGGTGGACCGCGAGGTGTTCGATTTCTACATCCACACGGTCAAAAGGCTCTTTGGAGAGGATGCGCCCTGGTGCGCCGCCGGGATCGGGCCGAACCAGATCGTGTTGAACGAATGGGCGATTTCGTCTGGCGGCCATGCGCGGACGGGACTGGAGGACAACGTTCGCCTGGATCGCACTACGCTTGCCCCGTCGAACGCTGCGCTTGTCAAACGGGCAGTAGAGCTCTGCGACAAGTACGAACGCCCGGTCGCCACATGGCAGCAGGCGCGCGAGATGCTGGGTCTGCGCGAGGTCGCCTGACGCGGGCCGGACCTTCTGAGGTTCAGAAATATCTATGGCAGTCCGCCTCCGACGGACGGCTCGGGGTTGCTGTTTCCGTCAACGGAAACAGGCGATGCGTCAACGCATCTTGCGTCCAGCGCGTGGCCCGGAAACGAAAAACCCCCGCATCCGGGATAGGGTGCGGGGGTTCCTCTGTCTTATCTGATGACGAGGATCAGTTGTCGTCGCCCGACTTGAGCGCCGCGCCAAGGATGTCGCCCAGCGATGCACCGGAATCCGACGAACCGTACTGTTCGACCGCTTCCTTCTCTTCGGCGATCTCGCGTGCCTTGATCGACAGGCCCAGACGACGGGTCTTGCTGTCCACGTTGGTCACGCGCACGTCGACCTTGTCACCGACCGAGAAACGCTCAGGGCGCTGTTCGGCACGGTCACGGCTAAGGTCGGAGCGGCGGATGAAGGACTTCATGCCTTCATATTCCACTTCGATCCCGCCATCTTCGATCGCGGTCACTTGAACAGTGATGATCGAACCACGCTTGGTGCCACCAACAGCTTCGGCGAACTTGTCGCCACCCAGCGCCTTGACGGAGAGCGAGATACGCTCTTTCTCGACATCCACTTCGGTGACAACGGCCTGAACCATGTCGCCTTTGCGGTAGTTCTGGATCGCGTCTTCGCCACGCTCGTCCCACGACAGGTCGGAGAGGTGAACCATGCCGTCGATGTCGCCGTCGAGGCCAACGAACAGACCGAATTCGGTGATGTTCTTGACTTCGCCTTCGACCTCGGTGCCCTCGGGGTGTGTTTCTGCAAACACTTCCCACGGGTTGCGCATGGTCTGCTTGAGGCCGAGGGACACGCGGCGCTTGGCACCGTCGATTTCCAGAACCATGACTTCGACTTCCTGCGAGGTCGACACGATCTTGCCCGGGTGGACGTTCTTCTTGGTCCAGGACATTTCAGAAACGTGCACCAGACCTTCAACACCCGGCTCAAGCTCAACAAATGCGCCGTAATCGGTGATGTTGGTCACGCGGCCCATGTGCACCGACTCGAGCGGATACTTGGCAGCAACCAGATCCCACGGATCTTCCTGCAGCTGCTTCATGCCGAGGCTGATGCGGTGGGTGTCTTTGTTGATCTTGATGACCTGAACCTTGACGGTTTCCCCAATTGTGAGGATTTCCGACGGGTGGTTCACACGGCGCCATGCCATGTCGGTCACGTGCAGCAGGCCGTCTACGCCGCCAAGGTCCACGAATGCACCGTATTCGGTGATGTTCTTGACCACACCATCAACGGACTGACCTTCGGTGAGGTTGCCGATGACTTCGGCGCGCTGTTCGGCGCGGGACTCTTCGAGGATCGCGCGGCGCGACACAACGATGTTGCCCCGGCGACGGTCCATCTTGAGGATCTGGAACGGCTGCTTGAGACCCATGAGCGGGCCTGCATCGCGCACGGGGCGCACATCGACCTGCGAACCGGGCAGGAACGCAACAGCGCCGCCGAGATCGACAGTGAA
>NZ_JAEPMO010000002.1 GCF_017643905.1 Marivita sp.
CTGCTGCCCAACGTGCTGTCTCCGATCATGGTGTCGGCCACCTTGGGCCTTGCAACGGCGATCATTACGGAGTCCGCCCTCAGCTTCCTTGGCGTCGGCTTCCCGTCGGACTTCCCGACTTGGGGCAAGATGCTGGCCGACGCGGTACAACGGATGCAGCAATTCCCCGAACGGGTGTACCTGCCCGGCATCGCGATCTCGTTGACGGTGCTGAGCGTGAACTACCTCGGCGACGGCCTTCGCGACGCGCTTGACCCGCGTATCCGGGGACGCTGAACCGGACAGGCAGAAAAGACAGGCAGAAAATAAGATCAATTGGATCGGGGTGGCTGCTCCACCCTGAACGTCGCCTCCGATTTTTCCCGAAAAATCGGAACGGCGTTCAGAAATCAGCCAAAATCACAGGAACCGATCCCCAAAACTGCACCTCTTGCTGCACCCCCCGGCCTTGTCACAGGGAAATTTTCCCGCCATCTGCCTTTCAACTTCATGGAAGGACAGACCCATGTTCGAATCCCTTGGCTTTGAAAATTTTACCGCGCCGCAGGTGGCAGTGGGTCTTGCGCTGGTCCTTGGCGCCGCGTTTGGCCTGCTGGCAGAGCGCACCAAGTTCTGCTTCCGTCGCGGGCTTGTCGGGGACGATCGCCGTCAGGCAATGGGCGTCTGGCTGACCGCGCTGGCGGTGGCTGTTCTGGGCACGCAGGCTGGCGTTCTGTCGGGTCTTATCACCTTCGACGAGCACCGTTTCATGGCAGGCGACCTGCCGGTGCTGGCCATCATTCTGGGCGGTCTGATGTTCGGCGCGGGTATGGTGCTCACCCGTGGTTGTGCCTCGCGCCTGACAGTTCTGTCGGCCACCGGCAACCTGCGCGCCGTGTTCGTACTGATGGTCTTCGCGATCACCGCGCACGCGACACTGAAAGGCGTCTTGGCCCCGGTCCGCACAACACTGGGCGCGGTCACCGTGCCTTTGGGCGACACCCTGTCCCTCGCTTCCCTGCCCGGCGGCGCAGTGCTGTGGTCGCTGGTCATCGTCCTGGCGGCGCTGGCCTTTGCCGCCCGTTCGGGCAACCGCGCAACGACCCTGATCATGGCAGCCCTGCTGGGCGCTCTGGTCCCTGCGGGCTGGATCGGCACCGGTTTCGTGCTCTATGACGATTTCGACCCCGTCGCGCTGCAAAGCCTGTCCTTCACGGCACCCTTCGCGGACACGCTCTTCTGGTCCATCGCTTCCACCTCCATCCCGGCGAATTTTGGGGTTGGCCTGATCGGAGGCGTGCTGGTCGGTGCATTGGTCTCGTCGCTGCTTTTCGGCAGCTTCCAGTGGCAATCCTTCCACGCGCCCGCCGAAACCGGTCGCTATGCGGGCGGTGCAGTCCTTATGGGCGTCGGGGGTGTTCTGGCCGGAGGATGTACCGTGGGCGCAGGTCTGGCGGGTGTGCCGACACTGTCCATCGCAGCACTTCTGGCAATCCTGTCGATTGCAGGCGGCGCACTGCTGACCAATGCGGCCCTCAAGCCGTCACGCCAAAACGCCTACGTCCAACCGGCAGAATAATCAGATATCGATCTCGCCGTCCTCGGGCGGCGGGAGCGCTTCGAGCCGCGGCGCATCCTGTTTTCGTTTCAACAGGATATCCCCGTTGGGCAAAACGACCGGCGGCTCATACGCCGACCAATCCTCGACCTGTTCCATCAGATCGCGCAAGGCAGGGCCCATCTCCTCGGCAAAGCTGCGGATGGCGGGCTCGATCTCTTCAGCCAGACCTTCCAGCTCGCGCAGGGCGGGCTCCATCTCTTCCATAAGCCCGCGAAAGAACAGCTTTGCGCCTTCTTCCATCAGGCTTGTGCCCTCCTCGGCAGAAGCGGCAGAGGCCGACAAGGCGGCCACCAGAACATATGCGGGTATTTGTTTCATGCGGTCTATATAAGCATGCTCCACAGAAATTTCACCTAGAGTTACAGATCCAGAGTAACCGGGAAGTGATCCGACGCCGTCAGCAACGCCTCGCGTAGTTCGGGTGTGTTCCAACAGACCGGATCATCGAACGGGTGCCAGATGCGCCAGCGTTTGGCCTTGGACCGCAGGTCGCGCGACACCATGATGTAGTCCAGCAATGCCTGCAGATACCGATCCTCGTGCGGGATGTAGAAGCGCGCCGTGGTCGGCTGCGCCCCGATCCGCCGCAACAGCGCCTTGGATGCATGTGGATCGTAAAGCACCGCATCCCCATCCCCCAGGATGATCTCGACCGAACTGCGCCCGAAAAGATGCTCGTACTCATCCAGACCGGGACCGTCGTTCAGATCGCCCATAACGATCAGTGGATCGCCTGCCTCCAGATGTTCCGCCACCCGCGCCCGCAGCCAGATCGCCTGCGCCAATTGCTTGCGCCGGTTGGCAATCGACAACCGCATCACCGCATCGCGGTTGGTGGCCCCATGTGGCGCTTTCGACTTGAGATGCGCCCCGATCAGGCGGATCACCTGCCCGGTCGCCAACACCGTCATTTCAACCTCGAGCGGCGGTTTCGAAAACACCACCTTGTCCTCGGTCGCGTCGATATCGAGGTCGATGCGGAACGTCCCGTCAAACCTCGGCGCGCCCGCCACCTGCGGCGCGCCGGGCACAGGGGCCTGTCCCTTGGGATCATGGCGTATATCCACCACATAGGGATCGTACATCACCGCAATTTCCTGCTGGGTGTCATTGCTGAACCCAATGACAGCGCTGTGCGTCCGCAGATCAAACGCCTTGGCAAAGGCTTCCAGCGCCCGCACCGTATTGCGGCTGCGGCTGGTGTCCGGCGCTTCGATCACCATGATCACATCCGCGTCCAACGCCGTGAACACGATCCCCAACGCTTCTGTCTGCATGGCCTTGGTCACGTCATGCCGCGCAGACCACGACCCATCCGCAATCGGGAGACCCGAGTCATCGAACAGCGCGTCGAACCATTCGACATTGTAGGTGGCAAGTCTCATCTGCGCCGCGTCATATCGGCATCAGGCGTGTTCGCGCGCCGCGATCTCTTCCCAGGCGCGGTTGATGTCGATCAGCCGCCGTTCCGACAGCTTCACCGCTTCTTCCGGCACGCCTCGGGCGATCATACGATCCGGATGGCTCTCTCGCACAAGCTGCCTCCAGGTTGCGCGGATCTCGTCAAGTGACATCCCCGGCTCGACACCCAGCACATCGTACGGGTCAGGCTCTGCATCCGGGACAAAGCGCGACTTCAAGCGGCGGAACGACCCTTCGGGCAACTCGAAAATCTCGGCCACCCGCAGCAGGAACGCGTCTTCACCGGGGTGATAGGTCCCATCCGCCATCGCGATGTGAAACAGGCCTTCCATCAGGTCACACAAGGTTCCCTGATCAGGCCCGAACATCGCGCGGATGCGCTTGGCGTATTCCTCGAACCCGGCCACGTCCTGCCGGGCAAGGTTGAACACGCGGGCCGCGCCCGACTCGTCTTCGCGCGGGATGTGGAACACTTCGCGGAACGCCATCACCTCGTCACGGGTCACAAGACCATCCGCCTTGGCCATCTTGGCCGACAGAGCAATCACGGCAATAGTGAAGGCCACGGTCTTTTCCGGCGGCGTGCGCAGGCGGTCAAACACCGTTGCAAGACCCTCGCCCGAGGCAAGGGCCGAAAGAGCATCCGCAATGCGCGACCAGATCGACATAACCGCATCCTACGGCAAACGCCCGGTTTTGTCAGTGCGGCATCAGAGCTTTTTCTGCATCAGCACAAGGTCGATCCAACGCCCGAACTTGAACCCCACCTCGGACAGCGTCGCCACCTCGGTAAAGCCAATCGCACGGTGAAAGGCATGACCTGCCGGGTTTTCCGCGCTCACACCTGCCCAAAGCGAATGCACACCTTCGGCCCGTGCCACGCCCTCCAACGCCGTCATCAGCTTTCGTCCGGCCCCGGTGCCACGAGCCTCTTTGGTCAAAGCAATGGAATGTTCCTTGGTCCGCGCATAGCCGGGACCGTTGCGAAACGGAAAATAACTGGCATAGCCGACAGCCACCCCGTCCGTCTCGGCCACAAGAAACGCAGGCCCCTTGGCGGCGATATCGTCGCGCACATAGTCGACGGTCTTGAGCTCCGAGGTGAAGGTGATCGTGGTGTTCGCGATCACGTCATTCAGGATCACCGTCAACGCCTCGGCATCGTCGGCGCGCGCGGGTCGGATGATCATGTGAGGATACGTCTCCCGCTGGTGGTCAGAAACACGGCCTGCATCATCCGGTCAGCCATGGTGCGATAGATCACCCGGTCATCATCCAGAACCGGGGCCAACCGCGCCTGAAGATCGGTCACATCCGGCCCACAAATCGTCAACGCCTCAAGCCGCAACCCGGCACTTTGCAAGGTCATTCCCGGCGGTGTGTCGGTGTGCCATTGGATGATCGCGGGGAATTGGTCGCCAAAAGGCAAGCGGCCATCCGGAGGCACCAGCATGGTCCAACTGAGATCGCCCCGCGACAGCTCCACCGGCTCTCCGGCTTCGGGGAACGTCCGCTGCGCGGCCTCGATGTCATCGCAACGCAGGATCCACTTGTCGAGCTGGGCCGGACCGTCAAAATCATCCAGCCCGAACCAGCGCGGATAGCCCGGCTTGGGCTGCGAGGGATCGGGGGCAATGGCCTCGAAGTAAAGGTCGTTCTCAAGCCCGAGAACCCGGTTATGCGTGGCATAATGCGCGTGCTGACCGCCAGCACCCAGCGTCACGCCCAGCGCTTCTTCGCTGTGGCGCACCGCCTCCTCCAGCGTTTCGCCCGCAACCGCGATATGATCCAGTTCGAATTTCATGCGGACATTGACACACGCGGCAGGTTTTCCGTCAACGGAAAACAGCGGACGCGTCGACGCGTCCGCCTACCCGTGCGTTAACCGCGCGCTTCGCGGATCAGCCGCAGGATGTCCTGCGCGGCTTCCGGAATGTTGGTCCCCGGCCCGAAGATCGCCTTGACCCCGGCGTCATAGAGGAACCGGTAGTCCTGCTGCGGGATGACCCCACCGCAGATCACCAGAATGTCCCCCGCACCCTGCGCCTTCAGCTCTTGCACCAGTTGCGGCGCCAAAGTCTTGTGCCCAGCCGCCTGAGAGGAAATCCCGATCACATGCACATCGTTGTCGATGGCATCCTGCGCGGCCTCGGCCGGGGTCTGGAACAGCGGCCCCACATCCACGTCAAAGCCGATGTCCGCGAATGCCGTCGCGATCACCTTGGCACCCCGGTCATGGCCGTCCTGCCCCATCTTTACGACCAGCATACGCGGACGGCGGCCTTCGTCCTCGGCAAACGCCTCGACCGACCGCTGGATGGCTGCAAAGCCTTCGTCGCCCTCATAGGCCGCGCCATAGACGCCCGCCAATGTCTTCACCTCGGCCCGGTGGCGGCCGAACACTTTTTCCATCGCCATGCTGATCTCTCCTACCGTGGCGCGGGCGCGGGAAGCCTCAACCGCCGCTTCCAACAGATTGCCGCCTTCGGCTGCGCGTTTCTCAAGTTCGGCCAGCGCCGCAGCGCAGGCCGCCTGATCGCGGGTGCTTCGGATGCTCTCCAGCCGGGCGATCTGGCTCTGCCGCACCTTGACGTTGTCCACATCCAGAATGTCCAGCGGGTCTTCCTTGGCGAGCCGGTACTTGTTCACACCCACGATCACATCGGTGCCCCGGTCGATATCCGCCTGACGCTGCGCTGCCGTTTCCTCGATCCGCAGCTTGGGCATGCCAGAGGCCACGGCCTTGGTCATGCCGCCCATCTCGTCGACCTCTTCGATCAACTTCCACGCGGCTTCGGCCAGATCATGGGTCAGCTTCTCGACGTAGTAAGATCCCGCCAGCGGGTCGACCACCTTGGTCACGCCGGTTTCTTCCTGCAAGATCAACTGCGTGTTCCGCGCGATCCGGGCACTGAACTCGGTCGGCAGCGCAATCGCTTCATCCAACGCATTGGTGTGCAGCGACTGCGTGCCGCCCAGAACCGCGCTCATCGCCTCGAAAGCGGTGCGGATCACGTTGTTGTAGGGGTCCTGTTCCGCCAGCGACACGCCAGAGGTCTGGCAATGCGTGCGCAGCATCTTGGAGCGGTCATTCTTCGCGCCCAGATCGGTCATGATCCGGTGCCAGAGCAGACGCGCCGCGCGCAGTTTCGCCGCCTCCATGAAGAAGTTCTTGCCGATGGCAAAGAAAAACGACAGACGCCCGGCGAACTTGTCCACGTCCATGCCGCGTGCCATCGCAGTCTGCACGTATTCTTTGCCGTCCGCCAGCGTATAGGCCAGCTCCTGCACAAGGTTCGCGCCCGCTTCCTGCATGTGGTAGCCGGAAATCGAGATCGAGTTGAACTTCGGCATCTCGTTCGAGGTGTATTCGATGATGTCCGCGATGATCCGCATCGACGGCTCGGGCGGGTAGACATAGGTGTTGCGGACCATGAACTCCTTGAGGATGTCGTTCTGGATCGTCCCCGACAACAGAGCACGATCCACACCCTGCTCTTCGCCCGCGACGATGAAACTGGCGAGGATCGGAATGACCGCGCCGTTCATCGTCATCGACACCGACACCTGATCCAGCGGGATTCCGTCGAAGAGGATCTTCATGTCCTCGACAGAGTCGATGGCCACACCGGCCTTGCCGACATCGCCGACAACCCGCTCATGGTCGCTGTCATAGCCTCGGTGCGTGGCCAGATCGAACGCGACAGACACCCCCTGCTGACCGGCCGCCAGGTTCTTGCGGTAAAACGCGTTCGATTCCTCCGCGGTCGAGAACCCCGCATATTGCCGGATCGTCCAGGGACGACCGGCATACATGGTCGCTTTAACACCACGCGTGAACGGTGCCTCACCCGGCAGCGTGCCCAGATGCGGCAGGTCCTTGATGTCGTCCTCGGTGTAGAGCGGCTGAACCTCGATCCCTTCGAGCGTCTTCCAGGTCAGCGAGTCGACCGATTTCCCGCGCAGTTCCTTTTCGGCCAGCGCGCGCCATGTGTCTGTCTTGGACGTCATCTTCTGTCTGTTCCTCTTGTCGTCATCCGCACCCTGCCGCATGTGCACAGGTGCGATTGTGGAATGGGTCGAGAGCCGTGCCGCAGGAGCGCGGTCACTTTTTTGCGTGTGGACGCGCTTCGTGCCTTCGCATTGTGCAGAGCTCGCCCTATGTTTTCGGGTATGAACAAAGTCTTATCCGCAGTGCTTGCATCTCTCATGCTGTCCGCCCCGATTGCGGGACAGGCGCAGGAGTCCGGTGCAACCGTCGACGACCTGTCCGTCGACATGATCCGGTCCGCCGAAACCGTGACGCTTGAGGAATTCCTCTGGATCAAGCGCCCCGTCGTGGTCTTTGCCGACAGCCCCGCCGATCCGCGATACGTGCAACAGATGCAGTACCTGACCAGCGATCTGCACGCGCTCGATCTGCGCGACGTCGTGATCATCACCGACACCAACCCGGCGGAACGAACCCCGGCCCGCACCGCCCTCCGGCCGCGCGGGTTCATGCTGGCGATCATCGACAAGGATGGCGGCGTCAAACACCGCAAGCCCCTGCCCTGGGACGTCCGTGAAATCAGCCGCGCCATCGACAAGATGCCGACCCGCCAGCAGGAGATCCAGGAACGCACCGACGGGTTGCCGCGCGGATAGGCCCTTTCCCACCCGGTGCGGTCAGTCCACACCGGGTCGCGGCCTGATATGCGCGCAGCTGGGGTCACGGCCTTATTCGAACTCCATGATCACATCGTCCACGGCCAGGCTGTCGCCCGCCGCCGCGTTGATCTTGGACACGGTGCCCTTGCGTTCGGCGCGCAGGATGTTTTCCATCTTCATCGCCTCGACCGTGCAGAGCGCCTGACCTTCCTGCACTTCCTGCCCCTCTTCCACGTCGATCTTCACGATCAAACCGGGCATCGGGCAGAGTAGCAGCTTGGACGTATCCGGGGCCACTTTCTCGGGCATCATGCGGGCCAGTTCCGCCTGACGCGGGGTGCGGACATGGACCTTCAGCTCGGCTCCGCGTGAACGGATGCGGAAGCCGCCAGACACCTTGCCCACCTTCATCACCAACGGCGTGCCATTGACCGTCATGCGGGCCAGTTGATCGCCCGGTGTCCAGTCACCGCTGACCCGGATCTCGGATCCATCCGCAAAGCGCACTGTTGACCCGTCATGGTCAGCCGCGATGGTGACGTCAAAATCGACACCCTGAAGCGCGACGTTCCACTCTTCGCCCACCCGGCGCTCGTGGTTGTCGAGCGTGCCCGAGATGCGCGCGCGGCGAATTTCGGCCACCCGGTTCATCGCCGCACAGGCCGCCGCGATATTGCGCAGCGCGGCGTCACCAAGCGTCACCCCTTCAAAGCCGTCGGGATATTCCTCGGCGATAAAGGCCGTGGTCATGTCGCCGGAAATGAACTTGGGATGATCCATCACCGCGGCCACAAACGGCAGGTTGTGACCAATGCCTTCCACCTCGAAACTGTCCAGCGCGTTGCGCATGGTCTCGATCGCAGTGGCGCGGTCCGGGCCCCAGGTGCACAGTTTGGCGATCATCGGGTCGTAATACATGCTGATCTCGCCGCCTTCGAACACACCGGTGTCGTTGCGCACGATGCCATCGCCCAGCGGGCCTTCGGCAGGCGGGCGGTAACGGGTCAAACGGCCAATCGACGGCAGGAAGCCGCGATACGGGTCTTCGGCATAAAGCCGGTTTTCAATCGCCCAGCCGTTGATCTTAACGTCGTCCTGCGTGATCGACAGTGGCTCGCCATTGGCAACGCGGATCATCTGTTCCACCAGATCAACGCCGGTGATGAGCTCGGTCACCGGGTGTTCCACCTGAAGGCGGGTGTTCATTTCGAGGAAGTAGAAATTCCGGTCGCCATCGACGATGAATTCCACCGTGCCTGCGCTGGTGTAGCCAACAGCCTTCGCTAGTGCGACCGACTGTTCGCCCATAGCTTTGCGGGTGGCTTCGTCAAGGAACGGGCTGGGCGCTTCTTCGACAACCTTCTGGTTCCGGCGCTGGATCGAACATTCGCGCTCGTTCAGGTATATCCCGTTGCCATGCGCGTCGCAGAGCACCTGAATCTCGATGTGGCGCGGCTGGGTGACGAATTTTTCAATGAAGATGCGGTCATCACCAAACGAGGACGCGGCCTCGTTCTTGGACGACTGAAAGCCCTCGCGCGCCTCCGTGTCGTTCCACGCGATCCGCATGCCTTTGCCGCCACCGCCGGCAGAGGCCTTGATCATCACCGGATAGCCGATCTCATTCGAAATCTTGACCGCCTCATCCGCGTCTTCGATCAGGCCCATATAGCCCGGGACGGTCGAGACGTTGGCCTCCTGCGCGATCTTCTTCGACGTGATCTTGTCGCCCATCGCCTCGATGGCTTTTACAGGCGGGCCGACAAAGGCCACGCCTGCGGCTTCAAGCGCCTGTGCGAATTTAGGGTTTTCGGACAGGAAACCATAGCCCGGATGCACCGCCTGTGCGCCCGACTGTTTGATCGCGTCCATCACCTTGTCGATGACGATATAGGACTGGTTCGCGGGCGGCGGCCCGATATGCACCGCCTCATCCGCCATTTCGACATGCAGCGCGTGTTTGTCGGCATCCGAATAGATGGCCACCGTTTTGATGCCCATCTTGCGGGCGGTCTTGATCACGCGGCAGGCGATCTCGCCCCGGTTGGCAATCAGGATCTTGTCGAACATGTCTGTCCCTTTCCGTCAGTCTTTTCTTGGCCGGGGACACATCCCGCAGCGATGGCATAAAAAAGACCGCCCGGACGCTGAGTCCGAACGGTCGAAATCCGTGAGTAATTCGGGCGCGCTGACGCGTCAGCAGCGTTCCGGATATGTCTGGCAATAGGCGACATTGGCCGCAGCGCCAACAGCCGCCCCGGTGAGCGGATCGCCCCCTGCCGCAACCGCTGTGCCGCCACCGGCCGCACCGCCCAAGAGCGCCTGTTCGCCCAGCGTGTCACCGCAGGCCGAGAGGCCCAGCAGCGCGACAACGGCGAAAATCCGGGTGGGTTTGAAGGTGTGAGTGTCCATGTGTCTGCTCCTTTGCGGGTCTGTGCCTGTTTTGCAGTAACACCCCGGATCAGCCAGTTGTTCCAGCCTTTCTCCCCATCGGCCGGATTTTGGGCAGATCCTTGCCCGTCCCTGTAACATTCTGATCCAGAACAGAAAAAGTCGGGCGCTTGGCATGGGGTGTAACCAAGGCGCCCGACAGGGGAAGGGTAACGGTGAACAAAAGGCGCAATCTGCCAACGCCATGTCACTAGGAACAGGTCCACAGTGGCACAACCGCCTAACGCGTCAATGAAAAATGGAATACAACCCAAGGTGTCGGCTTTTTCCCGCCCAAACTGACCCGCCGTAAGCAACATCACGCCCATTCCCCGTCCTCAAACGCCTCGGGAAACGACACGCGCGCCACCGGTTCGTTGATGATGAGCAGCGACTCATAGCTTACCGGGTCAAACGGATCGTCATACGGCAGCACTTCACGGCCAAAGAGCCAGCTTAGCCGCCCCGCATCCAGATTGCCGCGTTCGAACGGCTCATTTCCGAAATGCGCCCAAAGCGCTGCCATGAAGACAGCATCGGCCTTGCGGTCGACAGACTTGCGGTCGCGATACCGTTCGCGCTTGATCAGCGGCGTAACCCCTTTGGGGTTCGGTCTGCGAATGACGAATTGGAAATCCGTTCCGGGAAGCCGCCCCGGAAAGCCGCGATGCTTCAGCATGGGACACCCCCGCACAGCATCGGTGAAAAGGGGGCGAGCGCCTCTGCCCGCCCCGTTTCAAGGTTACTTGTACTTGCCTGTGTACATGGGCTCGTGGCTGATCGGCTCAGGGTCGATAACCACAAACTCTTCTTCGGCCTGCTTCTGTCCGCATGCGGACAAAACTGCAAAAAGACCGACTGCGGCAAGAAGCTTGATGCTCTGTGACATCTAGTTCTCCTGTCAGGTTCAAAGGACCCAACAGGACCTGCTGGTCCTGCCTGTCCTCGGTTCGAGGTAATGACTGCTTGGGTGCAGTCCGTCCCAGAATATCCTGAAATCACAGACAAAAGATATCCACAGCCCGCAACATCGCGGCCCTGTGACGCAAAAGACTCAAACCGGACGCGGCCCGCGCGGAGTGTCGCAACATGTTGTGGAAGCATCAAAAAAACTCCAAGATGCAGGTCTCGCCTTCGACGCGATACGCCTCGAAAAACTGGGTGACGTCTTCCGTGGCGACGCCGAATTCGGTCTCTTGCTGGCTGAAGGAAATCACGATCTGGCTGGGCTGTGGCCCGGTTTGCGCAAGGCGCGGGATGGCGAAGGTCTCGCACAGATGGTGCATGTCAACTTCCACATCCTCATAGGCGCGGCCCTCCTGCCCGATCTCGGGCGCGACGAACCGGAAGCGGTAAATCAGCCCCCCACCCGGCCGGTCCCACAGCATCTCGTGGAACGTCACAGGCTGACCGGAGGGCACGTCCAAGGGCTCATCGGCAAGAACAGGCAGCGCCAGAAACACCGCGAACACATGCGCCAGATATGTGCGCCCGCTGGCCCAACGAAGCCAGCGCGCCCGATTGCCCGGATCGGTCAAGACAGCTTCGAGCCGATCCGAGACACAGGCGGATTGACTGGACCGGGGCAAACGCCCACCTGCCGTGACACGCATCACGTCCGCCAGACGTTCCACCCGCACGACGGGGGAAAACCCCCTCACGCGCTGCAAGGCCCGACAGACATCCTGCCGAACCTGTCGCGCCAGACGACCCGCGTCGCACATCGGAAGGTCTGACACAACCGACACATCAAAGCGCGCAGGAACATGCCGGGCCAAGGTCAGCCCGGTTTCGTCGCGCAGAATGTGCCAGCCGTTACGTGCCATGACTGCCTAACTCGTAGGCCGGGCTTCAGCCCGGCACCCCTCAAAGCGGAATATTGTCGTGCTTCTTCCACGGCATCGATTGCTGCTTGGACCGCAGCGCAGCGAACGCCCGCGCCACCCGCTTGCGCGTGCTGCGGGGCTGGATCACCTCGTCGATGAAGCCGCGCTCTGCCGCCACGAACGGGTTGGCAAAGCGGTCCTCATATTCCTTGGTGTGTGCCGCGATCTTTTCCGCATTGCCCGCATCGGCACGGTGGATGATCTCGGTCGCCCCCTTGGCTCCCATCACGGCGATCTCCGAGGTCGGCCACGCATAGTTCACATCCGCACGCAGGTGCTTGGACGCCATAACCACATAAGCGCCGCCATAGCTCTTGCGGGTGATGACCGTCACCTTCGGCACCGTCGCCTCGCCATACGCAAAAAGCAGCTTCGCGCCGTGTTTGATGACGCCGTTATATTCCTGGCTGGTCCCCGGCAGGAAGCCCGGCACGTCCACCAGCGTCAGGATCGGAATGCCGAAGCAGTCACAGAACCGCACAAACCGCGCCGCCTTGCGGGCAGAGTCGATGTCCAGAACACCGGCAAGCACCATCGGCTGGTTGGCAACCACACCCACGGTCTGCCCTTCCAGGCGGATGAAGCCGGTGATGATGTTCTTGGCGAAGTCTTCCTGAATCTCGTAGAAGTCGCCTTCATCCGCGATCTTCAGGATCAGTTCCTTCATGTCGTAGGGCGTGTTGGCGTTTTCGGGCACCAGCGTGTCTAGCGATTCCTCCAAACGGTCCACATCGTCGAAGAACGGCCGCGTCGGGCTGGGCTGACGGTTGTTCAGCGGCAGGAAGTCGACCAGACGGCGCACTTCGGCCAGCGCCTCAACGTCGTTCTCGAACGCGCCATCCGCGACCGAGGATTTCTTGGTATGGGTGGACGCGCCGCCCAGTTCCTCTGCGGTCACCTGTTCGTTGGTCACCGTCTTCACCACGTCGGGGCCAGTGACGAACATGTACGAGCTGTCTTTCACCATGAAGATGAAGTCGGTCATCGCAGGGCTGTAGACCGCCCCACCCGCGCACGGCCCCATGATCACACTGATCTGCGGCACCACACCCGATGCCATGATGTTGCGCTGGAACACCTCGCCATAGCCCGCAAGGCTGTCCACACCTTCCTGAATGCGCGCACCACCCGAGTCGTTGATTCCGATCACCGGAGCGCCGTTCTGCATCGCCATATCCATGATCTTGCAGATCTTCATCGCATGGGTGGCCGAAACCGACCCGCCCAGAACCGTGAAGTCCTGGCTGAACACATAGACCATGCGGCCATTGACCGTGCCCCAGCCGGTCACAACTCCGTCGCCTGCCGGGCGGTTCTTTTCCATCCCGAAATCGGTGCAGCGATGGGTGACGAACATGTCGTATTCTTCAAAGCTGCCCTCATCGAGCAGCAGTTCCACCCGTTCGCGCGCCGTCAGCTTGCCCCGGGCGTGCTGTGCGTCGATGCGGGCCTGCCCGCCACCCAGACGGGCATCGGCGCGGCGGGTTTCCAACTCTTGCAGAATATCTTTCATGGACCGTCCCTTTGTCGCTTTGCGGCGAACATACTGCGCCGCGGCAAAGCCTCAAGCGCTAATGAGCAAATTTGCAAACCATGAAAAGAAGAGGTCTTGCAAATTGCAAATCAGCAAATTGTATCGTTACGCTTGCCGATATGGACAATCCGCAACCGCAGGCGTAGCGATGGGGTATGAGTTACGCCTCTAAGGTCCGATTTCTCGACCGCTCCACACCGCCACATATTGTCACACTGATCCTGCTCGCAGGTCTTTCGGCGTTGGTGATGAACATCTTCCTGCCGTCCCTGCCCAATATGACGGCCTATTTCCAGACCGAATATTGGCTGATGCAGCTCTCCGTGGCCGTCTATCTGGCGGTCAACGCAGTTCTGCAGATCCTGATTGGCCCGATCTCGGACAAGATGGGCCGCCGCCCGGTGATCCTGTGGGGAATCGGCGGCTTCTGCGTTGCCACGCTGGGCTGCATCTACGCGCCCGACATCTACACCTTCCTCGGCTTCCGCATGGCACAAGCGGTGATCGTGACCGCCATGGTCCTCAGCCGCGCGGTCGTGCGCGATTGCGTCCCGCAGGATCAAGCCGCATCCATGATCGGCTACGTGACAATGGGCATGGCCGTGGTGCCGATGATCGGCCCCGCCTTTGGTGGCGTGCTGGACCAGTATTTCGGTTGGCAGGCGAATTTCTGGCTGTTGCTGATCCTCGGCCTTGCCCTCTTCTGGCTGACATGGAGCGATCTGGGAGAAACCGCCAAGGTCAGCGGGCTTAGCCTTGGCCAACAATTCGCGCAATATCCCGAATTGCTGACCAGCCCGCGCTTTTGGGGCTATGCGATCGCCTCGGGCATGTCCTCGGGCGCGTTCTTTGCCTATCTCGGCGGCGCGCCTTATGTGGGCACCGAAGTGTTTGGCATGTCCCCAGCCCAGCTTGGCTTCTTCTTCGGCGCACCGGCCATCGGATATTTCTGCGGCAATTTCATCTCGGGCCGTTTCTCGGCGCGGATGGGTGTCAACCGGATGGTGATGCTGGGCACGTTGATCAACTGCATGGGGATCCTTCTGTCGATGCTGGTCTTCTGGCTTGGCCTTGGATCGGAATGGACGTTCTTCGGCTTCATGACCTTTGTGGGCCTCGGCAATGGCATGACCATCCCCAACGCCACAGCGGGTATGCTGTCGGTACGTCCGCATCTGGCGGGCACGGCGTCCGGCCTTGGAGGCGCGATCATGCTGGGCGGCGGCGCGGGCCTGTCAGCTCTGGCAGGCGCGTTGCTGGTGCCGGGCACCGGCGCATGGCCGCTGCTGTGGATCATGCTGGCCACGGCGGTCTGCGCCATCATCGCAATCCAGCTGGTGATCTGGCGATCTGTGCGGCTCGCGGGGCTGGACAGCGCGAGGTGAATTTGCAAACTCGGGCCTGACAGGTTGCAAAACTGCAAAGCGCCGAGGATGCCATGCCCACCCAGAAACTCTATGCCGGAGCCAAGCTGCGTGAAATCCGCACCCGGCTGGGCATCACGCAACGCGACTTCGCAGCCAAGCTGGGCGTTTCCTTGCCCTATCTGAACCAGATGGAAAACAACAAGCGCCCGCTGTCCACGACCGTGGTGCTGGCGCTGGCGCAGGAGTTCGGCGTCGATGTCACCGAACTGGGTCAGGGCGACGCAGAGCGCATGATCTCGGACATGCGCGAGGCGCTGGCAGACCCGGTCTTTGCCGATGCAGCCCCCCCGGTTGCCGATCTGCGCCTGACAGCATCGAACGCGCCAGGGCTGGCACGGGCCTTTCTGGAATTGCACCGCGCCTATCGGCAGACCCACGAGCGGCTTGCCTCGCTGGACGAGGCTTTGGGCCGCGAGGGCGCACAGCTTCAGCCCTCCCCATGGGAAGAGGTGCGAGACTTCTTTCACTATTGCGACAACTACATCGACCCCGTGGACAAAGCCGCCGAACACGTTGCAACCAAGCTGACCGGAACCGACCGGGTGCGCGCCGCCCTTCGCGGGCTGGAAAACGAAGGCCTGCATGTGAGGTTCGCCAATGTCCCCGACCTGCGCCGGTTCGATGAGTTGCGGCACGAGTTGACGCTGTCCTCGCTCGCGGCCCCTGAGACACAGACCTTCCAGATGATGCTTCAACTCGCGCTGACACGGCATGGCAAGCTGCTGGATGCCACGCTTGATCTGGGGCGCTTCCAGTCGGATGCGGCACGGGACATCGCCCGGCTGGGGCTGGCGAACTACTTTGCCGGGGCGGCGGTCATGCCGTACGGCCAATTCCTGCAGGCGGCGCAGGACACGCGGCACGATCTGGAACTGATGGCGCGGCGCTTTGGAGCATCGATCGAACAGGTCGCGCATCGTCTCTCGACGCTGCAACGGCCCGGTGCCAAGGGCATTCCGTTCTTTTTCGTCCGCGTCGATCAGGCGGGCACGATCACGAAGCGCCATTCCGCCACCCGCCTGCAATTCGCGCGTTTCGGCGGCGCATGCCCGCTCTGGAACGTGCACCGGGCGTTCGAGACACCCGGCCGGTTCCTGCGTCAATTGGCGGAAACACCGGACGGGGTGCGCTATATCTCGCTGGCGCGCGACGTGTCGAAAACCGGCGGGCATTTCGGGGCACCAGTGCGGCGCTACGCCATCGCCCTTGGATGCGAGGTCAAACATGCCGGCGCACTGGTCTACGCGGACGGGCTGGACCTCACGCGGGATGGGGCGTTCGAGCCCATCGGGATCTCCTGCCGCATCTGTGAGCGGTCGAACTGTCATCAAAGGTCCGTCCCACCCCTTGAGCGGAAGCTGACGATCCAGACGCATCGGCGGGGGATCCTGCCGTATGAGTTGAGTTGAAGGCGCGGGCGATGCGTCGACGCATCGCGTGTTTCCGCAGGCGGAAACACTTGGGGGCGCTGCCCCCAAACCCCCGAAGTATTTTGAAACCAGAGAAGATCAGGACGCGGCGACAGGCCAACGGTTTGCGAGATTGGCCATGATCGCGCGGTCGGTGTCGTCCAGCGGGCCTGAGGCATTGGGACGAAAGCGCAATCGAAAGCTGTGCAGCAGTGTGTCGAGCGGGACGTCGGCGGTATAGCCAAAGCGGCGCGCGTTTTCGGTGAAATCTCCGGAGCCTTTGGCCTCAGGCCATATGGCTAGCCCTTGCCGCGCGAGGCGCAGCCAATCGAAGCGCGCGCCGGGGTCGATCTTGCGACCCGGTGCCATGTCAGAATGTCCGATCACCCGCTCCGGCGGGATGGCGTTCCGCTCCATGATACCCGCAACCAGATCGTCCAGCGCATCCATCTGTTTCGCAGCAAAAGGCGTGCTACCGGTGTTGGATATCTCTATACCAATGGACCGGGAATTGACGTCCGTCACCGGCCCCCACACGCCCGCACCTGCATGCCACGCGCGGTCCGCTTCGTTAACCAGTTGCCAGACCGTGCCATCTGGGGCGATCACGTAATGCGCCGAGACCTGCGCCTCTTCTTGGCAGAGCCAGTCGCGCGCTTTTTCTGCGCAGTCCATCGCCGTGTAGTGCAGGACGATCAGGTCAGGGCGCGCGCCGTCCCGCCGCGGCCCGCAATTTGGCGAGGGATGCCAGAGCGGCGTCAGTTGCGCACCGCGCGGAACGGTGCCGGATCCCAGCCACAGGCAAAGCCATCGCCATCGGGATCAAGGTTCTGCCGGTCACGTTCCGGCCCGCCATTAGCGAGAAATTCCTCTTGCGCCAGGTCCGCCGAGGTGAAGGCCGCGCAATTGCGCAGATGCCGGTTTTCCGACGCAAAGGACGACCGGCGATAGATCGGCGCACCTTTGGGGTTCGTGGTTTGCAGCGCATATGCCACGATGTTCGGCGTGTTGGTTCCGGGCCGCGTGGGCAATGCCTCAGGCGCGATGACCTGATACCGGGCACGGTTCTGCGCGATCAGCGCGGCATCGCCTTCGATACTGCGGGTGTTGGCAACAGCGTCGAAGTTGTTTTCCTCGGATATCCCGGCTGCGTTGGCCACGATCTGAGGAGCGGGATTGCCCGGCGAGGCCTGCACCGGATCGACACCGGAATTGGCGCGGCGCGCTTCCAGATCGGCAGCGTCAAGAGGACCTGTGGCCGAGAGCGGCGCTCCAGTCACCGTGGGCGGCGGGCCGATCGTGGTCGGCGCTGCACGACCTTCGAGCACAGCGTCGCGTTGTTGCTGGTAGCCATCGATGCGGTCGAAGCCCACGGCACTGTCTGGAATGCTGGGGCTGCACGCGGTCACGACAAGAAGCGCTGCGCCCCCGGCCAATGCGCGGATAATGCCGTGTGTCTGGATCATGTCCTGCCTCATTCGGCGTGAAGTTACCACCATTGGGTGGGCTTTGCCACAAAGCCCGCCGCCTGCTCCAATGCGTAGGCGGTATTCAGCAAATCGCCCTCTTCCCACGGCCGTCCAATCAGTTGCAGCCCAAGCGGCAGGCCTTGGCTGTCCAGCCCGGTCGGCACCGAGATGCCCGGCAGTCCGGCGAGATTGACCGTCACGGTGAAGACGTCGTTGAGATACATTTCAACCGGGTCGGTCACTTCCTTGCCCAGCTCAAATGCGGAAGACGGCGTGGCCGGTGTCAGGATCGCATCCACACCTTGGCCAAAGACCTCTTCGAAGTCGCGCTTGATCAAGGTGCGGACCTTGCGTGCGCGGTTGTAATAGGCGTCGTAGAAGCCCGCTGAAAGCACGTAGGTGCCGACCATGACGCGGCGCTGCACCTCTTTGCCGAAGCCTTCGGCTCGGGTCTTCTCGTACATCTCGGTGATGCCGTCGCCCTGCGCCAGTTTCGCGCGGTGACCGTAGCGCACGCCGTCATAGCGGGCGAGGTTGGACGACGCCTCGGCGGGTGCGATCACGTAATAGGCGGGTAGCGCGTATTTGGTGTGCGGAAGCGAGATGTCGCGGATTTGCGCGCCTGCATCCTCGAGCATCTTGCGGCCTTCGGCCCAGTGCGTTTCGATCTCTTCAGGCATGCCGTCCATGCGGTATTCGCGCGGGATGCCGATCACCTTGCCCTTGATGTCGCCGGTGAGCATCGCCTCGAAATTTGGCACGGCCAGATCGGCGGATGTGCTGTCCTTGGGGTCGTGGCCGCACATGGCTTCGAGCATGATGGCGGCATCGCGCACGTCTTTGGTCATCGGACCGGCCTGATCGAGCGAGGACGCGAAGGCCACAATGCCCCAGCGCGAACAGCGCCCATAGGTCGGTTTGATGCCGGTGATGCCGGTAAAGGCGGCAGGCTGGCGGATGGAGCCGCCGGTGTCGGTGCCCGTGGCGCCAAGGCAGAGGTCCGCGGCGACGGCCGAGGCCGAGCCACCGGATGAGCCGCCCGGTGTGAGCGCGGTGTCGTCATTGCCGCGCCGCCACGGGTTGATGGCATTGCCATAGGTCGAGGTCTCGTTCGACGACCCCATGGCGAACTCGTCCATGTTGAGCTTGCCCAGCATGACTGCGCCCGCGTCGAACAACTGGCTGGTGACGGTGCTTTCGTATTCTGGTTTGAACCCGTTGAGAATGGCGCTTGCGGCCTGTGATGGCACACCCTTGGTGCAGAAGAGATCCTTGATCCCGAGGGGAATGCCGCAGAGATCTGGCGCATCCCCGGCCTTGATCCGGGCGTCGGCGGATTTGGCCTGCGTCATGGCAATTTCGGGCGTCTTGTGCACAAACGCGCCCAGCGCATCGGCCTTGTCGATCGCTGCAAGGCAGGCTTCGGTCAGGTCTACGGAGGACACGTCGCCTTTGCGCAGCGCGTCGCGGGCCTCGGCGATTTTGAGCTTGGTCAGATCGGTCATTATTCCACCACCTTCGGCACGGCGAAAAAGCCCTCGCGGACATCGGGGGCGTTGGCGAGAACCTTGTCCTGCATGCCCCCATCGGTGACGCCGTCCTTGCGGCGCTTGAGGCGCATCGGCTCCACGCTGACCATCGGCTCGACACCCTCTACATCGACCTCGTTCAGCTGCTCGATGAAGCCGAGAATGTTGCTGAATTCCTGGGCCAGTGCGGGCAGTGCGTCCTCTTCGACGCGGATGCGCGCGAGCTTGGCCACGCGGGCGGCGGTTTCGATGTCAATGGACATGAGGCGAGGTCCCCTCGGTTTCTGCAGATAGCGGATCTTTCGCAGCGTTTAGCTGTAGACGGGGGTGGGTTCAAGTGGCGCAACCGCCGCTTCACCGCGACATGCGCCATTGCAAGTCCAACATGCGTGGAGAAGCGGCATGACTCCGGTCTCAGACCTCGAACACGGAAAGCGGCAGGCTAAGCGAATGGACCACTCCGGTACTGCGCCAATCGCTGTCCAGCGCGCCGTTCATCTGGCGCTCGACCGTCGCCTCGATCAGCTTGCTGCCGAAGCCCTTGTCGGTTGGTGCTGCAACAATCTCTGGTCCGCCCTCTTCGTGCCAGACGATCCGGACGGTTTCGCCCTGCTGCGCGCCGGTGATCGAGACCCGCCCGTCCCCGCGGGACAGCGCGCCGTATTTGGCCGCGTTGGTGGCCAATTCATGAATGACGAGGGACAGATCGGTGACCGGCCGCCCAGCAAGCCGCAGTTCCGGAAGATCGATATGCAGCTGCGCCTGACCGGATGTCAGATGCGGACTCACCAGCCGTTCGGTAAGCGCATGCAGGTCGAGGGTTTCCGCATCGCCCCGGCCATCGGACAGTGCCGGGCTGACCATCGAATGCGCGATATCAAGCGCGGACAGGCGTCCTTTGAGGACATGGGCCATATCAGCAGGAGTGTCCGCGCTGCGGGCGGTCATGGAGATCATGCCCCCGACCACGGAAAACAGGTTCTTCACCCGGTGATTCATCTCGCGGGCCAGCGTCTCCATACCGTCGCGCTCATGGCGCAGCTGCAATTCGGTTTCGATCATCGCGGCAAGATCGGTCAGCACAGACACATCCTCGTGCGTCCAGGTGCGCGGCTGGCTGTCGATGGCACAGAAGGAGCCGATGGGTTCACCGCTTGGCGCGTGAATGGGGATGCCGAGATAAGCCACAACGCCCAAATCCGGAATCGCCAGATTGTCCTTGAGCAAGGGATGATCGCGGGCATCCGACACAGCCAAGGCACGGTCATGCGACACGACATACTGACAGAGCGAATGGCTGAGCGGCGTTTCTTGCACGGCGCTCGCGCCTCCCGGCAGTCCACACTGTGCCTTGAAGTACTGCCTGTCTGCATCAACGAATGACGCAAGTCCGACCGGCACACCAAGACATGCAGTTGCAAGGCGCGCAACGCGGGTGAACCCCTCTTCCGGCGTACTGTCCATGATTCCGGTCGCGTCCAAAGCCGACAACCGCGCAGGATCGGACAACCGCGCCTCGTGGTCGGTCGCAGCTTGTGACGGAAACGGCGTTGCACCGCTTGGTTTCTGCATATTCATACGCGCTGCCCCCCAGTGACGCGTCCCTCGACCAATCTCTCAAAAAAACAAACCTGCACCCACCCCTGAGCACAGGTCTTCATGCGGTTTAAAGGGTGTCAGCCGCTGTAAAGTCGCATGTCCGGCGCACGATAACGCCCAATCCTGCGCAGGCAAAGCAGGAATGTCAGACTGTTCAAGATTTTCTGCGTTATCAGTGGGTTCCGATTGTCAGCGCATACTGACAAACCTGATGCCCCGGCATCGCGCAACAGGCCGTTTCAATGCATTGGGCACGGGGATGCACCAAAGACCGATACAGATGCTCGAACACGGCGGCATGCCAATGGCAGAGCGGCAGGTCGCTGTGTTCGCCCTGAACGATGGGATTGTGAGCGATTTCAAACTTCCATGGGCTGATGGCCGTGAAGGCGCCTGACCCGGCAAAGGTCCAGGCATGTTTGCCGATGGCCGCAGACAAGGCACGGGCGGCGAATGGCGCAGGCAACAGCCTGAGCACACCCTGAACCGGTTTGGGGATGCGATGCGCAAGGATGTACTCGGCTGTTCCCCGCCCAGCGCGAGCGGCAAGTTCGGCCGCCATCTCGGGCTCATCCCGGCGCAACACCTGATGGAGCCGCGCCGCATCGCCTTCGGGGATCATCTGCGTGCCGTCCGGCACCTCGAACACCCCTGCTTCGGCCAGCATCTGCACCACCCGCGCCTCGCCGCCGATCCGTTCGATCTGTGGCAGAAGCTGCAGGATGGCGTTGGGCCCGATCAGCGCGCCAGCGTGGCTAGTTGCGCGGGCATCCTCAGACGTCCTCCATTTGCTGCGAACCCCCTCCGCAGGCCTTGATCTCGGCCCCATTGGGCATCTTGAAATCCTGCGTGCGTTCGGCCGAGCGTTCCTTCATCTGCGCCTTAACTGCTTCGCGGCGTTCCTTGGCCGCAGCGGCCTTGTCGGCAGAGGACACCCAATCCTCCATCTGCGCCTCGGCGATGGTGCGGCTGTCGTCGAATTGGAAGTCGAGCTTGTTCTTGGATTGCGGGCCAGTGTAGCCCACTTTGCCCAGATCGTAGAACGTGCGCCCCACACCCGCCTTGAGGAAGGCGTAAAGACAGCCCAGCAGATACCTCCGCCGGAAGCCAGTGCCCCGCCATGGGTAATGGAAGAGCGCCTTTTTCATGTAGAACCGGCGGTAGTTGTTCATCACGCCATCGAGCAATTCCCCGCGCTCCATCGCGGCAGGTTTCATGATGGGTGTAACAAAGTTATAGCGACTGAAATCAAAGACTTCGACTTGATCCTTCAACTCCTGGAAGAGCGGCGTGAAAGGCCACGGCGTGTACATCGACCAGTTCGCGAGATCAGGCTGCCAGTCCCACGCCATCTGGTAGGTCTCTTCCAGCGTCTCAGGCGTTTCGTTGTCGAGACCCACGATGAACTGCGCTTCGACCAGAATGTCAGCCTCGCGCAGCAGGCGGATCGCGGTCTTGTTTTCGTCGACCTTGGTTTCCTTGTTGAAGATATCGAGCTTCATCTGCGCCGCAGCCTCGGTGCCAAGCGACACGTGCACCAGACCCGCCTTGCGATAGAACTTGAGCAGATCGCGGTCGCGGTAGATGTCGGTCACGCGGGTGTTGATGCCCCACTTGACCTTGTCCGGCAGGCCCCGGTCGATCAGTTCCTGACAGAAGGCGACGAATTTCTTTTTGTTGATGGTTGGTTCTTCGTCGGCAAGGATGAAGAAGCCAACGCCGTGGTTTTCCACCAGATCCTCGATCTCATCCACCACATCCTTGGGATCGCGCACGCGGTAGTCGCGCCAGAATTTCCACTGCGAACAGAAGGAACATGTAAAGGGACAGCCACGCGCAAGGTTGGGGATCGCCACGCGCGTGCCCAGCGGGATGTAGATGTATTTGTCCCACTCCAGAACGGTCCAGTCGGGTTTGATCTTGGACAGATCCTTGACCGTGCTCGCCGCCGGGGTTGCGACGATCTGGTCGCCATCCATGAAGGCGAGACCCTTGATATTGTGCTTGTCCGCAGGCCAGCGCCCGTCTTCGATGGCGAGCATCAGTTCGGTGCAAATCTCCTCGCCCTCGCCGCGCACGATCACATCGACCCACGGCGCCTCGGACAGGACCTGCTTGTACATGAAGGTCGCGTGCACCCCGCCCAGCATCCGCACGGCGTTCGGCACAACCTCGCTCGCGACCTTGAGCACATCCTCGGCGCGGTAAATCGACGGGGTGATCGCGGTCACACCCACCACGTCAGGCTTGATCTCTTCCATGCGCTTGGCCAGATCAGCGTCAGACACGTTGTCGGTCATGGCATCAATGAAATGGATGTCGTCGAACCCCGCCTGTCGCAGATGGCCAGACAGATATGCCACCCAAGCCGGTGGCCAGGTGCCCGCGATCTCGGCACCGCCAGAGCGGTAATTCGGATGGACAAACAAAATGCGCATGGCGACTCTCCCAGTTTATGTCAACTTATCCTGACATCTTGTGCGTCTGATTTAATTGACATGGATCAAAATGCCGGAGGGCCTTTTCCGTGGCGGCGTCTGTGCTAGCCTTCACACAACCAAAAAGGAGGCATTCAGATGAACATCATATGGCTTGGGCACGGATCGTTCCGGATCGAGGTTGGCGATCAGGTGCTGCTGATCGACCCGTGGCTGAACGGCAATCCGATGATGGAGGGACACGACAAGGAAGCGGCGATTGCGGGAGCGACGCATATCCTTGTGACCCACGGGCACGGCGATCACACCGCCGATGTCGTCGAAATCTCGGGAAAAACCGGTGCGCCGGTGTCGGGCATGGTTGAACTGGCGCAGACTCTGTACGCTGCGGGCGCAACCAAGGGACATGCTTTCAACAAAGGCGGAACCATCACCTTGGGCAATGTGGCGGCGACACTGGTACCCGCCTCGCATTCCTCATCGATGGAGGTCGACGGCACAAAGCGCTACATGGGGATGGAGACTGGCTTCATCCTGCGCGGCGATGGCAAGACGCTCTATTTCTCAGGCGATACGTCGATCATGGCCGATATGGACTGGATCGGGGATTACTACAAACCCGATATCGGTATCCTGTCAGCAGGTGGCTACTACACGATGGACATGGCAGGCGTGGCCTATGCGGCGAAACGGTATTTCGACTTCAAGACGCTGATCCCATGTCACTACCGGACCTTCCCCGCGCTAGAGCAATCCGCTGAAGGTCTGGTGCGCGCATTGCCGGAGGTGGATGTGATCGAGCCGCAGGTGATGCAGGCGATCACCGTCTGAGCATGCCATCCCAGAGATAAGGCCGGGGAATGCGATATTACCCGGCCTTTGCCCCAACTCAAAAATTAACGCGGTTAACCTGTTCAGCTGCCCTGCAACAGCGGCGTGATCCGACGCACAGCTGCACGGCGATTGGCACGCTCTGACACTTGCGTTTCGATCAGAAGATCGCCTTCACCGTAGCCTTGAAGCACCATGTTTTCTGGCGGCACATCGAAATATTCGGTCAAGGCCAGTGCCACCGACTCGGCGCGGCGATCCGAAAGCGCAAGGTTGAATGCGTAGTTCCCCACCGCATCGGTATGGCCTTCGATCAGGAACACCTCGCCGGGATTGCGGTCGATGGCGACGCGCATCGCGTTACCCAAGGCGCGCAGTTCTTCGGCCTCTTCGGCACGGATAGCGGCACTACCGGTCTCAAAATTGATGCTGCTCACCGTCACCTCCGGCACCAGTTCGCGCACCCGGTCGATGTTCCGAACCTGATTGAGAGAAAAGCGGCGCGTGATCTGAGTGTCCGATTGCGTTGCCAGCGCCCGTTCCAATTGATCCGCATCCGAACCACCTTCGTAGATCACGCGGTTCCGGGTTCCGGATTCCGTGGTCTGCGGCAGGTCGTTCACCACCACCTGCTCGGTTTCCCGTGTGTCGTCAAACAGGACGACTTCGGTGCCGTCCTGCAACGTCCGGGTCCGGCGTAGAACCTGACCATTGGCGGCGCGCACTGTCTCGACGACCGTGCCGTCATCATAGCTCACAACGTTGCGAGTCGACCCGTCATTGTATTCATACGTCGTGATTTCGGCACCGGGACGGCGCAGCAACACATCGTCATTGCGCAAGACACGATACTGACCGTTGTTTTCGATAACCACACGGTCGCCACTGTTCGAGACGACTTCATCATCGCCTTGCAGGATATCGGCAAGAACAGCCGCCCCAAAAGCTGCAGCGCCCAAGGCAAAAATCGGGTCGATGCCGTCATCATCGTCATCGTCTTCGTTGCGCGCCTCTTGTGTTTCCGTGTTGGTTTCGGTCTCCGGTGCCTGCGTCACATCCGTCTCGAAATCTTCTGTGGATTGGCGCACGTTGTCCTGCGTCACGGTCTCCTGTCGCGCCTCAGGTTCCTCTGCATCAGACCCCGCTCCCGCAGCGGCACTTTGCATCGCCCGGTTTTCGCTTTCCGCCACGGCGGCAGCCTGAGCCTCTGCGTCGAGCTCAGGAACTTCCGGAGAATTGGCAGTTGCTGTGTCGGCTGCTGGATCAGCAGGCTCATCGGCCGACGCGGTTTCGTTTTCCGAAGCGTTGCCCTGTTCAAGGGCCTGAGCCAAATCGTCATTGGCAGTTTCACCGGAAGTCTGGGCAGGTGTCTCCGTATCCTGCGCGGTCTCTTGATCAGTCTGTGCGATCGCGGTTGCGTCAGTCGACGCGTCCGCAGTCACGGCCTGCTCCGGATCAGTGGCCTCTTCCTCGAGCGATTGAGCCAGCTCTTCCGTCTCGGGGGCTGCATTGGGCGACGCAGGTTCAGCAACCTCAGCATCGGTTTCCTGAGTTTCGGCTTGCGGCTCGACAGCACTCTCAGCGGTATCGGCAGGCTGCGGTGCCGGGGACGCATCGGCGGTCGCTGCGGTGCTTTCGTCCTGTGCGTTTGCACCACGGGCAAGGAATTGCTCCAGATTCACACCAGGCAATTCAACGCCTGCCTCCAACATGGACTCGGCCATGTCCACAACCTGCGGTTCAAGCGAGGGGTCGGACGATGCCGCTGCGACAAGCGTGCAGTTCAACGTGTTCGGCTGCTCGGCGTCGGCTTCACACTGATCGACCAGCGCTTGCAGCAGTTGTTTCATTTGACCCGGCGGCAGAGTCCCCTCTGCCTGTTGGGCCGCCACCGGACCACTCAGGGCGATCATCAGTGCTGTGGCCGAAGCTGTCATCAGTTTGACCGATGTCATGGCGTTCTCCTTTGAAATGTCCAATGGGATCTGTGAGGAGAACGTGAGGTTGGGTTGTTTTGTTCCGCCGAGATCCCTGCCAAAGACAACAGGCCCCACCTGACGTTCAGGAGGGGCCCGCTAAATCTTCTTTCATTCAAAAGACTATGTCCGGCTCTGAGGCTGGGCAAACATCCTATCTCGAGGCGTTCAGCGCCTTGTTCAGGTCGGCAATCAGGTCAGCCGGATCTTCAATCCCGATGGAGATACGGACCACGCTCGGACCCGCGCCCGCCGCTTCCTGCTGTTCCGGTGTCAGCTGGCGGTGCGTGGTCGAGGCCGAGTGGATCACAAGGCTGCGCGTGTCGCCAAGGTTCGCCACATGGCTGAAGATCTCGAGCGAGTCGACGAACTTCACACAGGCGTCATAGCCGCCCTTGAGCTTTACCGTGAACAACCCACCCGCGCCTTTCGGACAAATCCGCGCAACCCGGTCGTTGTAGGGTGAGGACGGCAGGCCCGCATAGGTCACGGCCTCAACCGCGTCATGGGTTTCAAGCCAGGACGCCACTTCCATCGCGTTCTCGACATGCTTCTGCATCCGCAGGCTCAGCGTCTCGATCCCCATCAGCGTGTAATGCGCCGCCTGCGGGTTCAGCGTCATGCCCAGATCGCGCAGACCGATGGCGATGCCGTGGAAGGTGAAGGCCAGCGGGCCAAAGGTCTCGTGGAACTTGAGACCGTGATAGGCGGGCTCTGGCGCGCTGAGCGACGGGAACTTGTCATTGGCGGACCAGTCGAAACGGCCCGAGTCCACCACGACACCGCCGGTCACGGTGCCGTTGCCGGTGAGGTACTTTGTCATCGAATGCACCACCAATGTGGCGCCATGTTCGATCGGGCGACACAGGTACGGCGTGGCCGACGTGTTATCGACAATGAGCGGAATGCCGGCGTCGTCCGAGATCGCGGAGATCGCATCAAGATCGGTGATGTAGCCGCCCGGGTTGGCGATGGATTCGCAGAACACCGCGCGGGTGTCATCGTTGATCGCCGCCTTGACCGCGTCCAGATCGTCGAAATCGACAAAGTTCGCGGACCAGCCGAAGCGTTTGATCGTCTGGCTGAACTGGGTGATCGTGCCGCCGTAGAGGCGTGTCGAAGCGACAATGTTCTTGCCCGGCCCCATCAGCGGGAAAAGCGCCATGATCTGTGCCGCGTGCCCCGAGGAACAGCAGACCGCGCCGACACCGCCTTCGAGGGTCGCAACCCGTTCCTGCAGCGCTGCCACGGTCGGGTTGGTCAATCGGGAATAGATGTAGCCCACTTCCTGAAGATTGAAGAGCGCCGCAGCGTGATCGGCATCGCGGAACACGTAAGCAGTGGTCTGGTAGATCGGCACCTGCCGGGCGCCGGTGGCCGGATCGGGCCGAGCGCCCGCATGGATCTGAAGCGTGTCGAAACCGTAGTCGGGTCCGTCGGTCATGGTTTTCTCCCCTTTGGAATATCTTGTTGGGCACAGGATTAGGGCATCGCGGGAGGGCTCACAACTGTTGGTATGTGCGAAAAAACGAACGCACGGGGTCACCGGGCTGTGCAAGGAACGATGTTTCGTATTTGGCGGACAACCCAAAACGCCGGTTCTGTGGGCTTGCAGAGCGTCTGCAATCTGCGACACAAGGAGAACCAACCAGACAGGAGCCTGCCCCGCCATGACCTTTCCCGCGACCATGACCGCTGTCGAAATTTCCAACCATGGCGGACCCGAGGTCTTGCAGCCCGTGACAGTCCCGGTGCCCACACCCAAGGCGGGCGAGATCCTCATCAAGGTCGCCTATGCCGGGGTCAACCGCCCCGACGCGCTGCAACGCGCGGGCCTCTATAACCCACCACCCGACGCCTCGCCCCTGCCCGGACTCGAGGCCGCTGGGACCGTGGCGGCGGTTGGGCCCGGCGTGTCACGCTGGCAGGTGGGCGATGCGGTAACGGCTCTGCTGCCTGGTGGCGGCTATGCCGAATACGTCACCACCTACGCGGACCACGCGTTGCCCGTGCCCGAGGGCATGCCGATGGATCAGGCCGCAGCACTGTGCGAGACATATTTTACCGTTTGGTCAAATGTGTTCCGGCGCGGCGGATTGAAGGCGGGTGAACGGTTCCTCGTGCATGGCGGCTCAAGCGGCATCGGGACGACCGCAATCCAACTCGCCGCCTTGCGCGGTGCGCGGGTGTTCACCACCGCCGGTTCGGAGGACAAATGTGCTGCTTGTGTTGGTTTGGGGTCCGAGGCCGCATGGAACTACCGCGAGGTGGATTTTGTCGATGCGATGCGCGCGATGGGCGGTGCGGATGTGATCCTCGACATGGTCGGCGGCGATTACATCCCGCGCAACGTCAAGGCGCTGGCCGATGACGGGCGGCTGGTGCAGATCGCGTTTTTGCAAGGCCCCAAGGTCGAGATGAACTTCACCCAGATGATGACTCGGCGGCTGACACTCACGGGATCAACCCTGCGGCCTCAGTCGGTTGCCGCCAAAGCCGCCATCGCGCGAGATCTGGAAGCCGAGGTCTGGCCGCATCTGGCCTCGGGTCGGATCGCGCCAGTGATGGACAGCGAGTTTGCACTTGCGGACGCAGCCAAAGCTCATGCGCGGATGGAAGGATCGACCCATATCGGGAAGATCGTGCTGAAGGTGGAGTGAGGCGCGAAGGGCTTTCGAAAGCCCTTCAAGTCGCGTCGATGCAGCTTTTATCCCGCCAAGCCAATCGTCGCATCAATCGCCCGCTTCCACGCGCCGTATTTGCGGTTGCGCACGTCCGCCGCCATGTCCGGCTCGAACCTGCCATCCACCGCCCATTGCGCGGCAAACGCCTCCATGTCGGGCAGAACACCTGCCTTGTAGCCCGCCAGCCACGCTGCCCCCATCGCAGTTGTTTCCAGCACCTTCGGCCGTTCGACGGGCGCGTCGATGATGTCGGACAGGAATTGCATCGTCCAATCCGACGCGCTCATCCCTCCGTCGACCCGTAACGCGGTTTCGGACTGCCCCGACCAATCCGCCTTCATCGCCTCCAGCAGATCGCGGGTCTGGTATCCGACGCTTTCCAGCGCGGCGCGGGCGAATTCCTCTGGCCCCGAGTTGCGGGTCAGGCCGAAAATTGCCCCCCGACATTCGGCGTTCCAATACGGTGCGCCAAGGCCTGTGAAAGCAGGCACCAGCACCACCTCTTGCGTGTCGTCGGCCTTTTCTGCCAGCGGCTGGGTTTCTTTCGCTTCGCGGATGATCTTGAGCCCGTCGCGCAGCCATTGCACCACCGCCCCCGCGATAAAGATCGACCCTTCCAGCGCATAGGTCGGCTTACCGTCCAACTGATACGCGATGGTCGTCAAAAGCCGGTTGGTCGAGGTCACGGGCGTGTCGCCGGTGTTCAAAAGCGCGAAACAGCCCGTGCCATAGGTGGATTTCAGCATCCCCGGCTTGAAGCACGCCTGCCCGACGGTCGCGGCCTGCTGGTCGCCCGCGATGCCGCAGATCGGGATCGCGCGGCCAAAGAGATCGGCGCGGGTTTCGCCAAAATCGGCGGCGCAGTCTTTGACCTCGGGCAGCATCGACATCGGGATGCCCAGCTTGTCACAGATCGTCTTGGACCAGCGGCCTTTGCGGATGTCATAAAGCATCGTGCGCGCGGCGTTGGTGGCGTCGGTGACATGGACCTTGCCCCCGGTCAGGTTCCACACGAGCCATGTGTCCACGGTGCCAAAGGCCAGCTCTCCAGCCTCGGCACGCGCGCGGACACCGTCCACATTGTCGAGAATCCACGCCAGTTTCGTGCCGCTGAAATAGGGGTCGAGCAGCAGGCCGGTACGGTCGGTCACCACCTCTTCGAACCCTTCGGCCTTCAGCCCTTTGCAGAACTCGGATGTGCGGCGGTCCTGCCAGACAATGGCGTTGAACACAGGCTTGCCTGTGGCGCGGTCCCAGACCAGCGTGGTTTCACGCTGGTTGGTGATGCCAATGGCGGCGATGTCAGCGGTTCCGCCGCCGGCCTTTTCGATGGCGGCGCGGCAGGTGGCGGCAGTGGTGGACCACAGGTCCGACGGGTCATGTTCAACCCAGCCGCTTTGCGGATAGTGCTGGGTGAATTCTTCCTGCGCCGAGGCAACGACGGTCAGGGTTTCGTCAAACAGGATGGCGCGCGTCGAGGTCGTGCCTTGGTCGATGGCAAGGATATGGGTCATGTGCGGCGGGCCTCCCTTTGTCTTTTGGTCAAAGGACCACCCGATGTCACCGGGTGGTCCGTTTTTGCTGTTCGCGTCGTCACCGGGCGTATTCCGGTGATCTCTACGGTCAGAGGCCCTCGGGTCAAGCCCGAGGGCGACCTTGTATCAGGCTTACTGCCAGGACTTGATCAGCTCGTCATAAGAGACGGTCTGAGGCTCTTCGTCCTCGTTCTCGAGCTTGGGGTACGGTGCACCCGGCTGGTCGAACCAGTACTGCGCGTCACGCTCTTCGTTCATGACCGGGCCAAGATCGCCCTGGACGCCTGCACGCTCAAGACGCTCGAGCACACGCTCCTGATCGGCGCAGAGTGCATCCAGCGCTTCCTGCGGGGTTTTCGCACCGGACATTGCGTCGCCGATGTTCTGCCACCACAGCTGAGCCAGCTTCGGGTAATCCGGAACGTTGGTGCCGGTGGGCGACCATGCGACACGTGCCGGGGAGCGGTAGAATTCCACCAGACCACCCAGTTTGTCCGCACGCTCGGTGAAGCTGTCATGCTGCACCGTGGACTCGCGGATGAAGGTCAGACCCACATGGGACTTCTTCACGTCGACGGTCTTGGAGGTCACGAACTGCGCATAGAGCCATGCGGCCTTTGCACGATCCACCGGGGTGGACTGCATGAGTGTCCAGCTGCCTGCGTCCTGGTAGCCGACCTTCTGGCCTTCTTTCCAGTAAACGCCATGCGGGCTGGGCGCCATGCGCCACTTGGGTGTGCCGTCTTCGTTCATCACCGGCAGGCCGGGCTTTACGGTGTCCGCAGTAAATGCGGTGTACCAGAACATCTGCTGTGCGATGTTGCCCTGTGCGGGGATCGGGCCCGCTTCGGAGAAGGTCATACCGGCCGCTGCGGGAGGTGTGTACTTTTCCAGCCATTCGATCGCCTTGGTCACAGCGTAGACCGCTGCGGGCGAGTTGGTGGCGCCGCCGCGAGCCACGCAGGACCCGACGGGCTGCGACTTCTCGTTCACGCGGATGCCCCATTCGTCGACCGGCAGGCCGTTGGGTTCACCCACGTCGCCCATGCCAGCCATGGACATCCACGCGTCGGTGTAACGCCAGCCAAGGCTGGGGTCTTTCTTGCCGTAGTCCATGTTGCCAAAGACTTCGCCTTCGACGCCCATGTGGCTCAGGTCACGACCGGTGAAGAACTCGGCGATGTCCTCGTAGGCAGACCAGTTCACCGGAACGCCTAGGTCGTAGCCATAAGCGGCCTTGAAGTCTTCCTGGTTCTTGGGATCGTTGAACCAGTCGTAGCGGAACCAGTACAGGTTCGCGAACTGCTGTGTCGGCAGCTGGTAGACCTTGCCATCCGGGCCGGTGGTGAAGCTGAGGCCGATAAAGTCGGACAGGTCCAGCGTCGGCAGGGTCACGTCAGCACCCTCGCCCGCCATCCAGTCGGTCAGGTTGCGCACCTGCTGGTAGCGCCAGTGCGTACCGATCAGGTCGGAGTCGTTGATGTAGCCGTCGTAGATGTTTTCACCCGACTGCATCTGGGTCTGAAGTTTTTCCACCACGTCGCCTTCGCCGATCAGGTCATGGGTGACCTTGATGCCGGTGATACGCTCGAATGCCGGGGCAAGAACCTGGCTTTCGTATTCATGCGTGGTGATCGTCTCGGACACGACCTTGATTTCCATGCCCTGGAACGGCGCCGCTGCGTCCACGAAGAACTGCATCTCCGCTTCCTGCTCGGCACGGCTGAGCGACGACAGATCGCCGATCTCCGCATCGAGGAACGCACGGGCGGCGTCCATGTCGGCGAATGCCGGACCCGCAAGGATCAGCAGCGCCGCTGTTGAGGATTTCAGATTCAAGTTCATTAGGTACCTCCCAGTTATTGAGAACTTGGTTGAAAGGTGGCATCGCCCCGAAATCGGGACAGTGCCGGCTTTTTCGTTCACACCCAGCGGAACACCGCTGCGGCGTAGAGCGCGCAAACCGCCATTGCCCAGGGCTGGTTTTCGCCAACCAGGCCAAGCCATGCGATATTGATGAAAGCGCTGCCCAGAAGCGTGATGAACAAGCGATCACCGCGCGTCGTTTCGATCCGCAAGATGCCGGTGCGCGGCGTCTCGGGGAACTTGATCGCAAGGATTGTAAAGACGACCAGCAAGCTCGCAATGATCATGAAGAAAATCGCTGTGGGCCATGTCCATGCCATCCATGAAAGATCCATCAGAGGGTCCTCCTGTTCATATTGCGCCCGTCATCCTCGGGCTCGACCCGAGGACCTCGGTGGCATGAGAACCTCGGGTCAAGCCCGAGGATGACGGAGGGATGGTTAACAACTCGTTGCATCACACCCGTCCCAGGGCAAAGCCCTTGGCGATGTAGTTGCGGACGAAATAGATCACCAAAGCGCCCGGCACGATGGTCAGCACACCAGCGGCGGCAAGCACGCCCCAGTCGATGCCCGACGCGCCCTGTGTGCGCGTCATGATCGCGGCGATGGGCTTTGCATCCACCGTGGTCAGCGTCCGCGACAGCAGCAGCTCCACCCACGAGAACATGAAGCAGAAGAACGCCGCGACACCGATACCGCTCGAGATCAGGGGCATGAAAATCCGGGTGAAGAAGCGGCCAAAGCTGTAGCCGTCCAGATACGCGGTCTCGTCAATCTCTTTCGGCACGCCGCGCATGAAGCCTTCGAGGATCCACACCGCAAGCGGCACGTTGAACAAGCAATGCGCCAAGGCCACCGCGATATGCGTGTCGAAGAGGCCGACCGACGAATAAAGCTGGAAGAACGGCAACGCGAACACGGCGGGCGGCGCCATGCGGTTGGTCAGCAGCCAGAAGAACAGGTGCTTGTCTCCCATGAAGTGGTAGCGGCTGAACGCATAGGCTGCGGGCAAAGCCACGGCCAAGGAAATCACCGTGTTCATAATCACATAGATCAGGGAGTTCACATACCCCATGTACCAGCTCGGGTCCGTCAGGATCGTGCGGTAATTGTCGAGCGTCAGATCATTCGGCCAGAGCGTGAACGAATTAAGGATCTCGGTGTTCGTCTTCAGGCTCATGTTCAGCAGCCAGTAGATCGGCAACAACAGGAACAGCAGGTAGAGCCCCACCACGATGGCCGAGCCGTTGACCTTGACGCGCTTCTTGGTGCCGCCTGCGGTCAGATTGCCGGGAATGCTGGTTGTGGTCGCGTCGGTCATTGAAGCACTCCCTCGGATTTGGCGTCTTCACCGGGCTTGACCCGGTGATCTTTTGATCCGGAGATGCTCGGGACAAGCCCGAGGATGACGGGACGGGAAAACGCGCAGTTCATCTCAGCCCTCCCGCTTATCGAGGTTGGTCATCACGGTGTAGAACACCCACGAAATCAGCAGGATCACGAGGAAGTACATGATCGAGAACGCCGCCGCCGGTCCAAGGTCGAACTGACCCAAAGCCATCTTCACGAGGTCGATGGACAGAAGCGTGGTGGTGCTGCCGGGGCCACCGCCGGTGACAACGAAGGGTTCGGTGTAGATCATGAAGCTGTCCATGAAGCGCAGCAAGATCGCGATCATCAAAACGCCCATCATTTTGGGCAGTTCGATGAAGCGGAACACTTTCCAGCGTGACGCCTGGTCAATCTTGGCCGCCTGGTAATACGCGTCGGGGATGGATTGCAGACCGGCATATGCCAGCAGCGCCACCAGCGAAGTCCAGTGCCAGACATCCATCACGATGATCGTGACCCATGCCGCAAAGGGATCGTTGGTGTAGTTGTAGTCGATACCAAGTGCGGCCAGCGTGTGACCCAAGAGGCCGATATCGACACGGCCAAAGACCTGCCAGATGGTGCCGACCACGTTCCACGGGATCAGCAGCGGCAGCGACATGAAGACAAGGCAGAAACTGGCCCAGAAGCCCTTTTTCGGCATGTTGAGCGCCACGAACACGCCAAGCGGGATCTGGATTAGCAGGATGATGCCCGAGAACATCAACTGCCGCCCCAACGCGCCCCACATGCGGTCGTCGTTGAGCATTTCCTCGAACCACTCAAGCCCTGCCCAGAAGAACTGGTTGTTCCCGAACGTGTCCTGCACCGAGTAGTTGACCACGGTCATCAGCGGTATCACCGCCGAGAACGCCACGAGTATCAGCACAGGCAGGACAAGAAACCACGCCTTTTGGTTGACTGTTTTCTCCATCAGGCGGCCTCTCCCACGGATTGCGATTGATCGGGTGCGATGCGCCAGTCGTTGACGTAGACGTTCACATGGCCCGGATCGAAGCTGACGCGGTTCATGTCGGCGCTGACGCGGTCGTCCTCACCGGCGATGATGTTGATGTCGTGACCTTCGAACGTCGCGCGGATGATCTTGTGGCGGCCCACATCTTCGATCCGTCGGACCGTGACGGGCAGGCCTTCGGACTGGCTGAGCTTGGCGAATTCGGGGCGGACGCCGATTTCGACCTTGCCGCTGGCCGGTTTGTAGCCGCCCGCGAGTTGGATCGTCTGCGACCCGACCTTCGCTGTGGTGCCTTCCACTTCGGCAGGCAGCACGTTCATGCCCGGCGAGCCGATGAAATAGCCGACAAACGTATGTTCAGGCCGTTCGAACAGCTGCTCCGGCGTGCCGATCTGCACAACGCGTCCGTCATACATAACCACCACCTTGTCGGCGAAGGTCAACGCTTCGGTCTGGTCGTGGGTCACGTAGATCATGGTGTGGCCGAAATCGTGGTGCAGCTTTTTCAACTGCGTGCGCAATTCCCACTTCATATGCGGGTCGATCACGGTCAGAGGCTCATCGAACAACAGTGCGTTCACATCCTTGCGGACCATGCCGCGCCCAAGGCTGATCTTCTGCTTGGCATCCGCCGTAAGGCCACGGGCCTTTTTCTTCAGCATGTCCTCCATGCCGATCATCTTGGCGATTTCCTGCACGCGGGCGGCGACATAAGCCTCATCGCGTCCGCGATTGCGCAGCGGGAAAGCAAGATTATCGTGAACGGTCATCGTGTCGTAGACGACCGGAAACTGGAACACCTGCGCGATGTTGCGTTCCGCCGTAGGCGCGTGGGTCACGTCTTTGCCATCGAACAGGATCCGGCCCTGCGACGGATGAAGAAGACCGGATATGATATTGAGAAGTGTGGATTTTCCGCAGCCAGACGCCCCCAAAAGCGCATAGGCTGCACCGTCGTCCCAATCGTGGTTCAGCTCCTTGAGGGCGAAATCGTCCTCGGAGGTCGGGTTGGGCAGGTAGGAATGTGCCAGATTATCGAGTGTGATCTTTGCCATATCCGTTCCCTCAGGCCGCCAGCGCGTAAGACGCGGGGGCGATCATCTTGCCCTGCTCGTCGAAGACATAAACGTGACGTGGGTCGAGCCAGACCGTAAGGTCATCGCCCAGTTTCAGGTCATGCACGCCATGGATCAGACCGACCCAGCGTTGGCCGTGGTGATCCAGATGCACAAAGGTTTCCGAACCGGTGAGTTCGGTCACGGTCAGGCGCGTGGTGAAGGACATGGCGTCCGCCGAATGCTGTCCGATTTCCAGATGATTTGGGCGGAAGCCAGCAAGGTATTTGCCGTCCGGCAGTTCGGCCAACCGGCCCTTGGCCGCCGTCGACTGGTTATTGCCGAAGACAAGCTGACCACCGGACTTGGTGATTGGCAGGAAGTTCATTGGCGGATCGCTGAACACCCGCGCCGTGGTCGCATCAACCGGCTGGCGGTAGACCTCGGGTGTCGGGCCAAACTGCGTGACCCGCCCTTCCCAGAGCGTCGCGGTGTTGCCGCCCAGAAGCAGCGCCTCTTCGGGTTCGGTGGTCGCGTAGACGAAGATCGAACCGGATTCCTCGAAGATCTTGGGGATCTCGATGCGCAGCTCTTCACGCAGCTTGTAGTCGAGGTTGGCCAGCGGTTCGTCCAGCAGCACCAGCCCCGCATTCTTGACCAACGCGCGCGCTAAGGCACAACGCTGTTGCTGACCACCTGACAGTTCCAGCGGCTTGCGGTTCAGCATTGGCGTCAGCTTCATCAACTCGGCCGTTTCGCGCACACGACGGTCGATCTCGGCCTTGTCGACCCCCATCAGCTTCATCGGTGAGGCGATGTTGTCGTAGACCGTCATCGACGGGTAGTTGATGAACTGCTGATACACCATTGCGACCTTGCGGTCCTGCACGCGCATGCCAGTGACATCCTTGCCCTGCCAGATGATCTGGCCGGTCGCGGGCACGTCCAGCCCCGCCATCAGCCGCATCAGCGATGTCTTGCCCGAAAGGGTCGGCCCCAGCAGCACGTTCATCGTGCCTTTTTCCAGCGTCAGGTCGGTGGGGTAGATGTGCGTCTGCCCCTCCACGACCTTGGACACGCCCTTAAGCTCGAGTGTCATGTCCAGCCCCTTATTCTGCGGCCTTGGACAGAGAGCGACGATGATCCGCCATCCACTCGTCCAACGCGGTGATCTGTTCAGCGCTCAGTCGCAGACCAAGCTTGTTCCGGCGCCACACGACGTCTTCGGCGGTGTGGGCGTATTCGTGGGTCATCAGCCAATGCACTTCGGCTTCGGTCAGGGTCGCGCCGAAATCGCGGCCCAGATCAGCAGGCTCCTTCGCGGTGCCGAGGATCGACGCAGCCTCTGTCCCATAGGCGCGGACAAGGCGACAGGCCCAAAAGGCGTCAAGGAACGGGAAGGCGTCCTGCAGTTTGGCGACCTGCGCCTCGAACCCGTCGACCGGGAAATCGCCACCGGGCAGCGTGACGCCTGCGGTCCAAGGGCCTTTGACGTTCGGCAACTGCTCGGCGATCTTTTCAAGCGCGCTTTCGGCCAGGCGGCGATAGGTGGTGATCTTGCCGCCAAAGATGTTCAGCACCGGCGCGCCGCCATTGGCGTCTACCTTGAGCGTGTAATCGCGTGTCGCGGCCGTCGCGCTGCTCGCACCGTCATCGTAAAGCGGGCGGACGCCGGAATAGGTCCAGACCACATCGGCATCCGACAGGTCCTGCTTGAAGTACTGGTTGGCGAAGTTGAGCAAGTAGGACTGCTCTTCCGGGGTGCAGACCGGTTTGTTTGCCGGATCGTCATGTTCGGCGTCGGTGGTGCCGATCAGGGTGAAATCGGTCTCATAGGGGATCGCAAAGATGATCCGGCCATCGGTGCCTTGGAAAAAGTAGCACTTGTCGTGATCGTAAAGCTTGCGCGTCACGATATGCGAACCACGGACAAGGCGGACACCCTCTTTCGAATTCAGCCGCACTTTGGTCTGGATGATGTCACCGACCCAGGGACCACCCGCATTCACCAGCATCTTCGCGGTATGTGTGCGGGTTTCGCCGCTTTCGGTATTTTGCGTTTCGATGCGCCAGAGATCACCGTCCCGCGCCGCCGACAGAACCTTCGTGCGCGGCAGGATCATGGCCCCCCGCGCCTCGGCATCGCGGGCATTCAGAATGACCAGACGCGAATCCTCGATCCAGCAATCCGAATATTCGTACGCCATGGCAAACCGATCCTCGAGCGGCGCACCTTCCGCGGTGCCGCGCAAATCAAGCGTCTTGGTGCCGGGCAGAATATTGCGTCCACCCAGATTGTCATAAAGGAAAAGACCAAGGCGGATCAGCCAAGCCGGACGACGCCCTTTCATCCACGGCATGATGAAACTCAGCAGGCGCGACGTTGGCGTGTCGGATTCGAATCGCATATCCTTATGATAAGGAAGGACAAATCGCATCGGCCAGCTGATATGCGGCATCGCCTTGAGCAGCACTTCACGCTCGACCAGTGCTTCGCGCACAAGACGGAATTCGAAATATTCGAGATAGCGCAGACCGCCATGAAACAGCTTCGTCGACGCAGAGGACGTTGCAGAGGCGAGATCGTTCATTTCGGCGAGCGTCACCGACAGCCCACGGCCAGCCGCATCCCGTGCGATCCCGCAGCCGTTGATGCCCCCACCGATGATGAAAAGATCTGTTGGTTCGACGTTTTGGTCGATCACCGCGCGCCACCTCCCAATGCCACGTATGTCAGGTGCAATGTATGCGGATTGAGTCGCTTTCACGCAAGGCGATTTTTTTCGTTTATGTTCGTTTTTGTCTATCCGACTGAAACTAAAAGAAATTTGACATTAGGGTTTTGCGACCTGTGCCCGCTATGATCAGAAAAACGGCACAACCCCGATGTGACGCCACGGAATCAGCGCCGCTACACTTTCGAAACTTGACAAGACCGAGACCCCTATGTCCCACGCCTTCCGCCACCGTGACATTCTGGACATCGCGCGCAAGGAGGGGAAAGTCACGGTCGAAGGGTTGGCGCAGCATTTCGGCGTGACGCTCCAGACCATACGCCGCGATCTGTCCGATCTGGCTGAGGAAGGTCGGCTTGAACGGGTGCATGGCGGGGCGATGCTGCCTTCAAGCACCAGCAATATCGGCTATGAACAGCGCCAGTCATTGAACGCCAAGGCCAAGACAGCCATGGCCAAGGCCTGCGCCGAACGTATTCCCAACAACATTTCGTTGTTTCTCAACATCGGCACCAGCACCGAGGCCGTGGCGCGCGAATTGCGCAACCATCGCAACCTGCTCGTGATCACCAACAACATGAACGTGGCGAACATTCTGGCCGAAACGCAGGAATGCGAAGTCGTGGTGACGGGCGGCAACCTGCGCCGTGCCGATGGCGGTCTCGTGGGCAAACTGGCGACTGAGACGATCCTGCAGTTCAAGTTCGATCTGGCGATCATCGGCTGTTCGGCATTGGATCGGGATGGCGATCTGCTCGATTTCGACATTCAGGAGGTGAGCGTGAGCCAAGCCATCCTGCAACAATCGCGCAAGACCTATCTGGTGGCCGACGCGTCCAAGCTGAAACGCAACGCCCCGGCACGTATCGCGTCCCTATCCGAGATCGACACCCTGTTCACCGATGCGCCCCTGCCCGCTGATCTGCCCGCCAAATGCGCCGCCTGGGACACCGAAGTGGTGATCGCGCGCCCCTAAACCTTGATCGGACGGGCCGCCGCCAAGAGGCCGTCAATGTCGAGATGCTGTTCCATATGGGCCGCGAGTTCGTTCAAAGTGCGCTCCACAGTGCGCGTGTAGTCGGCCCCTCCTGATGCATGTCCCATCTGAGCCAGAAATGCCTGCCGGAACCCACCATTTGCGAAAAGACCATGCAGGTAGGTGCCCATCACCCGCCCATTTCCCGAAATCGCCCCGTCCGGCACATCCCCGATGCGGGCGAAGGGGCGCATGGCGTCGGGGCCAGAGGTCTGGCCGATGTGGATTTCGTAGCCGTCAAAGCCCATGCCCGTTGGCACATGCACCGCATCAACGCGGGTCAACGTTTTGCGCGGCTGCATCGTAGTTGTCACGTCCAGAAGCCCCAGTCCGGGTGTGGACCCTGCATCCCCTTCCAATCCTTGGGGATCGTCAATCCGGGTGCCAAGCATCTGGTATCCCCCGCAAATCCCCAAAACCCGACCACCGCGCCGCAGATGAGCGAGGATGTCGATGTCCCATCCCTGCGCGCGCAGAAACGCAAGATCGGCACGGGTGGATTTGGTGCCCGGCAGAACGATCAGATCGGCATCACCCGGCAACGCCTGCCCCGGTGGCACCATGGTCAGGCGGATGTTCGGTTCGGCCTTGAGCGGATCGAGGTCATCGAAATTGGCGATCCGAGACAGCATTGGACAGGCGATATGGAACCCCTGCCCGCCGCTGGCCTCTGACAGGTCCACCGCGTCCTCGGCGGGCAGCAGATGCGCCGCGTCGAACCACGGCAGCACGCCGTAGCCGGTCCAGCCGGTGTGGTCTTCGATGGCGCGGTAGCCGTCTTCGAACAAAGACACATCGCCGCGAAACTTGTTCACGACGAAACCCACAACCTGCGCCACATCCTCGTCGGACATGACTGTGCGAGTACCAACAATCTGCGCGATCACCCCGCCCCGGTCGATGTCTCCGGCAAGGATCACGGGCACATCCGCCGCACAGGCAAAGCCCATATTGGCGATGTCACCGCGCCGCAGATTGACCTCGGCAGGGCTGCCCGCGCCTTCGACAAGGATCAGATCGGCGGTCTGGGCAAGTCTGTGAAAGCTGTCCAGCACCACATCCAGCAAAACACCCCGATCCTCGCGAAAGCGGCGTGCCTCCAGCCAGCCTCGCACCTGCCCCTGCACGATGACCTGTGATCCCCGGTCGCTTTCCGGTTTGAGAAGCACCGGGTTCATATGCACCGACAGCTCGCGCCCGCAGGCGATGGCCTGCAACGCCTGCGCACGACCGATTTCGCCCCCATCGGCGGTCACGGCTGCATTGTTCGACATGTTCTGCGGCTTGAACGGTGCCACGGAAAGCCCGCGCAGATGCGCCGCACGACACAGACCCGCCACCAGCATGGACTTGCCGACATTCGACCCGGTGCCCTGGATCATAAGCGCGCGTGCGTTGGTCTGTGCGGATGTCATGGCGCTGCCCTCAAGGCTTGGGATCGCGGCCCGAGTACCTCCTAAAGGGTCTGTTGTCGATGTAACAGTTCAACCGTTCAGATTGCGCAGCGAACCCCGCATTTGCACCGTGCTCTTGAGCTCTACCGACGCGCCGGTGCTGCGCTTTTCGACGATGTCGATCAGGGCCTCCGCAGCCTTGCGCCCCATCTCGTGATGCGGAACATGCACCGTGGTGATCTGAGGTGTGACAATACGGGCCAGTTCGATGTCGTCGAACCCGGTGATGGACACGTCTTCGGGCACGGACAGACCCATCTCGCGTGCACCGCGCAGCGCACCAACCGCCAGAACATCGTTGCCGCACATCACGACCGTAGGCTTTCGGTCCGACTGCATCAGGTTCTGTAACGCGGCAGCCCCGGTGTCGATTTCGTAGGGCGTTTCGATCACCGGCATCGCGTCAGCGTCAATTCCATTGGACTGCAACGCATCTCGCAGACCGACCAGACGCGCTGAAGCGCGGTCATTGCCCCGGGTGATGCCAGAGATCATCGCAATCCGCCGATGGCCAAAGTCGATGACCTGCTGCCCCAGCACCCGCATGGAACGACGGTTGTCGAACCCCACCGTCGGTTGTTCGCTGTCCGGAGCATAGACCCAAGCTGACAAGACCGGAATCGACCGTGCCCTGAGATACTCGTAGATCGCCGGATCGCGGTCATGGCCGATCAAGAGAAGCCCATCGGCCCCCCGTGCCACAAGGGCGCGGATTTGCTCTTCTTCGATCTTCGGCTGATAGGCCGAGCTTGCCACAAGTAGCGTATACCCCCGCGCATGCAGCTCTTCCTGAAAGGCCTGAAGCGCGCGCGCAAAGATCGCGTTCTCCATCGTCGGGATGATCGCGCCGATGGTGAAAGTGCGCTTGGCCGCCATGACACGTGCGCCGAAATTCGGTGTATATCCAAGGGCTTCCACGGCGTTCATCACGCGCTTTCGGGTCTGTTCGACCACCCGTTCCGGCGAATTGAGACAGCGCGACACCGTTGCCGTCGACACGCCAGCGGCGCGGGCAACATCGTCCAAAGTGGGCACGGAGCGCAGGTCTGGCATCGGTCTCCTTTCTTTGTCAGCATCCGCCTGATGAAGCCAAGGCAGCGTTGCAAGCATCAGAGCGCGAAATGTACGCGCTTGCAAGATGAGAATGTAAGCGCTTACACTCGCGCCAGAATCAATGCGAATTTCGGGGTCTATAATGCGTCTCGCGACGTCCATGTTTGCTTCTGTTGTGCTGATCGCCATGGGCACGGCGGCGGCTTTCCGCAGGGACTGTCGTGCTGTCGGATGTCACAGAGACATGGGCTCTTGTTGTGGCGTCGATCCTGTTCATTGCAACGTTCCCGGCCGCTCCGAGACAGCCGCTGCCAGATATCTACAAGTAGGACTCTTCGACCATGACACGTGAATACCTGAAAAAAGCGACCCTGACGGCGAAATCGGATGCCTCCGAAGTGCATGAGACGGTCAAGACGATCCTTGCGGATATCGAAGCAGGCGGAGATGCGACGGCGCTTGATTATGCCAAGAAGTTCGACAAATACGAAGGCAATGTCCTGCTGACCGCCGAAGACATCGCCGCCGCCAGTGCGCTGGTTCCGGAGAAGCTCAAGCGCGATATCGAATTCTCCCACAACAACGTCAAACGCTTTGCAGAAGCGCAGAAATCCACTCTGACGGATGTCGAGGTGGAAATTGTACCGGGCATGATCGCCGGCCAAAAGGCGATCCCGGTGGATGCGGCGGGCTGCTATGTGCCCGGCGGGCGCTACAGCCACATCGCGTCCGCCATCATGACTGTAACCACCGCCAAAGTCGCGGGTTGCCGTCACATCACCGCCTGTTCCCCGCCCCGCCCCGGTGTCGGCATTGCGCCCGCCATCGTTTACGCCGCGCATATCTGCGGTGCGGACAAGATCATGGCGATGGGCGGCGTGCAGGGTGTGGCGGCGATGACCTTTGGCCTGTTCGGTCTGCCCAAAGCCAACATCCTTGTCGGCCCCGGCAACCAGTTCGTCGCCGAAGCCAAGCGCATCCTTTTTGGCCGCGTCGGCATCGACATGATCGCGGGGCCCACCGACAGCCTGATCCTTGCTGACAAGACCGCTGACGCGCATATCGTGGCAACCGACCTCGTGAGTCAGGCGGAACATGGCTACAACTCGCCGGTCTGGCTGGTCACTGATGACCGCGCGCTGGCGGAAAAGGTGATGGAGCTGGTGCCCGGCCTGATTGCTGATCTTCCAGAGGTAAACAGCCAAAACGCCGCCGCCGCATGGCGCGACTACGCCGAGGTGATCCTCTGCTCCGACCGCGAGGAAATGGCCGCCTGTTCCGACGATTACGCGCCCGAGCACCTGACCGTGCAGGCCGAGGATCTCGATTGGTGGCTGAACCGCCTGACCTGCTATGGCTCGCTCTTCCTTGGGGAAGAGACCACCGTGTCCTATGGCGACAAGGCGACCGGCACCAACCACGTGCTGCCAACCTCCGGCGCGGCCAGCTATACGGGCGGTCTGTCGGTCCACAAATACATGAAGATCGTCACCTGGCAGCGCGCCACCCGCGAAGGTTCAAAGGCAATTGCGGAAGCCACAGCGCGTATCTCGCGCCTGGAAGGCATGGAAGGACACGCCCGCGCGGCGGATGTGCGTCTGGCCAAATACTTCCCCGGCGTGAACTGCGACCTGACCGCAGATGGCTGATATCGAAGACCTGTTTCACCTTGGCGGCAAGGTGGCCGTCGTCACCGGGGCCAGTTCCGGCCTTGGACGACGGGCGGCGATCACGCTTGCAGCGGCCGGTGCGATGGTGGTCGGCGTGGCCCGGCGGAAGGACGAGTTGGAAAGCCTGTGTCGGGAAATCGGCTTTGCGGCGGCCTATGTCGTTGGAGATGTGACAGACCGCGACAACCTGCCTGCGCTGGTCGAGGCGATCTCGGCCCCCTTTGGCGCGCCGGATATCGTGGTGCACGCCGCAGGCATCAACACGCGCGAAGTGGCGGATAACGTGACGCCCGACGGCTGGGACGTGACACTGGCGCTGAACCTGTCAGCCCCGTTCTTCCTGTCGCAGGCGCTGGTACCCGGTATGAAGGAAAAAGGCTGGGGCCGGATCGTCAATTTCGCCTCGCTCCAATCCACACGCGCCTTTCCCGGCGGCATCGCCTATGGCGCGACCAAGGGCGGCATCGCCCAACTGACCCGCGCCATGTCCGAGGCTTGGTCGCCCCACGGCATCACCGCCAATGCCATCGGTCCGGGCTTCTTCCCGACCGAGCTGACGCAGGCGGTGTTTTCCGACCCCGACCGTGCCGCCCGCAATGCGGCACAGACCTGCATCGGGCGGAACGGCCGGATGGAAGACATCGACGGCCCAATCCTGTTCCTCTGCTCGGACGCATCGGCCTATGTGACTGGTCAGGTTCTCATGGTGGACGGAGGGTTTACCGCGAAATGAAGGCGCTCATTTACGAAGGAGTTGAAACGCTGGTCTATCGGGACGTGCCCGACATCACTGCGCGCGAGGGTGAGCACCTGATCCGTATTGCGGCGGTGGGCATCTGCGGGTCCGACATGCACGCCTATCTGGGCCACGACGCCCGCCGCCCTGCCCCGCTGATCCTTGGGCATGAGGCGGCAGGTGTGGTTCAAGGCGGGCCGATGGATGGCACGCGCGTGACGATCAACCCGCTGGTGACCTGCGGCACCTGCCCCGCGTGCACAAGCGAGCGGGAAAACCTCTGCCCCACACGCCAGATCATCTCTATGGAGCCGAGACCGGGCGCATTCGCCCAATACGTGTCGATGCCCGCATCAAACCTTGTGACCGTGCCGGATGCTGTTCCGCTGGACAAGGCGTCGTTGGCGGAACCCCTGGCGGTCAGCTGGCACGCCGCACGGCTGGCTCTGGCGGCGCTGCATCCGTCGATGGAACGGCGGGCGCTTGTGCTGGGTGGAGGTGCCATCGGGCTGGCAGCATCGCTCGCGCTCAAGGCGATGGGGATCGCCGATGTCACGATCGTCGAGCCGAACGCGACACGCCGCGCTTTCCTGACCGACACCTGCGGCGAAACCGCCGTGGCTGCGCCGGATGGGATGTACCCCCTCATCATCGACGCGGTGGGCTATGCCGCCACCCGCGCCGCGGCTTCGGCCCATGCGGTGCCCGGCGGTGTAATCACCCATGTGGGTCTTGGCGAAGACACCGGTGGTCTCGATGTGCGGCGCATGACGCTGCAAGAGATCACCTTCATCGGCACCTACACCTACACCGCGCAGGATTTCCGCGACACCGCGCAGGCGATCTTTGACGGACGGCTTGGCCCGCTCGACTGGTTCCAGACCCGCCCGCTGGCCGAAGGAGCCGCCGCATTCCAGGACCTGCGCAAGGGGGCTGTCGCCACACCGAAGATCGTCCTCGACCCTTGGGCCTGACCTGGCCTCAATAGGAGACCCGATATGTACAAGAAGATCCTCGTTCCGATGGCTTTGGACCACGGCATCTCCCCGCTGACGCTGCAAATTGCGCGGGTTCTGGCCTCGGATGGTGCCGAGATCACCGCACTACACGTCTACGAAGCGCCGCAGGGCACCGTCAGCGCCTATGTCGACGAAGAGGTCATGAAGGCCGGGTTTGAGCGTGCGCGGGAGCGGTTGCACGAAAAGCTTGAAGGGCTGGACGGCATCACGCCTGCCCTAGTCAAAGGACACTCGGCCCGCACGATCATCGACTATGCCACCCAGCACAGCATCGACTGCATCGTGATCGGCTCTCACAAACCGGGGCTGAGCGACTTCTTTCTGGGCTCAACCGCCGCCCGCGTGGTGCGCCACGCCCCCTGCGCCGTTCATGTCCACCGCAATGGCGAATGAACCTGGCTGCGCCGAGTGGCTGCTGACCTTTACTGAACCGCCATTGGCTTGACCGCGCTCTTGGCGTCCACCTCGTCCTTCTGGATGACCAGCGTCCGTGTAGGAAAAGGGATGTCCACGCCTGCCTTGTCCAGCGCCTCTTTCACCTTGCGCTTCATATCGGCCTGATACTGAAAATAGACCGACGCATCGCACCAGACGCGGACAAGGAAATCGACGCTGCTGCTGTTGAGGTTGTTGACCTGAATAAACGGCTCCGGGTCTTTGTGCGACCGCGGGTCAGACATGATCGTGTCGCGGATCACCCGCTCTGCATCCGCCAGATTGGCCCCGTAGCCGACACCGAATTCCCATTCCGCACGGCGGGTCTTGTAGCCGGAGTAGTTCTTGATGGTGTTGCCCCAGACTTCCGAATTCGGGACCACAACCTTCACATTCCCCACATCCGCGATCTCGGTATAGTTCAGCGTGATCTCCTTGACCGTACCGACCACGTCGTTGACCTGTACGAAATCGCCATTCTTCAAAGGCCGGAACAGGATCAGCATCACCCCAGCCGCGACATTGGACAGCGTGCCCTGCAGGGCCAGACCAATCGCCAGACCGGCCGCACCGATAACCGCGACGACAGACGTGGTCCGCACGCCAAAAGTGTTGAGCACAAACAGCGCCGTGAAAGCGAGGATCGTATAGCGGGCGATATTGCCGAAGAAGATGAAGAGCGTGTCGTCAAGGCTCGCATGCATCTTACCGATCCGGGTGATGCGACGACTGAGAACGCCTGAGATGATGAAACCCGCACACAGGATCAGGATCGCGGCAATCGTATTGCCCAGCAGCGACAGCATCGCTTCAAGCGTCAGAAGGTCCGCGAAGGATTTGCCGTTGTAGATCTCCATCGTGAAGATCGACGCGATCTGGTCCCAAACACTGGTTGCGACGGCTTCAACTTCTTCCATGCGTCTCTGTCCTGTTCTTGCATACGTCCTGCGCGGCTCGCGGCCACGTCCGACTGGAGCAACGCACGACAGAATGACGGGTTCCCGAATGCTGGAAAAAGAATTTGACCGCTTGGTAAAAAAGGGCTCGGCATTTGGACCGGGCCTTTTGCGAAAATGTGCTTAAGGTCAGGCCGCTTCGGGCGCTTCCTTGGCCCCGGTCATGAAGGCCACCGCGTCGGACATGGTGTAGTCCTTGGGGTCGATCACACAGAGGCGCTTGCCCAGACGGTGCACATGGATGCGGTCGGCCACTTCGAAGACATGGGGCATGTTGTGGCTGATCAGAATGATCGGAATGCCGCGCGATTTCACGTCCTGGATCAATTCCAGCACCTTGCGGCTTTCCTTAACACCCAAGGCAGCGGTCGGCTCGTCCAGGATGATGACCTTCGACCCGAACGCTGCGGCACGGGCCACGGCCACACCCTGACGCTGGCCCCCGGACAGGGTTTCCACCGCCTGGTTGATGTTCTGGATTGTCATCAGGCCCAGTTCCGACAGTTTGTCGCGCGCCATCTTTTCCATCGCCGGACGGTCCAGTTGCCGAAGCCACTTGCCACGCCAGCCGGGTTTGCGGATCTCGCGGCCCATGAACATATTGTCGGCAATCGACAGGGCGGGCGACATGGCAAGGGTCTGGTAGACCGTTTCAATGCCAGCCTCGCGCGCTTCGATCGGAGAAGAGAAACGCACCTCTTTGCCCTCAAGCGTCACGGTGCCTTCATCAGGGATGATCGCGCCCGAGACGGCCTTGATCAAAGAGCTTTTACCCGCCCCGTTGTCTCCGATCACCGCAAGGATTTCCCCCGGCATCAGGTCAAAGTCGCAGCGGTCCAAGGCGGTCACGCGGCCATAGCGTTTGACCAGACCGCGGCCTTTCAAAATCGGTTCCATTATGCTGCCACCTTTCTGATCCACTGGTCTACCGCAACAGCGGCAATGATGAGTGCGCCGATCAAGAGGAAGGTCCATTGCGCATCGGCGCCCGCCAGCCGCAGACCAAGCGTGAACACGCCCACGATCAACGCCCCGAAGAACGTCCCGAGGATCGATCCACGCCCGCCAAACAGCGAGATGCCCCCGATCACCACAGCGGTGATGCTTTCGATGTTGAGCAATTGTCCCGAGGTTGGCGACACCGATCCGATGCGCCCGATCAGGGCCCAGCCCGCAAAGGCGCAGATCAGACCGGCAAGGGCATAGACGGAAATCAGCGTGCGCTTGACGTTGACACCCGAAAGCTCTGCCGCTTCCGGATCATCCCCGACCGCGTAGACATGCCGTCCCCATGCCGTGTGTTTGAGGACATAGGCCAGGACCAGAACCAAGAGCACCATGAATACGACGCCGAACGTGAACACGGCCCCGCCAACGTTGAACTTATTACCCATGAACTGCAAAAGCGGCGCTTGTTCCGCAATATCTTGAGACCGGATGGTCTCGTTCTGAGAATAAAGGAAGTTTGCCGCCAGAACGATCTGCCACATGCCCAAGGTCACGATGAAGGGCGGCAGTTTCATCCGCGCCACCAGCCAACCGTTGAGTGCGCCAATGGCCGTTCCAAAGGCCAGCCCGCACACGATGGCAACGCTGGGCGGCAGGCCATAGCGGAAGGTGAATTGACCCATCACCACTGAGGAAATCACCGCGATGGCACCAACGCTCAGGTCAATGCCGGCTGTCAGGATCACCAGAGATTGTGCCGCGGCCACGATGCCGACGATCTGCACCTGTTGCAGGATCAGCGTCAGTGCAAAGGGCGAAAAGAAGCGCGATCCCAGAGCGAGACCGAAAATGATGATCGCCGACAGGAGAACGATCAAAGGCACCAGCGCCGGTGTCGTATGCAAAGCGTGATGGAACCGGTCGATCAGGCTTTTGTCGCGTCCACCAAAGGATGCGACTTCGGCATTCGCCTTGCTGACAACCGATTCATAATTGTCTGATGATGGCATTGAATCCTCCCTCACGAAGAAACGGGTCGTTCTTGCGAAAAGGGCGGGTCGATCCCCGCCCTTTTCACGACTGTTCAGTCAGATGTGAGTCGGATCAACCCCAGCAGAGGTTGGTGCCTTCGGTGGTGTCAATCGACTCGACGCCATCGACCGGCTTGTCGGTGACCAGAGCCACACCGGTGTCAAAGAAATCCTTGCCATCTGTCGCCGACGGCTTGGTGCCATCTGCGGCCCATGCAGCAATCGCTTCGATGCCCTTGGAGGCCATCAGCAGCGGATACTGCTGCGAGGTGGCGCCGATCACGCCATCCTTGACGTTCTGGATGCCGGGGCAACCGCCGTCGACCGATACGATCAGCACGTCGTTTTCACGACCGATGGCCTTGAGCGCCTCATAGGCACCGGCAGCCGCAGGTTCGTTGATGGTGTGAACCACGTTGATGGTCGGGTCTTTCGCTAGAAGGTTCTCCATCGCGCGGCGACCGCCCTCTTCGTTGCCCTGTGTCACGTCGCTGCCGACGATGCGCGGATCGGTTTCATCACCGATCACGTTCGGGTCGGCCAGGTCGATGCCAAAGCCCTGCAGGAAGCCCTGGTTGCGGAGCACGTCGACGGTCGGCTGGCTCACGGCAAGGTCAAGCGTTGCGATGCGTGCGTTTGCAGCGTCGTCACCCAGAGCAGCGCGTGCCCACTGGCCAATCAGCTCACCCGCAAGGAAGTTGTCGGTAGCGAAGGTCATGTCGGCCGCGTCAATCGGCTCGAGCGGCGTGTCGAGCGCGATCACGAGGATGCCCGCGTCACGTGCCTGCTGAACCGCAGGAACGATGGAGGACGTGTCGGATGCGGTGAGCAGGATACCCTTTGCGCCATTGGCGATGCAGGTTTCGATGGCTGCCACTTGCGTTTCGTGGTCACCATCGACCTTGCCCGCGTAGCTGTTGAGCGTGATGCCCAGCTCTGCAGCCTTGGCTTCGGCACCTTCGCGCATCTTCACGAAGAACGGGTTGGTGTCGGTCTTGGTGATCAGGCACGCGCTGACGCCGTGACCCGCAGCAAAGGCCGCACCGGACATGGACGCAAGGGCAACAGCCGAGCTCAGCAGTAGTTTTTTCATGGTTTCCTCCCAGAAATCTTCAATGGTCAATCATACGGACTGTGTTCAGACCGCTTCCCCCTGCCTGCGGTTTCCGCTGCAGGTTGAAAGCGAAAAGGCCAGATTCCAAACCGCCTGTCAATAAATAAATAAACTTTATTTATTAAATATCATCTGCCATCATTGCGAGGAAACAGCGTTAGGCTAAGGTCCGCGACATGGACGGTGGTAAGATCAGAGGAGCAAGCGGGGGCGTCAACCAAAGCGGTGTGCGCAACCATAATGAACGCTTGCTGCTTTCGATGTTGCAGCGCCGTGGTGGCATGGCGGGAATTGACCTTGCCCGCCTGACGGGCCTGTCGCCGCAAACGGTCTCAGTGATCTTTCGCAAAATGGAACAGGACGGGTTCCTGCGCCGTGGCGATCCCGTGCGGGGCAAGGTCGGCAAGCCGTCCATTCCGATGGAGTTGTCGCCCGATGGCGTCCTGTCGCTTGGCCTGAAGATCGGACGACGCAGCGCCGATCTTCTCTTGCTCGATTTCACCGGTAACGTCCGCGCCCAGGTCAGTACGGCCTATACCTACCCCCTGCCCGACGAGGTGTTCGCCTTTCTCGAATCAGGCATGGCCACGTTGCTGGCCGATCTCGACGCCGAGGAACGGGACCGGGTCTGCGGTATCGGGATCGCGGCCCCGTTCGAACTTTGGAAATGGAACGACCTGATCGGCGCGCCGTCGCAACGCTTCAAGTCGTGGAAGGATCTGGACTTCGCCGAACAGGTCGCCCGGTTCAGCGATCTCCCTGTGTTCGTGGTCAATGACGCGACGGCCGCATGCCGGGCCGAACACCTGTACGGACGGACACATGAGTTCCGCGACTACGCGTATTTCTTCATCGGCTCATTCGTGGGTGGCGGGGTTGTCGTCAACGACACGGTGTTCGAAGGCAATCAGGGCAATGCAGGCGCGCTTGGATCGCTGCGCAGCACGGGGCCATTGGGCGAAAGCCAGCAATTGATCGACGTGGCCTCGATCCACCTGCTGGAAGGGCGGTTGGTACAGGCCGGTATCAACCCGCGCGTGTTGTGGAACCAGCCGCAGAACTGGGACGACCTGTCCCGATATGTCGATCCGTGGATCGGGGAGACGGCGCAGGAATTGGCCAAGGCATCGCTGTCGGTCTGCGCGGTGATAGACTTTGAAGCGGTGTTGATCGACGGAGCCTTTCCCGCCGCAGTCCGGACCGAGCTGGTGGAACGGGTGCGGCGCTATCTTGTCAATCAGGACACCCGTGGTCTGATCGCACCACAGATCGAACCCGGCAGCGTGGGCGGCAATGCGCGGGCCATCGGTGCAGCCAGCAGCCCGATCTTCACCCAGTTCCTGTTGAACACCAATGCGGGCTTGGCGGCTTTTTGACCATCTGGTCAAAAAATCCCTTTGTCGATCAACGCGTCCGTGAGTTCTGGCGGTGGGTCCAGATCAAACGCCTCCCGCAGGCACGACAGGACCGCCTCCGGAGTTTGCAAAACCCAAACCTCGGGTGCCCTGCCCTTCGCAAATTTGCGAAACGTCGCGCCCTCCAGCACCAACCTCGTGTCACCGATATGGCGGGTGACGATCAGCGTGCGGGTGAAAAGCGATCCCGGCAGAGTCGCCGCGAGCCAGTTGCCGGCCTGCACATCCGACATCGTCGTCACTTCGTCGGTGAAGGCATAGAGATCACGCCAATCGCCTTCGGCAACCTGACGGCTCAGGACCGTGCCAAGTCCAGCCCGGTGTTCCGTCCGCAGGTCCGGGCTGTCTGACCCCAGCATGAAAGGTTCGGTTGGCCCCGGCCCACCAAACCCCACGTCGACAAGGTAGTCTGCTCCGTCCAGCCGAATGATGCACAGGCAATGACTGCGTGGCCCCGGCACGTCGCGCTGCCACAGAACACGCGCCATGCACAACCGGGCGTCAAAGCCCAGACTGCGCGATCCGGCGCAGAGAAGCGGGTTCAGTTCGACACAATAGCCCCCGCGCTTCGCATGCAGGATTTTGGTGGCAAGCGCGTCGATCCCAATTTCGGGAACATCGCCACAGAAAACGGTCAGGTTTTCAAACGGAATGCGGTCCAGATGCGCGCGGATGATGGTCGTCAGACTGGCCAGCGTCACAGGCAAACTGGCGGTCAGCCCCAAGCGGGACAGCCACGTGTCGACAATGACCTTGGGCGCTGCCTCCACCAATGCGCCTTTAACCCTCGACCGGAGGCGTGCCGTGGGTGTGGAAGGTCTCGATCGTCTTGAGCCCCCAGGCCTGCCCCTTTTTGCGTTCCGTTTCGGTCCAGGTCACGGTTTCCCAATCAGGTTGCAGGATCAGCCGTGCGCCCGCATTGGCCAGTTCCACCCGGTTGCCCGCCGGTTCCCAGACATACAGGAAGAACGTGCCCTGAATGCCGTGCTTGTGCGGTCCGGTTTCGATGTGGACACCGTTTTCCAGAAAGATGTCAGCCGCGCGCAGGATGTCTTCGCGCTGGTCGGTCGCGTAGGTGACATGGTGCAGACGGTTCTGGCCGCGCCCATGTTCTTCGGTGCAGGCCAGATCGTAGGTCTTGTTGTTGATCGTGAACCAGCAGCCGCCCAGCCGCCCGTTGTCCAGTCGGATTTGTTCGGTCACGCGGCTGCCCAGACAGGTCTGCATGAAGTCGCGGAACTGGGTCACGTCCTCGGCCAACAGGTTCAAATGGTCGATCCGGCGCGGAGAGACACCCTGCGCGTGAAAGCGGCTCGACATGTTCTTCAGGGCTGGCTTGTCATCCTCGGGCGGATCGTATTTCACCGTGTCCCAGTAGAGTTCGAACACATGGCCGAAGGGGTCTTCAAACCGATACGCGCGCCCATGGCCCAGATCGCCGTCGACCCAGCCATGTATCTTGTAACCCGATGCCTCGATCACCTTGACCCGTCGTTCCAGCGCCGCCTCGGAGGACACGCGATAACCGATATGGGCGACACCTGTGGTGTGGGATTTGGTGAGCTTGAGTGTGTGAAACTCGTAATCATCCCACGCCCGCAGATAGGCGCTGTCGCCCTCCAGCGCGGACAGCTTCAACCCGTAGACCCGCGTGAAGAAATCAAGGCTCTCGTCGAACCTGTTGGTCAGGACCTCTACATGGCCAAGATGGGCTACGTCAAAGCAGGGTTCGGTCATAGGGGCCTCAATTGAACATGGTGTTTGGCAGGAAGAGCGAGATCTGCGGGAAAGCTACAAGTATGGCCAGAGTGATCAGCATCATCACCCAGAACGGGATGACCCCGACAAAGATCCGCCCCAGCGACACGCCCGGCGCCACGGATTTCACGATAAACACGTTAAGCCCCACAGGTGGAGAGATCAGCCCCATCTCGAGCGAAAGCACGACCAGCACGCCGAACCAGATCGGGTCGATCCCCGTCTCCAGCACGATGGGAAAGAAGATCGGCAAGGTCAGCACCAGCATCGCGAAGCCTTCAAGGAAACACCCGAGCACGATGTAGATGCCAAGGATCAACAGCAGGCTGCCCATCGGCCCGAGATCAAGCGCGACAAAGGCTTGCGCCACCAGATCGGTCATATGGCTGAGCGCGAGGAACGGATTGATCATATGCGCGGCGATGAGGATCAGCATGACCGTGGCCGTGGTCACGACGCTGTCTTTCGAGGCGGCCCAGAGCATGGAGAGCGTCATTGTTCGGGTGACCACGCCGATCAGGATCACCGCCCCTGCCCCAACGGCGGCTGCCTCAACCGGCGAAAAGAAACCGCCATACATGCCGCCGATGGTGATGAAGATGACCAGCACAATGGGTCCGGCACCTCCAATCGCCCGGAGTTTCTCGGACAGGGCGGTCTTTGGCCCGGCTGGTCCCAATTCTGGGCGGATCATGCAGAGCATCGTTACCGCAAGTACGAACATGGTGAGCAAGAGCAGGCCCGGAAGTACACCGGCAAGGAACAGGCGGCCGATGGATTGCTCGGTGAGGATGGCATAGATCACAAAACCTGTGGAGGGCGGGATCAGAATGCCCAGCGTGCCGCCCGCTGCAACCACGCCAGTGGACAGGCGGTCGTCGTATTTGAAGCGGTCCATTTCCGACAGGGCGACCTTGCCCATTGTCAGGGCAGACGCGACGGACGACCCTGATAGCGCCGCGAACCCGCCGCAGCCGATCACAGTGGCCGAAGCCAAGCCGCCGCGGATCGACCCGATTACAGCATAAGCGGCGTCGAACAATTGGCGGCTCATACCGGTCTGCGATGCGACATTGCCCATCAGGATGAAGAGCGGGATCACCACCAATTCCGGCGAGGAGGCCAAGGTGAACGCCTCGGACGCCAAGAGCGAGGTGGCCGCGTTCAGACCGTTCAGCGCCCAGATGCCGAGAAAGCCGATCACGAACATCGCAAAGGCCACGGGTACCCGCAGCGCCAGCAGCGCAAACAGCGCGAGCATCCCAACCACGCCTGTGACGGACGCGCTCATGAGTGGGTCTCTTTGCGGATGTCGCGGCCCGTGATCGAAAGCTCAAGCGCGCGCAGGGCAAGGCCAAGAGATGCGAGGCACAGAAACCCGATAGAGGCCCATTGGAACCACGCCTTGGGCAGATAAAGAAGGTTGGTCGACAGGTTGAGCATGACTGACAGTTTGGCGCTGTCCCATGTGGCCCATGCCAGCGTGGCAAAGATAACCGCGCCCATGGTGGCAACACAGATGTCGATCAGACAGTTCATTGCGTCCGGGAAATAGCGTTCGAACAGATCGACCGAGATGTGCCCGCCCAGCCGGTCACAGAGCGCCATTGGCGCAAAGACAAGGATCACCGTCGCCATCGTCGCGACGTCCTGGCCGCCGTAGAGAGGTTTGCCAAAGGCCCGCCCCACCACGTCAATCAGCACCACACCCACAACAAACAAGAGAGCGGTCGATCCAATAGCGGCGGACAGGCCGATCAGCCTGTCCGCAAGGGTGCGTATCCGCTCCAACACTTAGTTCTGCATTGCAGCCAAAGCTGCTTCGCCGCCAACACTGGCGACATATTCGGCCACCACGCCAGACACGGCATCGGCAAAGGCCTGTGTTTCTTCGGGGGTCAGATCGACAAAGGTGTTCTTGCTGTCCTGACGGGCCCGCGCCACGCCTTCTTCTGCGGTGACGTTCCATGCGGTTTCGGCATTGTTGCCCAGCGCACAGCCGCTGGCAGCGTCGAAGGCCGCCTTGGCCTCGTCGGACAGGCCATTATAGGCGTTCTGGCCCATCACGGCAAAGAACGCGAGGCGGCCCAGCGGTGCGCCGATGGTGAAGGCATCCGCCACTTCGTCAAGTTTGAAGTCGTTGAGCGTGGAGGATCCGGTGAACACGCCGTCGATCAGTCCGGTCTGCAAGGAGTTGTAGACCTGGTTGATCGGCATTTGCACCGGCGTTGCACCCAGAGCTTCGGCCACTTTGCCAGCTGTTGCGCCCGCGACGCGGATCTTGAGGCCCGCCAGATCGGCAGGGGTGCGGACAACCTTGTCCTTCATGATCATGATGTTCGGCTCGGACGTCCAGAGCGCCACAGGCACCGTGCCGGGGAATTCGCCCGCGATCTCGTCCATCGCATCGCAGAGCGCGTCTGCGCCGGATTTGCCTTCCGGCACAACACCCGGCAGTTCGACGATCATGGTCTTTTCGAACTGCTGCGAGGTATAGCCCGGCAGACCCCATGTGATGTCGGCCACGCCCTGTACCGCGCGGACATATTGCTCGACCGGACCCGCGCCCAGTTCACCGCCGTGATAGCCGCGCACGGTCAGGCTTCCGCCCGTCGCCGCCGACAGATCGGCGTTCAGTTTTTCGATCACGCTGGCATTGACCGTGTGGAACGGCGGCGTGAAATTGGCGAATTTCAATTCCTGAGCGGCCAGAGGTGCAGCGGCAGCCACAGCCAAAGCGGCTCCGATAAACGTCGTTCTGAGTGTCATGTCTTCCTCCCATGAGTGGTCCGACCCTGTCAGACCAAGTGTGACAGGCGGCGCCCCTTCTGCGTGGGCGCCACCTGAATTTCGTGCCGATCAGACGGCTTTTGTCCGCCAGCTGTTCTCAGCATAGCTCGAACGGGCTTCGTTCGAATACGGTGTCGGCGACACACGGACACGAATTTCGGCCTGTTTGTGCTGCTCGGTCGAGGTTTTTGCCGTGTCATCGCTTTCACCCCAGCGCAGAGTGAGGACATCGCCCACCTCGACGCTCTGGTCCACGACGCCAAGCGAAAGCACGCAGCGTTCGTTATAGCTGTAGCCGTTGAACATGCTCATGCCGACCATTTTGTCACCGTGCATGACCATATCCACCGACGAGGACGCGTAGTTCGGCTGCGGGAAGTCGATCCACTTGTAGGGGATGCCGTCCTCAAACGCCGATGCGATGACCTTGAGCACATCTTCCTTGTTCCACTCGAAGGTGACTTTCTTGCGGTTGGTCTTGCTCTCTTTCATCTTGAGAAGCGCGTCCTTGCCGATGAAGTCGTCCTTCTTCCAGCCGATGTAGAAGTCGTAGCCCAGTTCGAACGGGTTCACGTAGTAGTCTTCGATGTTGTCGCTGATGAAGCTGCCGCCGATGGCGCCTGCCGCTTCGTACATGTCGGTGCCCAGCCAGTCGCGGTAATCGGCCAACATGCCGTCGCCGGTGTAGATGCCCGGCAGCGGTGACGGAATCCAGCCCGACTCAAGCGTGTTGGTCGAATAGGCGCGGCTGCCGCACTGGACTAGATCAACGCCTGCATCGCGCGCCGCCTGAAGGATGGTCGAGTGGATGTAGTGCTTGTCCTCATACGGGCCCCAGACTTCGAGACCCGGCGCACCGGACATGCCGTGGCGCAGCGCCTGCACCTTCTTGGAGCCGATATTGATCCAGTCGACGTGGAAGAACTTGATGTCCGGGATCGGTCCGCCATTCATCTTTTCAAAGATCTTCGGCGCGTCCGGGCCCTGAATCTGGTAGCGATAATGGGTGCGCAACACGCGCTCGCCTTCGGGGCGCGATGTGGAGCGAGGGTCGTGCTTGATCCGGACGTTCCACTTGCCCCAAGCGGCGGCGAACATCAGCCAGTTGGAGGTCGGCGCACGGCCGACGAGGATGAACTTGTCCTCACGCTCGCGGAAGATGATGTGGTCTCCGATCACATGACCAGCGGGCGTCACAGGCACATAGTGCTTGGCGCGGTTCAGGTTGAAATTTCCGAATGCATTGATGCCGTGATAGGCAAGGAATTCCTCGGCCTGCGGGCCTTCGACAATCAGCTCGTCCATGTGGTGGGACTGGTCGAACAGAACTGCGGTCTTGCGCCACGCTTCCTGCTCTACCCGCCAGTTGCGGAATTCCGGTGTAACGACCGGGTAGACATACATCCCGATCTGGGAATTCCGAAGCATTTCAACGGGATTTCCCCATTCCTTCATCTTATCTGACAAGCTCGGCATAGGTGTGATTTCCTCCAAAGGTAATTATTCTGCAGATAGTAGAGACAGGCCGGGCACGCGCGTCGCGACCCCCGGTCCGGCATTGGCGAGATAGTCCAGGTTGCGCCGCGCAAGGCGGGCGTGTTCGCGCGCCAGATGTTCGGCGCGCGCGCCTTCCCGGGCGCGGATCGCCTCGAGGATGGCACGGTGTTGGTGCTGCGCACGGACGAGCGATGCGCTGAAATCCGGGATCAGTTCCTGTTCGCGCAGGAAAGCGCTGGGGGATGCCAGAGGCAGGCGGCTGACACGGTCGGCTTCGCGCTGAATCAGCTGGCTGCCCGCCAGACGCGCCATGAGCAGATGAAACGCCGCGTTTTCAGAGATATAAGCCTCGAAATCAATATGTTCGGGATTGGTCAGCGCTGTGTCGATCCGGTCCAGTACACGCTCGGCTTCGGCCAGGGCATCTGGGTCTGCGCCTCGCTCTGCCGCGATGCGGACAGCGGTGCCTTCGATAACGCCACGCAGTTCGATCGCGTCATTGATGTCGTCCAGCGTGAAGCGCGCGGCGCGGCACCCGCCGGTTTCGATCCGTTCCAGCAAGCCTTCGGCGACAAGACGGTCCATCGCCTGACGCAGCGGCGTGCGCGACAGGCCAAGCCGTTCTGCCAAAGCCACTTCGGGCAAACGCGTGCTTGCGGCGAATTCGCCGCTCATCACGAGCGACCGAAGGCCAAGCAGCGCCTTGTCGAACTGAGTCTTGCGATCAGACATGCACCCCCCTCAGAGCGCGCGCCGCTCTCCCCTGCGGCGTTCTGATCATTTCGTAGATTGTATACAGAAATCTGTCAATCTCGGATTTATACGCTGAAAATGCGAGACAATGCGAATTCCTGTATACAGAAATGTGCTAAGGCCAGTCGAATGGCCGCGCAGGATCGGACACGCCCTGCTCTAAACCCTTGAGAAAAGACAGCCTGTAAGCGCCCGGCGGCTGGTTGGCGTGGCGTACGAAAAACCGGCTGAACTGCGCCGCGGACCCGAAGCCCAGCGCGCTTGCGATCTCGTTGACGGACCGCCCCGAGGTTTCCAGCAGCAGCCGCGATTCGATCATCACCCGCCGGTCGATAATGTCCTTAGGGCCAAGCCCGCGCACCCGCTGGCAGATGTCTCCCAGTCGGTCCCGCGTCACACCCAACGTTTCCGCGTATAGCGACACCGACCATCGGTCGCGGAAATGCCGTTCGACCAGCGTGCTGAACCGGGTAAAGGCGCGATGCGACGGGCTGGCCCCCTGCGGACCATCGGAATAGGACGGCGCGGACCGCAGCAGTTCGATCAGGATCACCCGCAGATAAGCCTCGACCACCACATGGGCCGCGACAGCATCGTCCTCCAATTCGCGGCGTATCCCGGCAAAGGCTGTGCGCAGGGCGCCTCTGCGTTCGGATGCAGAGGTGAGCGGCACCGTCAGCTTGTGATCGGCCACATCGCGCAGGTCGCGGGCTTCGGGCAGGTGCCCGATGGTGTTGCCCAAGGCGCTCGCGCTGAGCAGCACATAAGTTCCCACCGTGCCCGCATCGAAGCGCAGGCGCGACGTGTCATCCCAGGGTCGCCATGCCAGCACGGGCGCATTGATCCGGTCTTCCTCGCCCGCCAATACAGCACCGCCCTCTTCCAGCAGAACGGCACACCAGGACGGGCCACGCAGGCTTTCCGCCAGACCGACGATGCGACTGCGCAATCCCCCGGTCAAAGCCCCGGCGCGCACGGTGGCGGAGTCGTGAAAACGCAGATCTGGCATCAAGAATCCCGCAAAATGATAACTTATTGCCGCAAGATATCATTTACTCTGCGCAAGTCAGCACGATTTTAGAGATATGCCGTGGGGAGACGGCCCGTTCAGTGAGCCTGGGGAGGAGCATCTGTACGAAACCCGCTTGATAATTGCCGGGCGACACATCGCGCCTGATCCGGTGGTTGCGTTCGAACGACGCGACCCTGTCTCAGACGCCGTGGTGACCCGCGCCGCCGCCGGACGCGCGGCCGAAGCACGCGCTGCTGCTGTTGCTGCAGCCAGCGCCTTTGCCGATTGGGCAGCGACCCCAGTGCGCGACCGGATCGGCCTTTTGCAGGCTGCGGCCGACGCGCTTGAGGCGCATGCGGACGAGGTGGTCGATATATCCTGCGCCGAAGTGGGATCGTCCCCGGATTGGGTGCGCTTCAACGTTGGATTGGCCGCGGCAATGCTGCGGCAGACCTCTGATCTGGCCGAGGTCCTCGACAATACGGAAAGCCCGGTGGAGGGCCATTTTCTGCGGCGCAGACCGGCTGGTGTGGTGCTTGGTATCGCGCCGTGGAACGCTGCGGTCACATTGGCCACCCGTGCCGTGGCCGCGCCCTTGGCCTGCGGCAACACGGTTGTGTTGAAAGGCTCGGAACTTTGCCCCAAGACGCATGAATGGGTGGCGGAAACGATCTGCAATGCCGGTCTCCCGGATGGGGTCTTGAACTACATCACCAATGCGCCAGACCACGCGGAAGAAGTGGTGGATGCGTTGATCGCCCACCCGGCTGTGCGGCGTGTGAATTTCACTGGCTCAACCCGCGTCGGGCGCGAAATCGCGATGAGTGCGGCCAAGCACCTCAAGCCGTGTTTGTTGGAACTGTCCGGCAAGGGCACGGCGGTGGTTCTGGCAGATGCCGACATCGACCTTGCCGCTCGCGCCATCGCCCATGGCAGTTTCTTCAACCAAGGCCAGATTTGCATGTCGACCGAACGGGTGATCGCAGACACGTCGGTTGCGGACGCTCTGGTCGCACGCTTGGCGCGAGAGGCCGAGGCGCTGCGCTTTGAACCCGGTCAGGCCAGCCCCTTGGGTGCACTGATCAGCCCGGCGGCGGCGGTGCGGGTGCGGGCGATGATCGACGATGCGGTCTCAAAAGGCGCGGTTCTGGTCACTGGCGGCGAACTGTCCGGCGGCGGCTTGCAGCCTGCGGTGCTGGACCGGGTTGCACCGGGAATGATGCTTTACGACGAAGAGGCGTTCGGCCCCGTGACCGGTGTGATCCGTGTCGGTGATGCGGAAGAAGCGCTGGCCATCGCCAATGACACGGATTTCGGCCTCGTGGCATCGGTCTTCAGTCGCGACACGGCTGCGGCGCAGGACATGCTCTGCCAGATCGAAACCGGGATCGGCCATGTCAACGGCTCGACCGTCTATGACAACCCGCGCCTGCCCTTCGGCGGCGTCAAAGCGTCAGGCTATGGCCGCTTTGGCGGGCGCGATGCGGTGACCGAATTCACCGACTGCCAATGGATCGCCAAGCACGACCAGCCCTCGCCCGAGGGCAAAACCAACAACCAATAAGGGAGGACGACACATGAAACGCAGAAACCTATTCGGATTGGCCGCGGCCCTGACCGTTGCCACCGCATTGAGCGGCCCGCTTGCCGCACAAGAGACGCTCAAGATCGGCGCGGTTGGCCCCAAGACCGGCCCGCTTGCCGGTGGTGGTGCGGTCACGTTCTGGCCGAACGTGCAGCTTTGGGCACATGACGTGAACGAAGCCGGTGGCATCGACGTCGGTGGCACCAAGATGATGGTCGAGATCATCGAATACGATGACCAGACCAACCCGGGTGAGACCATCAAGGCAGTGCAGCGACTGGCAACGCAGGACGAGGCGGATTTCATCCTCGCACCTTATGGGACCGGCCTGAACATTGCGGCGGCCCCCATCTTTGAACGCTATGGCTACCCGATGGTTACGCACACAGCGATTTCCGACCAGATCGCGGACCTGTCGAGCAAGTTCCCGAACATGTACTTCCTGCTGGGCGGCGCGACCGGCCTTGCAGGCGGTGTCGTTGACGTGTTGACCCAGATGCGCGACGCAGGAGAGATCGGCAACTCGGTCGCCATGGTCAACGTGGCAGATGCGTTCGGCATCGAACTGGCCGAAGCCGCGCGTCCTCAGTTCGAGGCCGCCGGGTTTGAAATCGTTTACGACTCGTCCTACCCGCTCGGCACGCAGGACCTGTCACCGGTTATCAACGGCGCAAAGGACTCGAACCCCGATGCGTTTGTCGCGTGGTCCTATCCGCCTGACACGTTTGGTCTGACCGAACAGGCGCAGATCGCGGGTCTCGCTCCCAAAGCGTTCTACACAGCCGTGGCCACCGCGTTCCCGTCTTACGGCGCACGCTTTGGAGCCGCGGCTGAGGGCGTGCTCGGTGCAGGGGGCGTGTTCGCCGATGGCGACGCGTTCAAGGATTACGCAGCCCGCCACGAAGCCGTGACAGGCGCGAAGCCCGACTTCTGGGCCTCTGCGCCGGCCTACGCCTCGTTCCAGATCCTGCAGCAGGCCATCGAGGGCGCTGGCACCACGGACAAGGCGGCTGTGGCGGAATACATCGCCAACAACGACTTCGACACGATCATCGGCCCGATCACATGGGACGAGAACAACTCGAACGCCAAATACTGGACCGTGGGTCAGTGGCAGGGCGGCGTGTTCAAGGGCGTGGCCTCGACCGGTCGTGACGGTGCCGTTCCCGCAATGCCCAAGACCGGCTGGGAATAATCCCGCGTTGGCCCCGGCAGGTCCGGGGCCATCCACACCTAACCCGGAGACCACATGGATATTCTGATCACAGGGCTTTTGCTGGGTGGCACCTACGCGCTGATCGCGATGGGGCTGAACCTGCAATATGGCATGGCAAGGATCATGAACCTCGCCAATGGGGAATTCCTTGTGGCCGGCGGCTTTGCGGCCTTCTGGTTTTACACGGCGGGTCAGGTCAGCCCGCTTCTGACGCTCTTCATCGTGGCGCCTCTGGCGTTTGGGTTGAACTGGCTGATCTATGTCGTGATGCTGCGCCCGCTGGTCAAACGCGCCAAGTCGCATGGCCAGCTTGAGGTCGACGCGATCCTGACCACCTTTGGCCTCGCCTTCGTATCGGTCGGCATCATGCTGGCGCTGTTTGGCGGTGACTACTTTTCCTATTCCTACCTCGCCCGTCCCATCACCCTGATCGGGGACACATACGCACTGAATCGCGTGACCGCAGCCGTGGCGGCAGTGATCATCTGCGGTGGCTTGTGGCTTTGGCTGAACCGCACCCGAGCGGGCATGTCGATCCGGGCGATTGCCGTCGATCCGAAAAGCGCGCGGCTGGTGGGCATCGATGTGCCCAAGCTGTCCGCGTTGGCCTTCGCCCTTGGCGGGGCCGTGACCGCCGTAGGCGGTGCGTTGATTTCCACCTTCCTGATGCTCGATGCCTCGACCGGCGTGCTCTTCACGCTCAAGGCACTGGTGATCGTGATCATGGGCGGTGTCGGTGACGTGCGCGGCACCATCGTCGCAGCACTCTTGCTGGGTATCCTGGAGACATTCGTAGCCACGTTGATCGACCCCGGTCTGACACTGGCTGCAGCCTATCTGCTCTTTGTCCTCATCCTGCTATTCCGTCCGCAGGGCCTGTTCGGGAGGCGCACAACATGACCAAGCGCGACTGGCAGTCCATCACCCTCTCGGCAGTTTTGCTGGCAGTTGCCGCCTGCCTACCGCTGACCGGCGATGCCTATATGCTGTCCATCGGCATCACCATCGCGATGTATGCCGTTCTGGCGACAAGCTGGGCGCTCTTCTCTGGCCCGACCCATTACATCTCGCTGGCGACAGCGGCGTTCTTCGGGCTTGGCACCTACACCACCGCCATCGGGATCGAGAACGGGCTGAACTACTGGGTGACGCTGCCCATCGCGGCCGTCCTTGGCGCGGTGCTGGCAGTGCTGGTCGGCTTGGCGACGCTCCGCCTGTCGGGGGTCTATTTCGTGATCTTCACGTTGGGTCTGGCCGAACTGGTGCGGCAGGTGGTGACGTGGGGGCAGAACTTGTCGGGTCAAAAGGGCCTCTACGTTCTGACCGACATCACCGAGGTCCACATCTACTGGCAACTGCTGGTCCTGGCCGCAATCGTCTATCTGACCGGCTGGGCCATCGGACGGTCGCGCCTTGGCTTTGCCCTGCGCATCATCGGGGATGATGAAGAGGTCGCGCGCCATTCCGGCATCAACACGTCGCGGGCGAAGATCCTGCTGTTCATGGTGTCCGGAGCCACCGCTGCCGTGGTCGGGTCGATTCTGGCACCGCGTTACATCTACATCGAACCCGCGCTGGCGTTTACGCCGATGCTGTCGTTTCTCGTGGTGATCATGGCACTGCTCGGTGGCACGGGTCGGCTGTGGGGGCCGCTGGTCGGCGTGATCCCATTCACCCTGCTGTGGGAGGCGATCTCGTCCAGCTTCCCGAACCAGACGACGCTGCTTCTGGGCCTCAGCTTTCTGGTGATCGTCTACCTGCTGCCGCGCGGGTTTGTCGGCCTGATCGAAAGCGGCAAGCGGAAATTGCGGGAACGGGAGGCGTTTGCATGACGACCGGAGCCATCGTTCTGTCCCTGCGCGGGGCGACCAAACGCTTTGGCGGGCTTGTCGCCGTGAATGACATGGATTTCGACGTGACCGAGCACGAGGTGCTGGGTCTGATCGGCCCGAACGGGTCGGGCAAGTCTACGACGCTGAACCTGATCTCCGGCGCGTTGAAACCGACCGAGGGCACGATTTCCCTGCGCGGCACCCCGATTTCGCATCTTTCCGCGGCGGACATCGCCCGGCGGGGCATTGCCCGGACGTTCCAACTCGTGCGCCTGCTGCCGTCGATGACCGTTCTGGAAAACGTCCGCGCCGGTGCCGTGTTCGGCCATCGCCGCCGCTGGGGGGCCGAGGCGGATGCACATGCACTGCGTATGCTGGCGCTGGTAGGGCTGGACCGCAGGGCGAACGCCCATGTCGGCGAGCTGACCTATATCGACACCAAACGTGTCGAACTGGCCCGCGTGCTGGCCTCGGAACCCAAGGTTTTGCTGCTCGACGAATGGCTGGCCGGGCTGAACCCGACCGAGCTTGAGGAAGGCATCGCGCTGATCAAACGGCTGCGCGACGAAGGGCGCACGATCATTCTGGTGGAACACGTGATGGACGCGATCCGGTCGCTGTGTGACCGCTGTGTCGTGATGTCCACCGGCACCAAGATCGCCGAAGGCACGCCCGAAGAGGTGCTGTCCGATCCCGAAGTGATCCGCGCCTATCTGGGGGATGACGATGCTTGAGGTGCGCAACCTGTCCGTCAGCTACGGCAAGCACCGCGCCTTGGACGGCGCATCGCTGCGTGTCGGCAAGGGCGAGATCGTCGTCATACTGGGCGCCAACGGCGCCGGAAAATCGACGCTGCTCAAGGCGATCTGCGGGATTTGCGAGGGGCATGTCGCGGGGGATGTGAACCTCGAAAGCGCGCAATTGGTCGGGGAGAAACCGCACAAGATCGTCGAGGCCGGGATCGCACTGGTGCCCGAAGGACGCGGCGTCTTCGGCGATCTGACGGTCGAGGAAAACCTGACGCTGGGCGCTTATGCCGAACGGGCAAGGGATGACGAGGCGGGCAATCTGCAACGGGTGCTGTCGCTGTTCCCGAAGCTGGGTGAACGCCGCAAACAGACCGTGCGCACCATGTCGGGTGGCGAACAGCAAATGGTCGCCATCGGCCGCGCAATGATGTCGAACCCGTCGATCCTAGCTTTGGATGAGCCCTCGCTGGGTCTGTCGCCGCTGCTTTGCAAGGACCTGTTCGAAAGCCTGCGCTTGGTGAAACAGGCGGGCCTGGGCATCCTTCTGGTCGAACAGAACGCCAAGCAAAGCCTGCTCATCGCGGATCGGGGATACCTCTTGGAGAACGGAAATATCGTGCACGAGGATGATGCAAAGCGGCTGGCCAATGACCCGGCGGTGCAGAAGGCCTATCTGGGCGGCAGCGGTGCTACGACCGGGGCGAAGCGCCCTGCCCCGGCTCCGATGCCGAAACCGGGAAGCCCGCGTCCTGCGGCGGGGCCAAAGCCAAGCGACATTGCAGCAGCCGCGATGAAATCGGTCGGCGCACTTGCGCGATCTGCTCCGGCGGCCAAACCTGCTGCACCTGCACCCAAACCAGCACCCGTCACGAACGGTGCGACACCAGTCCCCAAACCAAATGCGCCGAACATCGCTGATCTTGTGGCCAAAGCCAGCGCCGCCGCGTCACGCCGCAACGGGGCCGCGCCGACACCGCGTGCGCCCGTGCCACGGCCTGCGGCCCCCCACGCCACAGGACCAGCGCAGCCCTCCATCCCTGACTTCAAGTCCTCGTCGGACCGGTTGCGCGCCATGATCGAAGACATCGAAGCGGCGGCCCGCCGCGCTGAAACCTACAAGCCAAGGAGATAACGCCATGCTCGACTCGACCTCCTCTGCGCCCACCATCCGAGGCCTATATATCGGAGGCAGCTGGGTGCCTGCCGCCCGCACGTTTGATGATCTGAACCCGTCGGACAATTCGCTCTTCGCCCGTATTCCCGATGGCAGCGCCACCGAAATGGACCGCGCCATTGCCGCCGCTCAGGCCGCGTTCCCGGAATGGTCTGGCAAGACCTTTCAGGAGCGCGCCAAGATGCTCCTGCGCATCGCGGATGTCTGGGAAAGCCGAAAGGACGATTTCATCCACGCCGTGATGCACGAAGGCGGCGGCTGGTTCGGCAAAGGCGTGTTCGAGGCAGGCTTCGTAGCGGAGATTTTCCGCACCTCCGCCTCGCTCTGCTATCAAGCGACAGGCGAGGTACTGCCCTCGGCTGATGGCAAGGTGTCGATGGCCACGCGTTGGCCGCTGGGTGTGGTCGGCGTGATCTCGCCTTGGAACATGCCGGGCATCCTGACCTCGCGCGGCTATGCGGCCGCATTGGCGGCGGGCAATTGCGTTGTGCTGAAACCGTCCGAGGACACACCCTATTCCGGTGGGCTTTTCCATGCTGAAGTGCTTGAGGAAGCGGGCGTTCCGGCAGGGGTGTTCAACGTCATCACCTGTTCGCGCGAAAGCGTCGGAGAGGTCGGCGACGCCCTGATCGAAGACCACCGTGTGAAGGCGATTTCGTTCACCGGGTCTACCGCCGTGGGCCGGCACATCGCGGCCAAATGCGGCGCGCATCTCAAGAAGTGCTGCGTCGAACTGGGCGGCAAGGACTCGATGATCGTGCTGGAAGATGCCGATCTCGAAAAGGCCGCAGAGGCCGCCAATTTCGGCAGCTTCATGCACCAGGGTCAGGTGTGTATGTCGACCGAAAAGCTGCTGGTGCATGAAAGCGTCTATGAACCCTTCATGCAGAAATTCCTTGCCCGCGCGGCCAAGCTCAAGACCGGGCATGTGAACGACAAGACCAACGTGATCGGCCCGCTGGTGAACACCCGTCAGGCACACCGTGTGAAAGCACTGATCGACGATGCCGTTGCGAAAGGCGCGCATGTCGCTTTGGGCGGGAACGCGTGGGAGAACTTTGTCGAACCCACCGTGCTGACCCATGTCGACCGTTCCATGGACATATGGCACGATGAAACCTTCGGCCCCGTTGTCATCGTCGCACCGTTCCGCACCGAAGACGAGGCGATCGAGATGAACAACGACACGGAATATGGTCTGACCGCCGCGGTCTGGACCGCCAATGAAGGCCGCGCGCTGCGTATGGCCGGGCGGCTTGAGACCGGGATGGTCCATGTCAACGATCAGAACATCAACGACGAACCGCAGGTGCCGTTTGGCGGGGTCAAGGCGTCGGGCGTGGGCCGCTATGGCGGGCGTTGGTCGCTAGATGCGTTTACGGAATTACGGTGGATCACGCTCGAACGCGGTGGTCGCCATTACCCGCCGGTCTTTTGATCAGCGTTTAGGGAGGATTACACATGACAGCCCTTGGATGGATCATCCTGCTTCTGGTCATTGCCGCAATCGTGGTCGTGCTGGCCGCGTGGTTCTATGAACGCGCCTCCAATGAAATCAGCCTTGTGCGCACCGGGGTCGGTGGTCGGAAGGTTGTGATCGACGGAGGCACTCTGGCCATTCCGTTCTTTCACGAGATCAGTCGCGTCAACATGCAGACGATCCGAATGGAAGTGATCCGCGCGGGCGACAGCGCGCTGATCACCAAGGACCGGATGCGCATCGACGTGGGGGCCGAGTTCTACGCCTCGGTCCTGCCCGAAGAGGCTGCCATTGTGCGCGCCGCGCAGACGCTGGGCAAACGCACCTTCCAGCCAGATCAGCTCAAGTCGCTGATCGACGGGATGATGGTCGACGCTCTGCGGTCGGTCGCAGCACAGATGACCATGGACGAGTTGCACGAGAACCGCTCGGACTTTGTGCGCCAAGTCCATGAAGCACTGGCTGACACGCTGGTGAAATACGGGCTGCAACTGGACAGCGTGTCCCTGACCGCGCTGGATCAGACGCCATTTTCGTCTTTGGACGAAAACAACGCTTTCAACGCGGTGGGCATGCGCAAGCTGGCTGAGGTGATCGCCAAATCGAAGAAAGAACGCGCGGAAATCGAGGGCGAAACCGC